>DASVEG010000368.1:0-8829 GCA_036380695.1 Acidimicrobiales bacterium
ACGCGATCGCCCCCGCGAGCGCAGCGTGCTTCACGGGTGCGACCGGCGCCCGGCGCGCAGCGGCGATCCCTCCGATCGTGAAGCCCAGCACGAACGCCAGAGGGATCAGCGTCCACAACGGCGACTCGCTCTCGCTGCCGAGCATCGCCCGCACGAACACGACGGGCGGCACGAGGATGGCCACGATCACTGCGACACCGCGTGCGAGCGCGACGCGGTCGACCCCGGCCTCGCTCATCGCCACGGTGCCTCGTCTCCGAACGGCGACGGCAGCCCGAGCTTGCCGGGGTTGAGGATCCCGTTCGGGTCGAGCGCCCGCTTGACGGCGACGAGCGTCTCGAACGCAGGGCCGAGCGACGCTCGCAGGTAGCCGCCGCGGTTCAGGCCGATGCCGTGGTGGTGGCTGATCGCGCCGCCCGCCGCGATGGTCGCCTCCGTCACCGCACGCCACGCCTCCGAGTAGTAGCCGTCGGCGTCGCCTTCACGTTGTCCCGCGAACGTGAAGTAGAGGCACGCGCCGTCGGTGTAGGCGTGCGACTGGTGCGCCGAGCACACCCAAGACCCCGGCACCGCCTTGACCGCGTCGATGGCGGCTTCGTACAACGCAGGCAGCGCCGACCACCTCGCCGCGACCTCGCACGTGTCGACGACGACGTCGCGGTTGATCGCCTCCGCGAGGCCGGAGACGTTGTTGCGGTGGTGCAGCCACCGCTCGACGAGCTCGTCGTCGAGCCGCTCGGCGGTCGCACACTCGTCGGAGACGATCGCCATCACCGCGTCGACGACCGCGGGGTCGCCTTCGTCGAGGACGATGAGCGCATTGCCGTTCTCGATGTCGAAGCTGCGGCGCGACTCGCGGTGGTCGTAGAGACGCAGCACCGCGGGCGTCGCCCCCCGGCGGAGGATGCGCCGGCACGCGTCGAGCCCCTCGACGAACGAACCGAAGGAGTACGCGGCGCGGCGCTCGGCCGCGGGGACGGGATGCACGCGCAGGCGCACCTCGGTGACCACGCCGAGCGTGCCTTCGCTCCCGACGAGGAGACCGCCAAGGTCGGGCCCTGTGGCCGACCGCGGCGCGTTGCCACCCGTCCGGATCACCGACCCGTCGGCGAGGACGACCTCCAGGCCGACGACCATGTCCTCGATTTTCCCGTAGCGCGTCGAGTACTGGCCCGCCGACCGGCAGGCCACCCAACCACCCACGGTCGACAGCTCGATCGACTGCGGCCAGTGCCCGAGCGTGAGCTCGTGGTCGGCGCGCAGGGCCGCCTCGAAGTCGTCGCCCCACGTGCCGGGCAACACGTCGACGAGGAGCGACTCCTGGTCGACGGCCACGATCCCCGACATCGCCGTGAGGTCGAGCACGACGCCACCGAAGATGGGAATGGCCGCGCCGCACACGCCGCTGCGTCCTGCGGCAGGGGTGACGGCGACCCTCGCCTCGTTGCATGCGGCGACCACCGCGGAGACCTCGCTGGTCGACGCGGGCCGCGCGATCACGCCGGCTCGGGCTGGCACCACGCCGTCGCGCGCCCAGACCATCGCGATGGGCCACCAGTCGCGCGCCGCCTCGTTGCGCTCGGCTTCGTCGACGACGACGTCGGCACAGACATCGCGAAGCCGGTCGACGAACGCGCCGTCGACGGGTGTGGTCACGAAGCGCTCGGTGACATCGCCCGCGGCGAGCGGCATCGGATTCACGGGCGTCCGGCGGGGCATCGGGCCGCACACTACAGACGGCCGCCGCGCATGCCGATGCTCGACCATGTCCCGGCGAGAGGCGCTGGCCGTCGAGCATCGCGTTCCCGTGGCGGCGTTTCGCGCCGTCGTCGCCGAATCGCCGTCGCCCGCGACGGGTGGCGAGCCCGAGCCAAGCCAGCCCGTGCTCATCGGCGTCGCCCGGGACGTCTCCGGGCGCCACGAGCGCCTGCACGACGTGGCCGCATACGAGGATCGGCTCGTCGTCACGCCGTTGCGCGGGGCCAACCCCGAGACCGTCGGCGGCATCCTCGGCCTGCTCTTCGGGGGGCTCGTCGGCTCGGGGGCCGGACGGGTCTTCGGCCGGCGGGTCATCCGCCGCCGTGCCGCCCGCCGCGCGATCGAGCGCAAGGCGGACGACGTCGTGCCGGGTCACACCGGCGAGCCGGTCACCGTGCCGGCCGCGTCGATCGAGCGCGTCCATGTCCGCCACCGCGTGGATGGTGCCGTCGTGACGGTGGATGCTGGCGGCGAGCGCCACACGTTCCGGTCACGGGCTGCCGTGACGAGTGGCGCCGACGTCGTCGACCTCGCCACTCGCCTCGCCGGCGACCGCGTCGAGGTGCGGCCCGTCGGCGCGCTCGGGCGGGTGACCTATTACGCGACCCGCGCCGTCACCGCCGCCGTCGCGGTGGCCATGCTCGTCGGCATCGCCGTCGCGATCACGACCACGTTCGCCGCCGATCCCGACCCGCTGGAGGGCACGGCGACGCCCGCCGTCGCCGCCGCGACCCGCGCGTGCGGGCCGTGGAATGCGATGGGCACGTCGCAGGGCCAGCCCAGCCGCGATCGGGTGAAGGACGCCGTCGACGACATGCGCGCCGACATGGATCGTGCCGCCGCGGCCGACACGCGTTTCGTCGACGCCGCCCGCGCGCTGTCGTACATGCAGGCCGTGCTGTCGCTCCCGCCCGAGCTCGCAGCGGTTCAGGACGCGCAACGGATGGCTACGGCGGCGACCACCGTCGACGTCACCTGCTCCCTGGTCGGCTGAATAGCGGTAGGGATGACGCACTAGGTCGAGGGGACTACAGCCCCTTGGCCCTCGTGCCGATACGGAGAGAGCGCTCTACCTCAGGAGGCGGCGTTGTTCTGCGAGCGGTGCGGACGACTGCGGAACCGGGCAACCGGCCGGTGTGTGTGTGACGACGACCCCACACTCGCGACCCCGGTCGCGGAGCGGAGGGTTCTCACGGCCGAAGGCGACGACGCGCCGCGCGGTGGTGGCGTCGCGCTCGCCACGGCGGTGATCACGCCGGTCGCGGTCGCGACCAAGAGCCGCGAGGCCTCGGACCCCGATACAGCCCGTTCTGCGGTTGCGATGCTGTCCGACCTCGCGGCGAGGCACAGCGACGCCGACGACATGCGCGTGCTCGCCGTCGGCCCGATGGAGGCGTCGCCGGTCGCGCCGCCGCCACCCGTCGAGCGCCCGGTCATCCCGCTGCCGCCGCTCGGACCTCCGGTCGGCGTCATCCCCGACCTGCGCGAGGGGATCCGTCGCGTCGACCTTCACCTCCACGACAACTCGTTCGTGGCGGTGCGGGTTCGGGGCGTCGATCCGCTGCTCGTCGGTCGAGCCGTCGGCCTGCTCCTCGGGCCGCTCGGGCTCATCGTCGGCGACGCGCTCGGTCGTCGCGCCGCGCTGCGGGCCAGGGTCCGCCGGCTGGCGCAGCCGCGCGACCTCGAGCGCGACCCCGGCGAGCGCATCCCCCTCGACCAGGTCGTCGCGGTCACGGCCCAGCGGCTGCCGTGGGGCGGCCGGGTGCACATCGGCGCAGGCGGCGGCGCGGCGCGGACGCTGCGCTGGTCGCGTCGCGACACCGACGCGAACCACGTCGCCGGGCTGCTCCAGGCGGTCGGTGGGCGGCGCTTCTCGCTCGTCCTCCCGCCCAACCTGCTCGGGCTCGCCCATCGCGCCGCGATGGCCTTGCTGGTGCTCGCGGCTGTGGCGACGATCGCCTTGCCGATGAAGGCGCTCGTGTTCCCGCCTGCGCCCGCTGGCGCCGAGCTGCCCGCCGCGGCACGCGAGGCGCTCACGAACGCATGCCCGACGTGGCGCGCGGCTCCGTTGTCCGGGCCCCTGCTCGTGCGGGCCGCCGGTCAGGTGAAGGCCGACTTCGCCACCGCGGCATCCGCAGGCGCGCCCGAGCTCGCCCACCTCACCGCCGACATCGCCGCGGTCGAAGGCTTCGCCCCGAAGGCGGGCAAGCCGAACGCCCCGCTCGTCGAAGCCGCCGCCTTCAGCGCCGCCGTCGACCGCATCGACGCCGCCTGCGCCCGCGTCGGCCTCTAACGAACCGGATTTGGGCGCGCTGATGCCGGAATACCGGCATGAGCGCGCCCAAAAACGTCTTAGCGGACGGAGGGCGCGGCGGTGTGGGGGAGGCCGGCCGTGGTGCGTTCGTGCTCGGCGATGGCGGTGACGTCTTCGACCTGACGCGCGATCTCGGCGTCGTCCCAACCGAGCTCGAGTGCGACGAGCTTGGCGACGTCGAGCGCGGCAGCAACCATCGCGTCGCGCCCGAGCAGCAGGGCGCGCGTGCGCCTGGCGAGGACGTCGTCGAGCGTGTGCGCCATCTCGTGTCGCGCCGCGAACACGGCCTCGGCGCGCAGGTAGGGGAGCCCGGGGACGAGTGGTTCGCCCAACGACGGGTCGTCGCGCACCAGGTCGGCGACCGCCCCCGCCTCCGACCCGTACCGGCGCACGAGATGCGCGAGCACGCCCGCGTCCACGCCGGCGCGGGACGCGGCATCCGGCTTGCGCAGGTCGTCGACCCCGACCGCGCCGCGGATACGCAGGTTCTTCGTCGGCGACTTCCGCACCCCGTGACCGAGCACCTCGCTCGCGGCGTCGATGGCGTCGGCGGCCATGCGGCGGTACGTCGTCAGCTTGCCCCCGGTGATGGTGACGACGCCCGACGGCGACGTGCTGACCGCGTGCCTCCGTGACAGGTCGGCCGTTCGTTCCTTCGCCTCACCCTTCACGAGTGGGCGCAGACCTGCCCACGAGCCGGTGACGTCTTCCGGCCGGATCGGGTCGGTCACCCACGTGTTGATCGCGCCGAGCACGTAGTCGACGTCCTCCGGCGTGACCTGCGGGTCGTCGAGCGTGCCGTGATACTCGGTGTCGGTCGTGCCGATGTAGGTGTGCTCGCCCCACGGCACCACGAAGATCGAGCGCCGGTCACGCGGCACCGGAACCACGGCGGCGATGTCGCACGGCAGCTTCGCCGCCGGCACCGTGAGGTGGATGCCCTTCGCGGGTCGCAGCGAGTCGGGGTGCTCACCCTCGTCGAGCTCGCGCACGTCGTCGGTCCACACGCCCGCGGCGTTCACGATCACGCGCGCCCGGACGACGGTGCCCTCGGCGAGGCGCGCGCCGGTTGCCTCGCCACCCGGCCCGTGCAGGATCTCCTTGACCGGCGAGTAGTTCGCGGCGACGGCGCCGTGCTCGACGACCGCGGTGCGGACTATGGCGAGCGTGAGACGCGCGTCGTCGGTCTGCGCGTCCCAGTAGAGGAAGGCGGCGGCGAGCAGGTCGGTCCGCAACGTAGGGAGGTGCTTCAGCGCCTCGTCGTGGCTCATGCGGCGGTGGCGGTGCCCGATGCGCACGCCGCCCGTCAGGTCGTACAACCACAGCGCGGTGCGATACGCCTTCGCGACTGCCTTGTTCACCGTGCCCTGCTTGCCGAACAGCGGGATCAGGAACGGCAACGGCGACACGAGGTGCGGCGCGTTCTCGATCAGCCGCTGGCGCTCGTACAGGTTCTCGTAGACGAGCCGGTACTCCTTCTGTTGGAGGTACCGCAGGCCGCCATGCACCAGCTTCGACGACTTCGACGACGTGCCAGCGGCCCAGTCGCGTCCCTCCACCACCGCGGTGCGCAAGCCGCGCGCCGCGGCGTCGAGCGCGACACCCGCGCCGGTGATGCCGCCCCCGATGACGAGGACGTCGAACTGCTCGCTACCCAGGCGCTCGAGCGCAGCCGCCCGCGAGAACGGCGACCGCTCCGCCTGGCTCATGCGTGGGTCCCGCGTATCGCCCCCGTGCCGTCATCCTCGATCACCAGCACGTCGTACGGCTCGCGGAACCCGTCGCGCAACAGCCTCGGTATCCGCCGCCTGCCGCCGACCAGCAACCACGCGGCGAGCACGAGGTAGGCCACCGCAAACAACCGCAGCTCGAAGCTGTGGTGCTCCTCCGGCACGACCGCGCCCGCGATGAACTGCGCCCAGAACAACACGAACAGGAAGCCCGCTTCGCGCACCGACATGGTGAGGTTGAGCAACACCGCGACGGCGAACAGCGACTGCGCCGCGGTGAGGAAGAGCTCGTCCTGCTGGCGGTCGATGATCGGCAGTCCGTGCAGGCTCGACGACGAGATCGCGAACGCGATCGGCAACGTGCCGACCAGCAGCGTCCACTGGTTCACCTTCGACGACACGAGCGTGCCGAGGCCCGCGTTGGTGTTCAGCCGCCACGCGTACAGCAGCGCGACGAGCAATTCGGGCGCTTCCGACGCGAGCGGGGCGAGCCACTGCACGAGGAAGAACTCCCCGATGCCGAGGCCGGCGCCGGTCTCGACGAGAGCCTCAGCGAAGTGCTCGGCGCACAGGAGGATGACCGCGGCGGCGAGGAGGAACAGCCCGACGACGGACGACCGCCTGCCGCGAGTGGAGAAGCCGCCAATCCATCTCGCCGGGCCGACGAGGTGTGGTTCCTCCGCGGGCGCCTTCGAGATGCGGATCGTGTAGAGGATGAAGATGCCGACGAGGATCGCGGCGTCGACGAGGGTGATCGACGACTTGAGCGGCAGGGTCAGCGAGTACGCGGTCGCGACGGCGAGGAACGAGATCTCGACGGAGTGCGTGCGCTCGAGCGTGATGCCCTCGATGCGCTGTCCGCGACGGCGGTAGCGATACCACGCGACGAACACGACGAGGGTCCACCCGATGCCGATCAGCAACCGGTTCGCGCCGGTCATGTTCGCGAGCGCGAGGGAGCACGGCGACTCCGTCAAACCTTCCGGCGCGGGACAGTCGACGTAACCCGACGCCTCGAAGGCGTTGCCTCCCTTGACGGCGAACACGAGGTCGACCGCGTACTCGGGCAGCACCGCGATGAAGGCGAGCACGGCGATCGCCAACCCCGCGGAGATGTCGAGCTGCGCGGCTTCCGCGGCCCACGACAGGAGGAAGGCAGCGCCGACGATCGCGAGACCGAACAGCAAGGCTTCGAGTCCGTGCGCGAGGTGCGGCTCGGCGATGCGGAGGAACACGCCGGGAGCCATTGCGGCCACGGCGATGGCCAACGAGATCTTCTGGCGGCCTGGGTGGACGTCCTCGTGGAGGTCCTCGTCGGTCGTTGTCATCGGGCGGCGATCCTAGGTTGGCGGGGCTCGCCAGCCGTACTCGCGCCTACGTTCTACGGCCATGGCGGACCACCTCGTACGCACAGCGACCGATGACGACGGTCCCGCGCTGATCGGCTTCCTCTCGCGGGCGTTCGCGACCGACCCGCTGTTCGAGTGGGTCTTTCCCGACGAGGAGCGGAGGGTGGCCGACCTCGCGCTGCTGTTCGAACTGGTGTGGGCCGCGAACTCGCGACTCGGGCACTCGCTGATCACCGACGACCGGACGGGCATCGCGATGTGGGCGCCGCCCGGCCAGTGGAAGACGCCACCGGAGACCGCGATGACCTACGGCCCGCGGCTGGTCGAGGCGTACGCAGAGGACGACATGCGCCGGTTGATGTCGTTCCACGACGCCGTCGACGAGCACCACCCCGAGGAGTCGCATTACTACCTCGGCGTCCTTGGGGTCGACCCCGATCACCACGCGCGGGGGATCGGGAGCGCGTGCCTCGCCGCGGGTCTTGCCGTCGCGGACGCAGCACACCAGCCCGCGTATCTCGAGACGACGAACGAGAAGAACCTCCCGCTGTACGAGCGACACGGTTTCGCGGTGACGAAGGAGTTCGACCTCGGCGATGGTTCCCCGACCACCTGGCTCATGTGGCGAGACGCTGGGTGACGTAATCAACAACAATTGTTGATTACCAATTCGTGTGTGTTAGCGTCGCCGGCGTGAAGTCGCCGGCAGAACTCACCGAGCTCTTCCGGGCGAGGGGCCTCAAGGTCACGCCGCAACGGCAGTGCATCTTCCAAGTCCTCGACGGCAACGCCGTGCACCCCACCGCCGAGGCCGTCCATGCCGCGGCGGCGTCGCAGATGCCGACGATCTCGCTGAAGACCGTGTACCAGACGCTCAACGACTTGGCGGCCATGGGCGAGATCCAGATGCTCGATGTCGGAACCGGATCCACACGGTTCGACCCCAACGTCGACGGGCACCACCACCTGGTGTGCAACGGGTGCGGCAAGGTCCGCGACCTGTACGTCCACCCGCGGGTGCGGGTGCCGGCCGACCAGCTCGGCGGCTTCACCATCAGCTCGACCGAAGTCGTCATCCGCGGTGTGTGCGACGACTGCTCGGGCACCACACGCGCCGCAACCACGCCAACGACCACGACAGGAGAGGCCCATGCCTGACCTCAAGGGCACGCAGACCCACGAGAACCTCAAGGAGGCGTTCGCAGGCGAGAGCCAGGCGAACCGCCGCTACCTCTACTTCGCCCAGAAGGCCGACGTCGAGGGCTACCCCGACGTCGCTGCGCTCTTCCGCTCGGTTGCCGAGGGCGAGACCGGCCACGCGTTCGGACACTTCGACTTCCTCGCCGAGGCGGGCGACCCGGTCACGGGTGTCGCCGTCGGCCCGACGGAGGACAACCTCAAGTCGGCCATCGAGGGCGAGACCTACGAGTACACCGAGATGTACCCGGGCTTCGCCCGCACCGCCCGCGACGAAGGCTTCGACGAGTGCGCCGAGTGGTTCGAGACCCTCGCCCGCGCCGAGAAGAGCCACGCCGGCCGCTTCACGCAGGGCCTCGAGTCCGTCAACTAGCTCTGACAACACCAGGGTGCGTCTCTCAGCACGCTATCCAGGCTCGAGGGACGCACCCTTTGTGTTGCTTGTGATCCGACGGATGAAGACATGCAGAAGCTGACGTAC
>DASVEG010000369.1:0-8489 GCA_036380695.1 Acidimicrobiales bacterium
GCACCCCGCTTCGGCGGCCGCATCGACCAGATCGCGGTCGAGGGTCGGCAGGGCGCCGTCGACGAGGAGGGCACTGAAGGCCCGCCCGCTCGCCAGGTGCGCCCGCAGCTCGACCGGCGACATGCACTTCACGAACTCGACGGGGATCGATGCCGCATTCGCCCATTGCGCCACCGCACGGAACCAGGGCGACCGGGCGAGCGCGAGCCCGAGCACGACGTAGCGACCGTCGCTCACGTCACTCCTCACGGGATGCGTCCGCGTCCCGCCCCGCCGGCGCCCGGTACGTGCCCGTGCGGTCGGGCGCGTCGGCGGACGGGTCGGCGCGCACGACGATCAGCTCGCCCGCGTTCACCGCGTGGACGAGCGCGCGAGCTTCGTCGGAGGTCGCGACCGCAACGGTGAGCGTGACGGTCCCGGACGACGCGAGCATCCGGGCCGTGTCTCTCGCCGCGAGCACGCGTGCGCCTTGCACGACCGTCGTCGTGTACGTGTCGCCCGCCGCGCCGAACGTCGCCAGCACGTCGACGGCATCACCGACGTCGAGGGCACCGCCGAGCGCCCGCGCCGCCTCGACGGGGAACGACACTTCGAGGCCGCCGGGCGCGGCGTCGGTCGACACCACTGCACCCGCCTGCACCAGCTCGCCTTCCGCTATGGGGCCCGCCACCACCTTGCCGGCGACGTCGGCGATGCGTTCGAACGCTGCTGCTTTCATCGAGTCGGGCAGGTCGGCGGCAACGGTGCCGAGGTCGTCCGCGGTGACGCGGGCGCCGGGCGCGAGGTCGCGAACCGCGACCACGTACCGGCTCGTCGGCGGAGCGGTCGCCTCGCCGTACCCGACGAAGAGCGCGAGCGCCGAGGCGGCGACGAGGAAGCCCCCGACGACTGCGCGGGGGTTCGGCATCGGCCCTCGACGCCGGATGACACGCCCGTCCGAACGCGGCGAGGACCGGGTCGCTGCGCTCGGTGCCGGGGGAGCGGGTCGGGCGGTCGCCGTCTCGGTCATGGCAATCCGGACATTCGCCGCAACCACGCGGGCTCCTGCTCGGAAATACAGGAAATTTACCGACGTGACGTGTAAGGGCGCGCCAGCGCCCGCCGAGCACGCTCCGCCACTCCCTAGTACGCACGGGGGGTCGAAAAGGTGTCACTCCCGATGGCCCGACGTGGTGAGGTGTTCCGCGCGCGGGCTTGGCGTGAACGAGCGGACCGTGGCACGAGAAGCAAGCGGAGTACAGGAGAAGCAATCTGGTGTACGATCGCACGGTGGGTAACAAGATCGTCTGGTTGGGGACGACCGAGGCCGCGGAGCGCCTGGGCGTCGTGCCGCGCACGCTGTATCGCATGATCGACGACGGTCACATCCCGGCCTACAAGATGGGCCGTGTCCTCCGGCTGAAGGAGAGCGACCTCGACGCCTTCCTCGAGTCGACCCGGGTGCAGCCGGGCGAGTTGAAGCACCTGTACCCCGACCGCCTCGACGCCTCCGACTGAGCCTCCGCAGCCCGCCGCGACGCCCGCGCTCCCATGCCAGAGCGGGTACGGCGCTGCCGCGGGCGGTCTCCAGTCCGCCCGCAGCAGCTACCGCTGGGTATGTCACCCATTACTAACTACGAACGCGAGGGCCGGAAGGGTCGGGATTTCTCAGCCGGCGTCATCGAGGAGCACCACGTCGACCACGGCGACGACCGGGACGACGAGCGTCGGCCGGTCGCCTGCGTCGCCTCGAACGGCCACGACGTCGGTGCCGACAGACCGCAGCTCGCCGGCGATGGTGGCCTCGCCGCCGACCACGCCGATCCGTACCGACGGTCGTTCCGCGGCGAGCCCGGCGAGCACGGTTGCGAACGACGCCGCCACCGCGCCGCGTCGCCGGCCGGTGACCGCCCCTTCCCGCCCGGTGCCACCGGGGGCCGTCCGAACGGAGGCCGTTCCCGCGAAGGCGACGAGCGCAGGCGCCCGGCGACCGTCCTGCACGACGAAGAAGTCGCGCCCGACCGCGGTGACGCGACCTCGGTGCACCCGACCCACGACCGTTCGCACAGACACGTCGGCCCCGGCCTCGGCGAGGTCGACCAGCGTCCCTTCGAACGTCGCCTCTTGCTCTGCGGCCTCGCGAAGCGACCGCGTCCGCGCGCGGTCCCGCGCCGCCTCTGCGGCCGCAGCGTCTGCGAGCAAGGCGTCGAGGCGATCGAGCCCGTCCACGCCCGCGGACCGTAGCGGTAGCGTCCGCACCATGGCACCGGCCGACGCCTGTCTGTTCTGTCGCATCGTCGCCGGCGACATCCCTGCGCAGGAGGTCGTCTCGACCGCGAACACGTTCGCGTTCCGCGACATCAACCCCGGCATGCCGACGCACGTGCTGGTCATCCCGCGCGCCCACATCGAGAACGCAGACGAGATCCGCGCCGAGCACGCAGCGGTGCTCGCCGAGATGTTCGCCACCGCGCAGGAGGTCGCGCGCATCGACGGCATCACCGAGCGCGGCTACCGCCTGGTCTTCAACGTCGGGGAGGACGCAGGCAACACGGTCCCGCACCTGCACCTCCACGTGCTCGGCGGTCGCTCGATGGGATGGCCCCCCGGGTAGCGCCGGGTAAAGTCGAGTCCCGAGTCCCTGTGTCCACCACCCCAAGTACCACTCCCGGCGAGGTGAAGATCCTCGTCCCCGGCAACCACCTCATGGTCGGTCTGCTCGGACAGCGGGACGAACTGCTGCGCCTGATCGAGGCGGCGTTCCCGTCGACGCGCATCTTCGTGCGCGGCAACGAGATCAGCATCGAGGCCGGAGCCGGCGCGCGCGACGACGCCGATCGCGTCGGGCGCCTGTTCGCCGAGCTGGTCTCGCTCCTCGAGCAGGGCCACGCGCTCGACCTGGCCAACGTCGGTCGCACCATCGAGATGGTGAAGCGCGGCGAGAACCCGTCGGAGATCCTCACCGCCGACATCCTGCGATCGGCGCGTGGTCGGATGGTTCGACCGAAGACGAGCGGCCAGAAGCGCTACGTCGACGCGATCGCGAAGAACATCGTCACCTTCGGCATCGGGCCGGCCGGCACCGGCAAGTCGTACCTCGCCGTCGCGCTCGCGTGCCAGGCGCTGCAGCGCAAGGAAGTGGAGCGCATCATCCTCACCCGCCCCGCCGTCGAGGCGGGGGAGCGGCTCGGCTTCCTTCCCGGCGACCTCATGGCGAAGGTCGACCCCTACCTGCGCCCGCTCTACGACGCGCTCTTCGACATGCTCGGCACCGAGGCCGTCCCGAAGCTGATGGAGAAAGGCGCGATCGAAGTCGCGCCGCTGGCATACATGCGCGGCCGAACCCTCAATCAGAGCTTCATCATCCTCGACGAGGCGCAGAACACGACGCCGGAGCAGATGAAGATGTTCCTCACGCGCATCGGCTTCGGGTCGCGCTGCGTCGTCACCGGCGACATCACCCAGATCGACCTCGAAGGCGACAAGTCGGGGCTCATCAACCTCGAGCAGATCCTCGTCAACATCGACGAGCTCGCCTTCGTGCGGCTCGACTCGCGCGACGTCGTGCGCCACAAGATCGTGGCCGACATCGTCGATGCATACGACCGTGCCCGCGCCGCGGGCATGAAGGCCTAGGGGGCGATCCCACCCGAGTGGGCATCAGTGTCTTCGTCGCCGACGAGCAGACCGACCAACCGGTTGACGCATCGCGCTGGCTCCGGCTGGCCGAAGAGGTGCTCGGCGCGGAAGGCATCCGCGGCGAGGCCGAGCTGTCGGTGCTCTTCGTCGACAGCGAGGTCATGAGCGACCTCAACAAGCGGTTCCACGGCAAGGAAGGCCCGACCGACGTGCTCGCCTTCCCGATCGACGAGGACCCGGTCGAGGGCGGGCGTTCCCCCGACTCTGGGGGCACCGGCCCCGGCTACAGCCCGGTCGAGCCGGGCGACATGCCGGTGCTGCTCGGCGACGTCGTGATCTGCCCGCAGGTTGCAGCAGAGAACGCGCCCGAGCACGCGGGCACCTACGAAGACGAGCTCGCGCTCCTGCTCGTCCACGGCATCCTCCACCTGCTCGGCATGGATCACCTCGACGACGAGGAGGCCGAGGAGATGGAAGCTCGCGAGCGGGATCTGCTCGCCCGCTTCCACCAACGCCAACCATGACCTCGACCGACGTCGTCCTGCTCGTCGCCGTAGGCGTGTTGCTGCTCATGGCGATCCTCCTCGCGATCGCCGAGACGTCGCTGACCCGCATCAGTCGGGTCAAGGCGATGGCGATGGCGGAAGAGGGCAGGCGGGGCGCGGGCGTCCTGCTCACCCTCGTCGAGCATCCCGAGCGGTTCCTCAACGTCGTGTTGCTGCTCATCCTGGTTGTCCAGACGGTGCAAGCCGTGCTCGCCACGCTCGTCGGCGTCAACCTCCTCGGCCCAGCCGCGGGCTCGGCTGCCGCGGCGTTCTTCAACATCGTGATCACGTACGTGTTCGGCGAGGCCGCACCCAAGACGTGGGCGCTGCAGCACACGGAGCGGGCGGCGTTGATGACGAGCCCGTTCGTCCGCGTGCTCATCGCGTTCCCGCCGCTGAACCTCCTCGCCCGTGGGCTCATCGCGATGTCGAACATCATCCTGCCGGGCAAGGGGCTCGAGAAGGGGCCGTTCGTCTCCGAGGAGGAGTTGCTCGCGACCGTCGATGTCGCCACCGAGGACGAAGTGATCGAGCGCGAGGAACGCGCCCTGATCCGCTCGATCATCGAGTTCGGCGACACCGTCGCGCGCGAGGTCATGGTGCCGCGGCCCGACATGGTCGCCGTCGAAGGGCGGGACAAGGTCGACGACGTGCTCGAGGTCGCCATCGCCGCGGGGTACTCGCGCATCCCGGTCTACGACCAGGGCATCGACGACATCGTCGGGATCGTCTACACGAAGGATCTCATGCGCGCAGTGCAGGAGGAGCAGTCCGAGCTCACCGTTCGCGAGCTCACCCGCGACGCGCGCTTCGTTCCCGAGACGAAGCGGGTCGCCGAGCTCATGCGCGAGATGCAGCACGAGAAGCTCCACATGGCGATCGTCATCGACGAGTACGGCGGCACCGCCGGCCTCGTCACCCTCGAAGACCTGATCGAGGAGCTGGTCGGTGAGATCGTCGACGAGTTCGACGTCGAGGAGCCGAACGTCGAAGCACTGCCCGGCGGCGCGGTGCGCATCAACGCGCGCATGAAGATCGACGAGGTCAACGAGCTGCTCGACTCCGACTTCCCCGAGGGCGACTGGGACACGCTCGGCGGCTACCTCTTCAACGTGCTGGGGCACGTTCCGACCGAGGGCGAGGCCGTCACCGTCGACGGCTTCCTCCTCCGCGCCGAGAAGGTGCAGGGTCGCCGCATCGGCCGCGTTCGCATCGAGCGCGGCCACGCCGCCGACGCAGGCGCCGCCGCAGACGCGGGCGCGTGAAGTCCGGCTTCGTCACCCTCGTCGGGCGGCCGAACGTCGGGAAGTCCACGCTCCTCAACCGCATCCTCGGCGTGAAGGTGTCGATCGTCTCCGACAAGCCGCAGACGACGCGCACCCAGGTTCGGGGGGTGCTCACGAGACCGGACGCGCAGGTCGTGTTCGTCGACACGCCCGGCATTCACAAGCCGCGGACGCTGCTCGGCGAACGGCTGAACGACACCGCTCAGGAGGCCGTGTCGGACGTCGACGCCGTCGTGCTGCGCCTCGACGCGACGCAGCCGGTCGGCCGCGGCGACGAGTGGGTAGCCGGTCGCGTGCCGGACGACGCCATCGTCGTCGTCAACAAGGTCGACATCGCGTCGCCGCACCAGGTGCTCGAACAACTGCGCCGGGCCGCCGACCAGCTAGGCAAGGACGAGTACTTCCCCGTCTCCGCCAAGACGGGCGACGGCGTGGACGCGCTCGTCGCCGAGATCGTCGAGCGGATGCCGGATGGGCCGTTGCTCTACCCCGAGGACATGGTGACCGACGTGCCGGAGGCGTTCTGGGTCGCCGAGCTCGTCCGCGAGCAGTTGCTCGTCGAGGCGAGGGAAGAGCTCCCCCATTCGATAGCCACGCGCGTCACGGAGTGGGAGTTCCCGAGGGTGCGGTGCGAGATCCTCGTCGAGCGCGAGTCGCAGAAGGGGATCGTGATCGGCAAGGGCGGCGCCGTCCTCAAGCAGGTCGGCCAGGCGGTACGAGCGCAGCTGCCGTGGCCGAACCTCTACCTCGAGCTCTTCGTCAAGGTCGACAAGGACTGGCAGCGGCGGCCGAAGGCCCTAGAGCGCCTCGGCTACTGAGCTACGGAACGGCCGCGCCCACGTTCTGTGCACCGTTGCCGCCAGATACGGCGGCGTCGGTGCACAAGACGTCGCCGAGGAACGCTTCGACGTCGGCGCGGTGGCGCGTGCGGCGCATGGGTGGCAGCGCGCGGACGAGGTCCCACTTGTAGCCGGCCTTCGCGAGGCGAGGGTCGAAGATCGCGACCGCGCCGCGATCGGTAGCGGTGCGGATCAGGCGGCCGGCACCCTGCGCGAGGAGCGTCGCGGCGCGCGGCAGGTCGACGACACGGAACGCAGCGCCACCGGCCCTGTCGCGTCTGGCCTGCAGCAACGGCTCGTCCGGCCGGGGGAACGGGATGCGGTCGATGGTGACGAGCGACAGCGCGGCGCCTGGGACGTCGACCCCCTGCCAGAAGCCCATCGTCGCGAACAGGCACGTCGACTCGTCGCTCGTGAACGCCTTGACCAACGCCGGCTTCGGCAGCTCCGACTGGGTGAGGACGCGGAAGGGGATCTTCGGTGCGATGGCTTCCGCGGCCGCTTGCATCGCGCGCCAGCTCGTGAACAACGCGAGGGTCCGGCCACCTGCCGCATTGATCAGCGCCTCGAGTTCGTCGTGCATCGCGGGCTCGTACTCCGGCGTGCGCGGGTCGGGGAGGTGCGCGGCGCAGTAGAGGAGCCCGTGGCGTTCGAAGTCGAACGGGCTGCCGACGTCGATCTCCGACACGGTGCCTTCCTCGATGCCGAGGCGCGTCGCCATGAACGGAGGGATCGTCGCGCTCGACAGGATCGCGGTGACGTCGCCCCAGAGCTTCTCGCCGAGGAGCGGCCCGACGTCGATCGGCGACGTCTTGAGGATCGGTGCGTGCGGGGGCCCCTCCACCCACGTGACGTACGACTCGGGCACCGACACGAGGAACGCGACGTCGCCGCCGAGGTGACCGGCCGCCTGCAATGCGCGGGCCCGCCGAGCGTCGTCGGCCTTCGACTGGCGGATCGCGGACGTGGCCCTGCTGATGCGCTCGGAGGCCATCGCGGCAACGGACGCGAGGTCGTCGCCGAGACCGTGAGGCAGCCGCTTGCCGTGGTGGGCGCGCAGCGCGTCCTCCCACCGCTCGCCCGCGGCTTCGAGGTCGACGAGGAGCCCTTGATCGGCCGCGTCGAGAAGGCTCCGCCCGATCCGGGCGAGCGCACGGAACCGTCCTGCGCCCAACTCGAGGCCGAGCGACGAGCTGGCGACGTCTTCGAGCTCGTGCGCCTCGTCGAACACCACGACGTCGTGTTCGGGCAGGACGTGCCCGCCGCTGGCCAAATGTGTGCCGTAGAGGTGGGTGTTGACGACGACGACGTCGGCTTGCTCGGCGCGCACCCGCGCCCGCTCGGCGAAGCACGCATCGCCGATGGGGCAACGCGTCGCGCCAGGGCACTCCATGGCGGAGACGGACACCTGCGCCCACGCCCGGGGCGAGGGCTCGAAGTCGAGCTCGCTGCGGTCGCCCGTCTCGGAGCCGACGCTCCACTCGATCAGGCGGAGCACTTGCTTGCCGAGCGCGCCGAGCGCGTCGCCCGCGACCGACTCGCCGTCGCCGTCGTCGAGCGCCAACTGCCCCTCGGCGCCGCCCATGACCTCGCGAGCCCGTTGGAGGCAGAGGTAGTTCGAGCGACCCTTCACCACCGAGAACTCGAAGTCGTGCAGCAAGTGCTCCTGCAGGAAGGGGAGGTCTTTGCCGGCCAATTGGTCTTGCAGTGCCTTCGTGGCCGTGGCGACCACGACCTTCGCGCCGGACAGGATCGCGGGCACGAGGTACGCGAGCGACTTGCCGGTGCCCGTGCCGGCCTGGACGACGAGGTGCTTGCGTTCCTCGATCGACGCCGCCACCGCGAGAGCCATGCGGAGTTGCCCGGCGCGAACCTCGCCGCCCTTCGGGAGCTCGGCGACGACGCGCGAGAGGGCTTTCTCGACGTCGTGCGCGGGCATCCGCTCAGGGTAGAGGGCCGATGCGACACCGAGGTGGTCCCCACGCCGCGCGGCCGTACAGAACGGACAGCGCGGCGAAGACCGCGGTGCGTGACGACCCACAGCCCGGTTCGCCCCGGTTCGTCCGCCGAGCGATTAGCCCGGCCGGGCCATTTGGCGAAATGGCCCGCCACCGACGTTCCTTCACCCGCTGCCGTGGCGCTTACTGGTGACGTCATGGGGGCTCCCGAAGCCATCGCCGCCGTCCTCGCCATCGCCGTCG
>DASVEG010000370.1:0-11607 GCA_036380695.1 Acidimicrobiales bacterium
ATCGCTGCGAGGTCGAGCGCCTGCAGCAGTTCGTCGCCCTTCGCCTTTCGCTCGTCGTCCGTCGCGTCCGGTCGCGGTGCCACGTCGATGTCGGCGGCGTAGCCCGCGGCCCGCAGGATGCGGTCGAGGGTGTCGACGCGCGGGATCGCACGGCCTGCCTCGTAGGCCGCGAGCGTTGCGTGGGAGGTGCCGGCTCGTGCCGCGAGCCCTCGTAGCGACAAGCCGGCTCCGAGCCGTACCCGGCGCAACGTTCGCGCGGCGTCCACCTCGTCACGATAGCAGGCTGGTGGTATCAGAGCTGATACCACCAGGGTCCGGCTCGGGAATGCAGAGTCGTTCCCGACGGCAGGATGTCGCCGTGCAACTTCCGGTCAACCCGCCCGTCCCACCGATGCTCGCCAAGGCGACGAAGGAATTGCCGTCGGGCGACGGCTGGCAGTTCGAACCCAAGTGGGACGGCTTCCGGTGCATCGCCTTTCGGGACGGCGACGAGGTGATCCTCGGCAGCCGCAACGAGCGGCCGCTCACGAGGTACTTCCCCGAGCTGGTCGACCCCATCAGGGAACAGCTGCCCGATCGCATCGTCGTCGACGGCGAGATCGTGATCGCCACCCCGTCGGGCCTCGACTTCGACGCGTTGCAGTTGCGGTTGCACCCCGCGGAATCGAGGGTGAGGAAGCTCGCCGCCGAGACGCCGTCGTCGTTCGTCGCGTTCGACCTCCTGGCCTGTGGCGACACCGACGCGCGCGAGCTGCCACTCGCCGATCGGTGGCGGATGCTGTGCGAGGTGATGGACGGCGTCGAGCCGCCGTTGTACGTGTCGCCTGCCACCCACGACCGCGCCGTGGCGCAGGACTGGTTCACCCGCTTCGAGGGCGCGGGCCTCGACGGTGTCGTGGCCAAGCGGCTCGACACGACCTACCGGCCGAACGAACGCGTGCACCTCAAGGTCAAGCACGACCGCACGGCCGACTGCGTCGTCGCCGGGTTCCGCTGGCACAAGAGCGGCGGGATCGTCGGTTCGATCCTGCTCGGGTTGTTCGACGACGCCGGCACGCTGCACCACGTCGGTGTCGTCGGTGCGTTCCCCATGAAAACGCGCCAGGAGCTGGTCGAGTTCCTCGAGCCGTATCGCGAGGGAGCGCTCGACAACCATCCGTGGCGGGAGTGGGCGGTGGCCGCCGCGCAGGAGGCGGGCCACACGCGTATGCCCGGTGGGCAGTCGCGGTGGAACGCGGGCAAGGACCTATCGTGGGAGCCGTTGCGGCCCGAGCTCGTGGTGGAGGTCGCGTACGACCAGCTGCAGGGCGACCGGTTCCGGCATGCGGGCCAGTTCCGCCGGTGGCGGCCAGACAAGACGCCGGACCAGTGCCGCTACGACCAGCTCGAGACGATCGTGCCCGAGCTGCTGGCGTCCGTCTTCGGCGCCGGCTCGCGCTGACCGCAGGTGCCCGTCGTCGCCATCGACGGCAGCCACCCGGCGCACGCGCTCGCGGACGAACGCCTTTCCGACTACGCCGCGCTGAACCAGGTCGAGACTCGGCGCGAGGTCGAGCGTCGCGGAGGCTTCTTCATCGCGGAGAGCGAGCTCGTCATCCGTGAGCTCGTCGCGACGCGGGAGCGCTGGCCGCTGCGATCGGTGCTCGTCACGACCGCGCGGTACGACGCGATGACCGACGTGCTCGACGTGGTCGCGGCCGAAGGCGTGCCCGTGTTCGTCACCGAGCTGGCGGTGGTGCGCGCCGTGACGGGCTTCCACGTCCACCGCGGCGTGCTCGCGAGCGCGGACCGTCCCGCGTCGCCGCCTCGCGTGGAGGACGTCGTGGGCGGCGCGTCGCTGGTCGCCGTCCTCGAGGGCATCGCCGACCACGAGAACGTCGGCTCGATCTTCCGGAGCGCGGCGGCGTTCGGCATCGGCGCCATCGTGCTCGACCCGTCGTCGGCCGACCCGCTCTACCGCCGCTCCGTCCGCGTCTCGATGGGGCACGTGCTGCGCGTGCCGTTCGCCCGCGACGAGCGCTGGGCCGACGTGCTGCGCTCGCTGGGGTTCACGATCGCCGCGCTCACGCCCGCACCCGACGCGATCGAGCTCGACGAGCTCGTCGCCGCACGCGACCGCGGCGACCACGGGCGCGTCGCCGTCGTCCTGGGCGCCGAAGGGGAAGGGCTCACGGCGGCGACGCTCGCCGCCGCGGACTGCCGCGTGCGCATCCCCATCGACCCATCCGTCGACTCGTTGAACGTCGGCGTGGCCGCCGCGGTGGCGTTCCACGCCCTGCGGCAGACTCCACGCCGATGACACGCCTCACGAAGTTGCGGACGATGCTCGACGTCAACGACATGCAGGAGACGATCGCGTTCTACTGCGACAAGCTCGGCTTCACGCTGTCGGCGACGTTCGGCCACGACCCGGAGAAGCCGACATGGTGCAACGTGCATCGCGACGACGTCGCGTTCATGTTCACCGCGAGCGAGCCGCACGAGCACGAGGACGGTTCGACGCACGCGCACGAACCAGGGCTGAACGGTGCCCTGTACGTGAGCGTCGACGACGTCGATGCGCTGCACGCCGAGGTCGCCGAGCGCCTCGACCCGTCGGCGATCGTCTACCCGCCCACCGACCAGCCCCACGCCATGCGCGAGTTCGCGATCCACGACCCGAACGGCTTCGCCCTCGTCTTCGGCATGCCCATCGACGCCCCCGCCTGACTCGTTTTGTGAACCGATGGCGCATCATGATGCGCCATTCGCACACAAAAGCGCTCAGAGCTCGACGAGCTCGCCTTCGGCCGCGGCCTCCACGATCGGTGACGTGCACGTGCCGTAGACGCGGACGAGGTCGTCGATCTGGTCGTCGGTGCGCGACGGGTCGTGGTGGAAGAGCAACAGCCGGCGCGCGCCTGCCAGCTCGCACAAGCGGACGGCGTAGTCGATCGACGAGTGCCCCCAGCCCGAGCGCTCGACCAGCTCGGCCGCCGTGTATTGCGAGTCGTGGAGGACGACGTCCGCGCCGTCGCAGAGCGCGAGCGCGGTCTCGTGGTACTCGCCCGCGCCCTCCGGCCCCGGACCGAGCGCGATCGGCCAGTGGTCGGACAGGTACGCGAGCGTCGACCGCCCGTCGGTGACGCGGTAGCCGAACGTGCGGCCGCCCTTGTGGGGGATGTCGAGCGCGGTGACGCTGAACGCGCCGATGCGGTGCTCGCCTGCCTCCAACGAGTGGAACCGCCATGTCCCGCGCAGCTGGTCGGGCGTGACGGGGAAGTGCGGCGGCGACATGGCGCGGCTCAACACGTCGAGCGCGTTCCCCTGCGCTGGCACGTAGCAGTCGACCTCCGCGCCCTCGTTGTCGACGGCGCGCGAGAACGGCAGACCCTGCGTGTGGTCCCAGTGGAGGTGCCCGAAGAGGATCGCCCCGCGGAACGGCTCGCCGTCGAGCAGGTTGCCGAGCCGCCGGATGCCGGTGCCGGCGTCGAGCACGAGCGACGGCCGCTCGCCGTCGGTCGCGATGGCGACGCACGACGTGTGGCCGCCGTACCGGACGAACTCCGGGCCCGGGGCGGGGGTCGACCCCCGCACCCCGCAGACCCACAACCTCACTCGGACGCGGTTCCCTCGTGACGGTGCCCGGCGCTGAGCTGGACGAGCTTCTCCCGGTCGATCTGGTCGGGCGTGGCCACCGCGACCCGCAGGGGAGTGACGGCGCGCAACGTCGACGTGCGAACGCCGCCCTCGAGGATGGCGCGCTCGCCGTGCATCGAGCCGGGGCCGAACTCGGCCACGGCCTCGCCGTCGACCTCGACCGAGATCACGCCGTCGAGGATGAGGTACAGCTCGTCGCCCGGCGCGCCCTGCTCGGTGAGCGCGGCCCCGGCCTCGATCTTGCGCAGCGCCGGCTTCGCACCGCTGTTCATGACGAGGTGCGACAGCTCGCGCTCCAGCGCCGTCTCCACCTGGCTGACGACCGCGGGGGAGTCCTCGTCGCCCCAGGGCGAGTGCTCGCCGAACGAGTTGCGGTACCAGTGCTCGAAGTCGATCAAGCCCGACTTCAGGCAGAGCGTGCCGTTGGCGTCGTAGATCCAGTGACGGGGGAACGCGCTCGCACCCGCGAGGCCGTGCTCGACGCGCCCGTCGGCGTGCAGCGTGAGCTGGAGCGTCGTCCAGGCGGTCGGCGCGCTGAACTGCACGTACGGCGGGTGGTTCACGTGGCGGGGCGCTGGCGCGCCGGTGCGGCCGCCCGCGGTCTGGGCAAAGCGCACCCAACCGTCGCCGACCTCGGGTTCGTGCTCGATGGTCGGGAACGCGGTCGGGGTGAACCGCACCCGCTTGCCGAGCCGCACCGTGGTGGTGTTGATGAAGCTCTCGCCGCCCTGGCCGTGGTCGACGACGCGGCCGTCTTCGACCTCGATCCACGCGGTCAGGACGTTGGCGAACCGGATGCGATCGGCGGCGAGAAGTTTCTCGATCACGTGCCGCCCGTCGATTACGTCGGGCGGCGTCTCGTCGTAATGGGCGACGCCCACCTCGAACGGGAGCTTCGTTACGCCTTTGATGGCCTCGGACGGGATCCACGACACCGATACGACCGACGACTCGATACGCATACCTAACCGGTACCACCCGCGGCACGTTCGTGCGAGTGGGAACGCCGCCCTGCGAGGGGTGTGCTGGCACCACCACGGCCTTCTTGTCCTCACCGTTGCCAAGGGCACCCCCCGACAGGCCAGCATGGAGGTGTATGGCGACGGCTGCAGCGAGCGACGGGCGGACCATCACCGTCTTCCTCGCGGACGACAACATCATCGTCCGCGAGGGCGTGCGCGCCCTGCTCGCACGCGAGGCCGACATCGAGATCGTCGGCGTGGCCGGCGACTACGACGAGCTGATCGCGGGCGCCGAGGCGGCCGCGCCCCAGGTCGTCGTCACCGACATCCGCATGCCGCCTGCGTTCCAGTCGGAGGGCATCGACGCCGCGAAGGAAGTGCGCAAGCGCCACCCCGGCACCGGCATCGTCATCCTCAGCCAGTACGACGACCCGGAGTACGCCATCTCGCTCTTGCAGGACGGCTCGGCCGGGTACGCGTACCTCCTCAAGGACCGCATCGCCGAGGGCAACGCGCTCGCCCACGCCGTCCGCGAGGTGGCGTCCGGCGGCACCGCGATCGACCCCGTCATCATCGACGCGATCATGCGGCCCGTCGCCCACTCCTCCGAGGGGCTGTCGAACGCCGAGGAGGAGCTGCTCCGGTACGTCGCCGAGGGCAAGCCCATCAAGGCGATCGCGGTGACGCAGCACAAGACGGCGGCGGCTGTCGCCGACGACGTCGAGCAGCTCTTCCTCAAGCTCGCGCAGGACGCGAGCGCGGGCGTTGCCGGCGGGTTGAAGCGCCTGCGGATGCTGCACCAGGCGATCGTCGACCGCGAGGAGCAGGGCGACCGGTTGTCGCGCCTGCTGCCTGGCGGGCTGGCGGAGAAGCTGCGCGACGAGGGGCGCAAGATCGGCGAGACCGAGCGCGTCGACGTCACCGTCATCATGTCGGACATCCGCGGCTACTCGGGGATCGCCGAGACCGCCGACCCGTCCGAGCTGGCCGCGCAGCTCAACACCCACCGCGCCGAGATGAACCACGCGATCCTCGACGAAGGCGGCACCGTGATGCAGTTCGTCGGCGACGCGGTGATGGCGGTGTTCGGGGCGCCGTTCCCCCAGACCGACCATGCGGACCGGGCCCTCGCCGCGGCTCGCGCCATGCACCGGCGCCAGGCAGAGGTCAACGCGCGATGGAAGGCCGAGGGGCTCGAGCCGTTCGGCCTCGGCATCGGCTTGTCGACGGGCCCGGCCGCGGCTGCCCTGCTCGGGTCGGAGGAACGACTGGAATACACGCTCGTCGGCGACACCGTGAACCTCTCGGCGCGACTCCAGCAGTGGGCCGAAGCCGGCGAGATCATCCTCAGCCAGGCCACCTACGACGCGCTGAAGGAACGGCCCGAGTGCGAGGTGATGCCGCCCGCGACCGTCAAGGGGCGGCAGGCGCCGGTGCACGCGTACCGCGTGCCGAGAGAGCCGGACGAGGCGTGACGGTGACCGAGCGCCCTCCGGAGAGCGACGAGCTGCGGGCGTCGCGCGCTCGCATCGTCGCGTCGTCGAACGAAGCACGCCGCGCGCTGGAGCGGCGCCTGCACGACGGCCCGCAGCAACACCTGGTCGCCATGGCGGTGAAGCTGAGCCTCATCGAGAACGCGCTCGGCGACTCGGCCGACGCCGCGAAGGAGATGCTCGCCGACCTGCGCGGCGACGTGCAGGAGACGGTGCAGCAGCTTCGCGACATCGCGTCGGCGATCTTCCCGCCGCTGCTGAACGACCGCGGGTTGGCCGAGGCGTTGCGCGCGGCCGCGGCGCGCGCCAGGGGGGCAGTCGAGGTGTCCGTCGACGCGAGCGCGTCTGGCCGGTACCCGCTCGAAGTCGAAGCCGGCGTCTACTTCGCTGCGGTGGAAGCACTGCACGCCGTCGACGGCGCGCTCGCCATCGAACTGGAGGAGGTCGCCGGGTCGTTGCGCGTGAGGCTGCGCGGCAATTTCGCGGAAGGCCTGCTCGTGCACGTCGCAGACCACGCGCAGACGGTCGGCGGCACCGCGTACGTCAGCGGCGACGCGCTCGTCGCCGAGGTTCCGGTCAGCTAGGCGGTCAGCTCGCGGCGGTGCGGCGCCACTCGGGGTCGCCGCCAGACGCCCACAGGTCGCGAAGCACCCGCGGCGCGAGCTCTTCCTTGTGCACGTACGCGCCCGCGCCGCACGAGTGCGCGTCGGCCGCCAGGTCGTTGGCCGCATACGTCGACACCAGGATGACGAGCGTCTCGGGATGCGCGTCGGTGATCCGCCGGGTCGCTTCGTAGCCGTCGATGCCCGGCATGTTGATGTCCATCAGCACGACGCTCGGGTGCAACTCGTCCGCCAGCTCGACCGCCTGCTCACCGGACTCGGCCTCGCCGACGACGTCGAACCCCGGGGTGACGCCGACCACGGCCCGCGCTGCGGTCCGGAAGGGCGCCTGATCGTCGACGATCAGCACGGGGACAGACGTCTGGTCCATCGTGATCCGAGTGTGCGCTTTCGGCCGTTCTCGACCAAGGGTGCGGCCACCACTCGTGGGGGTGGTGGCACCACCCGCAACCTATTACTGCTCGGACAGGAACAGGAGGACGGCCTTCACGCGGCGGTGCGTGTCGGCCTCCTCGGTGAGGCCGAGCTTCGAGAAGATCGAGTTGATGTGCTTCTCGACCGCCCGCTCCGAGAGCACGAGGTGGGACGCGATCGACGCGTTGTTCCGCCCCTGGGCCATCTCGCCGAGGATCTCCCCCTCGCGTGGCGTGAGCCGAGCGAGCGGCGACCGCGCAGCGCGAGTGCGGGCGTCGACCAGCGCCTCGACGACCTTGGGGTCGATGACCGAGCCGCCCTTGGCCACCTCCCGGATGGCGCGGAGCAGCTCGTCGACGTCGGCGACGCGCTCCTTCAGGAGGTAGGCGCGGCCGCCGGAGCCGTCTTCGAGGAGCGCGAGCGCGTACGCGGGATCGGCGTACTGGCTGAGGACGACGACGCCGGTCTGCGGGCGAGTCTGGCGAAGCATCGCCGCGGCGCGGATGCCCTCGTCGGTGCCCGTCGGCGGCATGCGGATGTCGGTGACGACGACGTCCGGCTCGCCCTGCTCTATCGCCAGCAGGAGCGAGTCGAGGTCTTCGCACGCGGCGACCAGCTCGAGCTCGGGTTCGGACTCGATGAGCCGCGACACGCCTTCGCGCAGCAGCACGTTGTCCTCGGCGAGCACGACCCGGATGGCCACGGGGTCATCGTACGGCCAGCCCGCGCCGTATCCCGGTTATGACGCGTTGACGGCGCGGCGCTCCATCCACTCGCGTTCGAGCTCGCCGAGGGGTGTCGACGGCGCGGTGTCGGTCATCGGCCACAGCTCCTCGGAGATGCGGCGCCAGTTCGCCGTCGCTTCGAGGTCGGCGAGGATCGAGTACAGCCCGAGGTTGATGCGCTGGAGGATCACCATGCTGCCGGGGACGTTCCCGAACTTGCCGACCTTGCCGTCGGAGAACATGAAGCGCTGCACGGTGTCTCGCGCGAACTCGTGGCTGAACGTGAACGGCTCGTCCTCGAGGACCGGCAGGTAGAACTGGCCGAAGTAGTCGAGCACCTCGGCCTCGGTGAGGCCGGACCACGGCTTCAAGACGTTGGCGTCTTCGAGCACGCGCCGGTAGGCGTCGCCGTCGTGCTCGATGGCGATCCGGAGCGCCATGTCCTCGAACAGTCGCACCTCTTCTGGCGTGAAGCGCTTCACGAGGCCGAAGTCGAGGAACGTGACCTTGCCTGCCGGGTTGAAGAGGTAGTTGCCCGGGTGCGGGTCGCCGTTGAAGGCATGCAGGCGGTAGACGCTGCGGAACACGAACCGGTAGATCGTCTCCGCCGCGAGCGACCGCTCCTCCGCGCTCCACGTCAGGACGTCGGCGAACCGGGCGCCCGTCGCCAGCTCCGTGGTGATCACCCGCTGCGCCGACAGCTCGTCGACGACGTCCGGTACGTGGATGAAGGGGTGGTCGCGGTAGAAGTTCGCGAACAGCCGCACGTTGTCCGCTTCCTGCCGGTAGTCGAGCTCTTCGGTCAGGCGCTCGCGGATCTCCTCGACGATGGGGCCCGGCTCCATCCCCGGGTGCAGCATCCCCATTGCGTTCACCAACAGGTCGGTGTTCGACAGGTCGGCGGCGATGGCCTCGTCGACGCCGGGGTACTGGACCTTGACGGCGACCGCACGTCCGTCGCGTGTCATCGCTCGGTGTACCTGGCCGATTGACGCCGCGGCGATGGGCACCTCGTCCCAGGTCTCGAACACGTCGGACGGCGGCGCGCCGAGCTCTTCGGCGACGACGCCTGCGGCCAGCTCCGCGCTCATCGGCGGGGCGTCCTGCTGCAGCGTCGCGAGCGCGTCGCGAAGCGGTTCGGGGAGGCCGTCGTCGAGGTACGACGCCATCTGCCCGAGCTTCATGAGCGCGCCCTTCATGTTGCCGAGCGACGCCGCGATATCCGCGGCAGTGGCCAGCTCGAACGCGCGGTCGAGCTCGTCGCGGCGGGCGGCATCGGCGAAGGTGCGCCGCGCGCGATGGAGCGCGTAGTCGACGCCGACACGCGTGCCGAGGCGGGCCACCTCGGTCGAGCGCTCGCGCCTCGCGCGGTGCGCGACGGGTTCGTTGCCGCTGCTGCCGGTTCGTCGAGCTCTGGCGGCAGCGGTCGCGATCGCGACAGCGACACCCGCTGCGACGGTTCCGAGCAGGAGCGTCCGGCGTCCCATATGCGAAGTCTGGCAGTGTTGCCCGGTGCGTTGGCCAGTCGCGATCGCGGCATCGGTGCTCGTGCTCGGCGCCTGCACCAGCGGCGACGGTGGCGGCGACGACGACGCCGCGCCCACGACAGCACGCCCGGCGACCGAAGCCACGACGACGACGTCGACGTCGCTGCCGGCGAGCGCGGAGCAGGCCGTGCATACGAGCGGGCGGTGTCCTGGCATCGGTGCCGCTCCGTCGGCCGATGCTCCTGTGCTCACCTGGACGGTCGGGCGCGACGTGGTTCATGCCGGCGGATGCCTGGTCGAGCTGGAGCGACCGGCCGAGCGCCTCGAATGGGGAGGGCGCGGCGACCGGTTGCTCGTCGACGGACACGTGGCCGCGCTCGCCGCGGGGGAGCCGACGACCGTGGCTGCGGAGGTGACCGCGCGCGGATCGCTGTCGCGCCCCACGGGCACGTCGATCCTGCACGTGCACCGCGATCGAGGCCTCGAGAAGCTCAAGGTCGGCGACGTCGCGTCCCCGGTCGCGCTGTCGTTCCTGTCGGACGTGACCGCCGCGCTGTACCACCCAGCCGGGCGCAGCCTCGTGGCCGCTGGCAAGGACGGCAGCGGCCGGGAAGGCGTGTTCATCGCCGACAACCAGGGCCAGGGCGGCCGGCTGCTGGTCGACGGCGCCGAGGCGGGCCATCTGACCGTGCGGGAGTTCGCGTGGACCGCGACGGGCGCGCTCCTGTTCGCCGCCGACCACGATGGCACGTCGCACCTGCACCGCCTCGAGATCGGTGAGGACGAAGTCGCGACGGCGCTCGAGGTGCCGCTCTCCTCCGGCGGGGTTCGCAACCTGGTCGCCTCGCCGTTCGCCGGCGGGGGCGTCGCCGCTATGACCGGTGATTGCGACGTGTGGGCGTCGCGAGGCGGCGCCGTCGTCGGCACCGGTGGGTTGAGGGGACGCCCCGTCGGCTGGCTGCCCGACGGTGTCCTCGCGGTCATCACCTCGTGCGACGGCCCGGGCGACCTCGTGACGGTCGAGGTGCAAGGTCGGTCGCTCGCAGGGGCACCAGAGGTCGTCGCCACCGGCGTGAGCGCGGCCGCGGTGCGGGCCATCCTGCCGACTGCGCCAGAACCGCCACCCGTCGTCCCCGACGCGGCCCCCGCCTGATAAGGCGACCCCGCCCGCGGCCGGTCGGCCGCACTCGACCCGCTGGTCCCCCTGCTTTGCCCTGCGAACCCGTCTGGGGCGCTTTCTCGCACTCCTACCGCGCCAGGCGCGGACTACTGCGAAGAAGCGCGGGCGCGCGGGGCGCTCGTTGACGGAAAGCGGCGCGGCTACGCGAGCGAGCGGACGGCGTCGTCGCGTAGGCGCTTGTAGTCGACCTTGCCGTTTGGCGCGCGGCCGATGGTGTCGACGACGACGACCCGCTTCGGGGCCTTGAACGACGCGAGGTGCGCTTTCACGTGGGACACGACGTCGGCCTCGTCGACCGTCGCCCCTGGTGTCGCCTCGACGACGGCGACGATCGCCTCGCCCCACTTCTCGTCCGGCACGCCGACCGCGACTGCGTCGCGGATCGACGCGTGCGTCTTCAGCACCTCTTCGACCTCCTCGGGGAAGACCTTCTCGCCACCCGTGTTGATGCACACCGACCCGCGTCCGAGGAGCTTGAGCGTGCCGTCGGCCTCGACGGTCGCGTAGTCGCCGGGCACGGAGTAGCGCTCGCCGTCGATGACCTTGAAGGTGCGCGCCGTCTTCTCGGGGTCCTTGTAGTACCCGATGGGCGTGCGGCCCTTGACGGCGACCATGCCGACCTCGCCGCTGCCGGGCTCGATGCGCGTACCGTCCTCCGACAGGACGATGGCGTTCTCGCCGAGGCGGAACTTGGCGGTGTGCGACGTACCCGAGGCCGACGACACCGACGATCCCATTCCGAGCGCCTCCGACGACGAGAACTGATCGGCGAGGAGCATGCCGGGGTGGTGCTTCAGCAGCCCCTGCTTCGTCTCCTCGCTCCACATCACACCGGACGAGATGACGGCGATGACGCTCGACAGGTCCCACTCGCCCGGGTGGGCGTCGAGCGCGCGCAGGATCGGCTTGCCGAACGCGTCGCCGACGATGGCCAGCACGTTCACCTCGTGGCGTTGGACCGCGTCGAGCAACTCCTCGGGCTCGAAGTGGCGGCTCTCCAGCGTGACGACGCAGCCGGCGCTCGACATCCCCGAGAACGACGTGAACGCGCCGGTGCCATGCATGAGCGGGCACGCGGGCAGCA
>DASVEG010000371.1:0-6196 GCA_036380695.1 Acidimicrobiales bacterium
GTGCGAAGGCCACCACATCCACCACGTCGAACACGGCGGACCGACCGCCATCGACAACCTCGTCCTCCTGTGCACCAGGCACCACCACCTCCTCCACAACCAGAGGTGGCAAGCGAAACTCCTACCGGACGCGAGCTTCGAAGTCACCAGCCCCGACGGCACCACCAGAACCACCCGACCACCCGGGTCACTCCCACTGCTGATCTAGCGGCGACTCCAGCCCCAGGCCCGCGGCGCGCGGTCGGAGCCGCGACCATGACGCGACGTGTCTCCTACGAGCTGGTTGTACGTGCAGCCGCACGACCGTCTATGGGCGAGAAGCCATCACCGTGACGCGTTCGGTTGTGGGAGATCTAACTGACGAACGCACCAATCCAGTTCGTCGAGTCGACGCGCACGAGCCGGACCCGCCGGCCGGGGCGGGTTCCGCTGGACCAGCGACGCCAGCGCACTGCACGGCTGCGATTGACGAGTCGTCTGCGTCGGCAACTTGTCGGTGATCGCGTTCGCACCACAACCGGCGGAAGTGCCCGCGCGGAGACGTCGCCTCGATCCGGCAGGCCCGCGTCGCTGCCTTGAATGTCCTGCCCGGACACGACCGGCTTATAGCTGTGAGTGGAGGTGTCGGCTGGATGGCTCTAGCGCTTCGAGAACAGCCTTGACATTGGGGCGCGGGAGTCTCGGGTGGACTGTTCGGGAGCCGTGCTAAGGCGATCCAGCGGGCCATCGCACAGTCGGGCGGCGGCAGTGGTGTGTGCGTGGTCCACGCGGAGTTGAGACCAAGAGAGTTCAGGCTGCCTCGTGGCGGGACCTTGACGTACTCGGGGCTCGTGAGGTCATCGACTCGGCGATGAGAGCCTCAGCGGTCAGGGATATCGTCGACCCAGGCGGGCTTGGTTCGGGCGGTACGTCCGGTCAAATACAGCCCACCAGCGACTGCAATGTCACGATCCTGCCCTAGGTGCCGCAACGAGTCGGCCGATGCAGCGCTGGCGTACGGTTGTCGAGACGTCCGCTCCTGGGGTTGGGGGAAGTTTGCCGAACGATCCGAAGAACGGCCACGCCGTGCCGCAGCGCGCGTTTGGGTGGTCCGCGTACGACCGGTTGTCTGTCGCGACCGCGCTCGCGGGCCTCGCTGCGGTGGTCGGTGCGCTCGTTGCTGCCTCGCTGTCGGTCGACGAGCCGCGTGCTGCACCGCGGCCGACTACGACGTCAACGACGACCTTCCCGATCACGACCCCCACCCCGACAGCAACGACCACTTCGGTTCGGACTTCGACGTCGACCACGATCCCGAGCGCACCCGACCTCAGGTCTATCGAGCATCGCGTCGCGGCGCTAGAGGCTTTAGCCAAGGAATTGGAGACTGCAACGCCGACCGCTGGACGCCAGAACGATGCCATGGAGATGCGACAAAAGGCGTTGGACGAACGAATCGGAGCCCTGGAGGCAATCATCGCACCGGACCCCGTCAAGGCCCTCCAGGTGCAGCAGGTCCGCGAAGACGTCGATGACCTTGCGACGGAACTCGAGGACACCCGGACTGACCTAAACGACGACGTCTCCTTCAGCCGCAACCTGACCTTGGCGTCCGTAGGCGCGATTGCGATCGGATTGCTCTCGCAGGCCCTGGGTCGTCGCAAACAAGCTACCGAGAACGGTGGCCGACAGTGAGTAGCTCACCCGTGTGGCGATCGTGGTGGGAGCGGGCCATCCGTAACCGACCAAGCGCCGAAGTCCGCGCGCCATTGCTGATCGGTAGCTCGGCGGGACCGCGGTAATCGTTCGCCCGCTCTTCCCACGAGCGCTTTTCGTCAACAACCACCCCTAGAGGGCACGGAACTGACGGGAACCACCGCACCCCCCACCTACGCCCGCTGCCAGTCCTTCCATACGGGGTCGTAGCCCGCGGCTCGGAGGACGGCGGCGACTTCGGCGGGGGAGCGGGTGTCGGCGACGGAGAACTGCTCGTCGGCGTCGGTGGCTGCGGCGTATCCACCGGGTTCGGTGTGCGAACCCGCGGACATGTGCGTCACGCCCAACCGCAGCAGGGCGTCGCGGAACGCTGCCTCCTCGCGGGTCGACAGCACGATGCCAACGTCGGGCAGGGCGAGTCGTAGCGCGCAGAGGAGCTGCACGAAGGCGCGGTCGTCGACGACGTCGCGGGGCTCGAAGCCGCCGGCCGCCGGACGCAACCGCGGCAACGACACCGTGACCTCGGCGCGCCACCAGCGGCGGATGAGGGCGCGGGCGTGGGCGGCGACGGTGATGGCTTCTGAGCGCCAGTCGTCGTGGAGGCCGAGCAGCGTGCCGATGCCGAGCCGGCGCATGCCGGCCGCCGCGGCACGGTCGGGTGCGGCGAGCCGCCAGTCGTAGTTGCGCTTCTTGCCTTTCAGATGAACAGCGGCGTAGGTGTCTCGGTCGTACGTCTCCTGGTACACGACGAGGCCGTCGCACCCGGCCTCGACGAGCCGGGCGTACGTCGCCTCGTCCCACACCTGCACCTCGAGCGAGATCGACGGCACGTGCGGAGCAAGGGCGCGCACGCAGTCGACGAGGTAGTCCTTGCTCACGATCCTGGCGTGCTCACCCGCGACGAGCAGCACGTGCCGGAACCCCCGAGAACGCAGCTCCAACGCCTCGGCCACCACCTCGTCGACGCCGAGCGTGCGGCGGGCGATCTCGTTGCCGGCCGAGAACCCGCAGTAGGTGCACGTCGACACGCACTCGTTCGACAGGTAGAGCGGCGCGAACAGGTGAATGGTGCGGCCGAACCGGCGCACGGTCGTCTCGTGGGCGGCGAGGGCCAGCTCCTCCAACCGCGTCGACGCGGCGTCCGACAGCAGGACCGCGAAGTCGTCGAGCCCTCGCCGGGGACGGGCCAGCGCGCGGGTGACGTCGGCGTCCGACGCCCGCGCCACGAAGGCGCGCAACCCGGCGACGTCGGTTGCGACGACGTCGGCCGCGGCGGTCCCGTCCGGCACCCCCGACGGCCGCGACTCGAGCTCGACGGCGACGCCGCCCGCGACGCCCCCGCCGACCCCCGCGCTCACGAGAGGAAGCCGGTCAGCGGCGACGACGCCGCCGCTTCGTTGCGCGTCGCGGCGAGGCCCGACCGGAACGCGCGGCGGCCGGCCTCCACCGCCAGCCGGAACGCGGCGGCCATGCCGGCGGGGTCGCCTGCGGTGCCGATGGCGGTGTTGACGAGGACGGCGTCCGCGCCCAGCTCCATCGCCTCGGAGGCGTGCGACGGCGCCCCGAGCCCGGCGTCGACGACGACGGGAACGAGCGACTGCTCGACGATGATCTCCAGCGCGCCACGCGTCCGGAGGCCCTGGTTCGAGCCAATCCACGAACCCAGCGGCATGACGGTCGCGCAGCCGACCTCCTCCAGCCGCTTGCACAGCACGGGGTCGGCGTTCACGTACGGCAGCACGGTGAACCCGTCCGCGCACAGCACCTCGGCGGCGCGCAGCGTCTCCACCGGGTCGGGCAGCAGCCACCTCGGATCGGGTGTGACCTCGAGCTTGATCCACGTGGGCAGCCCGGCCGACCGCGCGAGCCGCGCGAGCCGGACCGCTTCGTCGGCGTCGACCGCGCCGCTCGTGTTCGTGAGCAGCACCACCTCGTCGAGGTCGAGCGCATCGAGGATGTCTTCGTCCGCGCTCGGGTCGACCCGCCGGAGGGCGACCGTCACCATCTCCGTCGCGCTCGCAGCGATGGCGTCTCGCAACGCGGCGTTCGAGGGGAACTTGCCGGTGCCGAGGAACAGGCGCGAGCCGAACTCTCTCCCGCCGATGACCAGTGCGTCTTCCATTGCGCCTCCCTCCGTCCGCATTACCGGACGGGTTCTCCAGTCCCGGAGGGTCGTGGGCCGGGCGTGCCCACCTCTCAGCCCGCCGCGGCGAGCTCCCCTGCGCTGGCCAAAGCGTACCGCCCTGTAGCGTCGTGCCCGCATGGCCGCTCCCGCCGTCGCACGCACCACCGACCCCGACGGCGAACGGTCCCGCTCGGCCGAGACGGTCGCGCCCGGCATCGCTGCCCGCCCCCCGTTCGGCCGCGCCGTCACCGGCGTGCTCGGCGTGCTCGTGGCCGCAGGGATCGCGCTCCGCATCGGGACGACCTCGGCGCTGTGGCTCGACGAGACGCTGTCCGTCAACATCGCGACGCGGCCGCTCGGCGACCTCTTCGACGCCCTTCGCGAGGACGGCGCGCCGCCTCTCTACTACCTCCTGTTGCACGGGTGGACGAAGGCCTTCGGCACCGGCGACATGGCCGTCCGCCTGCTGTCCGCGGTGTTCAGCGTCGCCACCGTCGCGGTGCTGTACCGGATGGGGCGCCGGCGCGGGGGGTCGCTCGTCGCGGTGGCCGCGCTCGTGCTGTACGCGACCTCGCCGTACGCGATCCGGTACGCGACGGAAGCGCGCATGTACAGCCTCGTCGCCCTGCTCGCGGCTCTCGGTTGGATGGCCGTCCGCAACGTCCTCGACCGACCGTCACCCGCTGCGGTCGTCGCCACGGGTGCGTGCGCGGGGTTGCTGCTCCTCACGCACTACTGGGCCTTCTACCTGCTCGGCGTCACGACGGCCGCGCTGCTCGTGACCGCATGGCGGGCGGCAGGCGAGGCGCGCCTCCGCCGGAACGCGCTGGTCGCGTCCGCGGCGATCGGTACCGGCGCGCTCGTCCTGTTTGGTCCATGGCTCCCGACGTTCCTCTTCCAGCTCCGGCATACGGGCGCGCCGTGGGGCACCGCGCCAGGACCCGTCGAAGTCGCGTTCACGTCGCTGACCGACCTCGGCGGCGGATCGTTCCCGGAAGGCCAGGCGCTCGCCGGGTTGCTCGCGATCCTCGGGCTGCTCGCCATCTTCGGCGCACCGATCGACGCCACGCGGGTCGAGCTCGACCTGCAAACGCAGCCAGGCGTGCGAGCCGAGGCGATCGTCGGCGGCCTCACCCTGCTCGCCGGTGTCGCCGTGGGCTTCGCGACGAGCAGCGCGTGGGCCAGCCGCTACAACTCCGTCGCGGTGCCGCTCCTGTTCCTCGTCGTCGCCTTCGGCCTGCGCGCGTTCGCCGACCGTCGCCTCGCGGCGGCCGCGCTGGTGCTCGTCGCCGCGCTCGGTGTCGCAGGCGGCGCCCGCAACGTGTTCACCGACCGCACGCAAGCGCCGGAGGTCGCGGCGGCGGTCGTCGAGAACGGCAGGCGCGGCGACGTCGTCGCGTACTGCCCAGACCAGCTCGGGCCCGACGTTCGCCGCGCGCTTCCCGAAGGTTTCGACCACGTCACGTTCCCCGAGCTGGCCGACGCGCGGCTCGTGAACTGGGTCGACTACGCCGACCGCATGGCCGCGGGCGACCCGGACTCGTTCGCGAACGCCGTGCTCGCCCGCGCCGACGGCCGCAACGTGTTCTACGTGTGGATGCCGGGATACCGGACGCTCGACAAGAAGTGCGAAGCCGTGAACTCGGTGCTCGCCTCCGCTCGGCCCGGAGCCAGGCAGCTCGTCGAGCCCCGCGAAGCCGCGTTCGAGAAGCACGTGCTCTGGGTGTACCCGGCGGCGCCGTGAGCACCACGATCCGCCTCCCGCGCTCGCGTGACCGCGCCGACGACGCGGCCGACGACCGCAGGATCGCCAAGTCGATGTTCGGCGCGCAGAAGCCGCGGCGGCGGCTGCCCGACCTCGACGCGGTCATCGGCGTCGCCACGGCCGCGCCGTTCCTCGGATGGGCGACCGCTCGGATCGCAATCTTCGGCGCGCTGGCGTTCTCCCGCTACCTCGTCAACCACCTCGGCGCCGCCGACCCGACCGGCCGGCCGCCGTCGGGTCTGATGGGTTGGGACGCGGTCTGGTACCTCCGCATCGTGAAGTCGGGCTACTCGCACCTCCCGTGGGAGTCGATGCGCTTCTTCCCGCTGCTCGCCGTCATCGGCCGCGCGCTGCGGCCGCTGTTCGGGGCGCGCATGGCGGTGCTCATCCCGGTGAACCTCGCGGCCCTGGCGAGCGGCTTCCTGCTCGCGCGGCTGGCGCGGCGCGAGAAGGGCGACGACGCCGTCGCCGCGCGCGCCGGGTGGCTGTTCGCGCTCTTGCCGCCGGCGTTCGTGTTCGCGATGGGGTACGCGGAAGCGCTGTTCGTGCTGTGCGCGATCGCGACGTTCCTCGCGTTGCGCTCGCAGCGCTTCGGTTGGGCCGTCGTCGGC
>DASVEG010000372.1:0-4397 GCA_036380695.1 Acidimicrobiales bacterium
GCCCAGTTCTGGGAGCTCGCCCAGCGGCTGCTCTCGCTCGGTCGCAGCGTGATTCTCGAGTCCGGCTTCTGGACGCGGGCCGAGCGCGACGACAAGCGCATGCGTGCCCGCCAGCTCGGCGTTGCCGTCGAGCTTCGTCACCTCGACCTGCCGCTCGAAGAACGCTGGCGCCGGATCGAGCACCGCCGCGACGTCAGCGGCGGTCCCCCGATCACCTACGAGCAGCTCGCATCGTGGGACCGGCTGTTCGAACCGCCGGACGCGGCCGAGCTGTCGTTCTTCGACCACTGACCGACCGGTGCTCGCCCGGCCGACGATGCGCCTTGCCGAGCAACTACAGCCGGCACACGTGCCGGTCAACGAGGGTCCGGTCTCTCTCATGTCGAGCCGTATCGATCGTGCTTCGTGCGATGAGAGACGACTTAGGTGAGCGTCGGCGAGGACCCAGCGCCGCCCGGGTCGCGTTACGCATTCTGCTCGCGGGCCGGAGCTTGGAACGGGACACCACCACGAATTGCCCGATCCTCCCTGGCGGGAAGGCGCCCTCAAGCGCCGACGACCACGGCAGATGGCGGGATGGAGAGCGCACCCCGAGCGTTCCCGAGAAATACCGACCCGTTACCGCCCATCTGTCGTACTTGGGTGGTAAAAGGAGCGACTGAACCGAATGTGCCGAATCGCATTGGCCGCCGTGGTCGCCATCGCCGCCGCGGTGATAGTGGCACCACAGCCGGCAAGCGCCGAGGACGACTACGACACCGTCGAATGCACCTGGGGCGCAGATGAGGGACAGCCTCGCGGCTACGCGTGGGACTTCGAGGGTGGCCACGACGCGGCGCGGCCCGAGGTCGCAGCTGCGCACCGGCGCGCGACGACTGACGTGAACGAAATCATGGGTGGGCGCGTCGTCATCCGGTACAACGCCAACGCAACCTGGGGTCTGTACGAGGCAGCAACTCGTATTCGCGTAAAGATCGCGAACTACGGCAACAATGGCAAGGCTGGCTGGTGGAACCCGTGGGGCAACTGCTGGAGCATCGACGGCGGGACCTACCACTACACCTACGGCGACATCGTCTACAACACGTACTACTCGGACAAGAACGGCGGGCGGGACCCGAATTACGTTCCGCAGCCCGGGGTGCTACCGAGCTTGACAATGCACGAGACGTTCCACTCCATCGGTGGCGACCATCTCGCTCTCAATACCTCGAACCCGCCCAGCAGGTGCAACCTTTCATACGACTCGGCCGAGCCGTTCGGGCTCGGGGGCGACTGCGAGGCCATGGCGGGCTACGCCAAGCCCGGCGATGTAGGCGAGCTGCAACGGCACTACCCCCTGCCCAAGCCACCGAGCGCGTCGTGCCGCCGGAGCTTCGACTTGTGCGGCATACCCATCGAGCTCTAGGAGACACCGTGAAGAAGCTCCTCCCCGTCCTAGCTCTGATCCTCGCTACGGGCGGGTGCAGCGGCGACCAGCGCGGCCGCGACGCCGTCGCGGCCACAGGTGAAAGCCCCACGCAGGTCGGGCGGCCGAGAGCCGACGGGATGACCGTGTTCGACTACGGGACCGTCGCCGAGCTCGCCGAGATCGTCGAAGCGGTGGCCGTGGTGCGAGTCACGGCGCAGCGGGAGACGGCGATCGACCGGACGGGGTTCACCGTATCGACCGTCGAGGTTGTCGACCCGATCAAGGGCGCGCTCCACAGCGGGCAGTCGATCGACGTCCGCCAGGAAGGACACCGCGACACGGGCGCGCGGTGGGAGTTCCCGATCCTCGACGTCGGGACGACGTACGTCACCTTCGTCGACGAGGCGGGCATCCCGAACGATGGTCCACTGCCGTTCTTCCACCTGTTCGGCCTCTACGGCGCCGACGGCAACGAGTGGGTGGAGTTGACCGCCGAGCCCCGGGTGGCCGACGACGAAAAGCGACTCACGCTCGACGAGCTGCGCGGGCGCGTCGCCGGCTGACCCAAGGGGTAGCCGGCCCCGTAGACGCGAATCAGCGGGGGCCGGAGCCCCCGCTGTTCGTTGTCTCGGTTGCCACCACCAAGATCGACGTGTGGATTTGACTTGTCTGTGTACTAACACCCGGTGGCCGCTCGTGAACGCGCCAATCATCGAGGTCGGCGGCGCCGACGATGTTTCTCACTTCGGGTGCCGCTGCCCAAGCTCCGAGCGGAATGACCAGGACGAGGAAGATCGCGCTAGCAGACGGTTGTCGTGCCTCCGAGTCGCGACAGCGGTCGAGCCTGGTGGCTCAAGCCGCGACCGGTGTTAGTACAAAGACAAGCGGAGTGGGCCGTGAGGGATTCGAACCCCCGGCCTCTTGCGCGTCATGCAAGCGCTCTAACCAACTGAGCTAACGGCCCACGTGGAACAGCCACTCTAGCGGGCCGTCCGAGCCGTCAGGAACCCTCGTCGACCGACCATTCGTCGCGGCGGTTGCAGTACGGGCAGGTGAGCGACCGGCTGTCGCCGTCACGCTCGACGAAGGTCAGGAGGACGGGCATGCGGCACGACGGGCACTCGAGCTGAGGGGTCCCGGCGGTTGGCCGGATGCGGCGGGGCGCAGGAGCGTTTTGCCGGTCCATGGTTGGTTCTTTCGCCGGTCATGAGCCGTGGCCCTCTCCACCCGCCCAAATCGGACGCCGTCACGACCGGCGAGCGGTGTCCTCCTCCGTCATGATCGTGTCGACCGGGTTGCCCTCGAGGCTGCCGAGGTCGAGGCGGATGGGGTCGGCGTCGCGCATCGCGGACACCACGCGGGGCGCCAGCGAGTCGACCACCGACACGGCCAGTGTGACGCCGCGCTCCGCTGCGAGCCGGCGGTTCGGGCCCTCGGCGCCGAAGCCGCCGCCGGCGACGAACCCGATCGTCGCCCCCGTGACCGCGCCGACGATGGCCGCGATGGCGAGGCGGGTGCCGAGCGCGACGTCCCACCACTCGACCAGGCCGAGGGGCAGGCACAGCAACGTGAGCGCGACCGCCCAGCCGCCGACGTGCTTGACGACGCCCTTCGTCATGCCCGTCGTGAACGGGCCGACGTTGCCGGGGCCGACGATGGTGTTGTCCGCCTCCTCACGCATCTCGGCCTTGAGCGACTCGACGCGGGTGGCGGCGTCGTCCATGCGGATCGAGCCCGGCGCCACCCCCAGCGCCTCGACCTGCTGCGCGACGCGCCGGGCTACGGCGTGGTCGCGATACACGGCAACGATGTCGTGGGCGGACGCGGCGTACGTGGGGTCGGTCATCAGCGCGTTTCCCCCACGTTCGAAGGAGGGGAGCTCGGCGACGACGGCTGCGGCTCCGGTTGAGGGTCGGCCGGGTCGACGGGCAGCGGCTCGGGATTGATCGGGTTCGGCTCCGTTGGCACCGGGTCGGGACTCGGCACGACGGGATCGGCGGGAATCGGGTCGGCGATGCTCATGCGGTCACCCTCCTTTTCAGCTCTCGTTCCCAGAACGAGAAGAACGCGTCCTGATCGGGGCCGACCTGGTGCAGGTACAGGTGCGTGAAGCCGGCCTCCTCGTACTCCCGCAACCGCTCGACATAGCGCTCGGGATCGGGGCCGCAGACGAGCTTCTCGGCGACCTTGTCCTCCGTCACGAGCTCGGCCGCTTGCTCGAAATGCAGCGGCAGCGGCAGCTCCTGCGAGAGGTTGCCGGGGATGCTCGTGTTCGGCCACCACTCCCTCGCGATCTTCTTCGCCTGCGACTCGTCGTCGTGGAAGCACACGGTGAGCTGGCCGTAGACAGGCCCCGTGCCCCCGGCCTGCTTCCAGGCGTCCACGACCTCCTTGTCGGGGGCCGTGCTCCACAGGCCGTCGCCGATCTCCGCCGCGATCTTCGCCGCCTTCTTGCCGGTGGCCGACACGATGATCGGAGGCAGCTCGGCCGGCAGCGTGTAGATGCGCGCGTTCTCGACCGTGTAGTGCTTGCCGTGGTGGCTCGTGTACCCGCCCTGCCACAGCTTGCGGATCACCTCGACGGCCTCGACCATCATCTCCTGGCGCACGTCGAGGTCGGCCGGCCAGCGGTCGCCCAGGATGTGCTCGTTCAGGTTCTCGCCGCTACCGACGCCGAAGAAGAACCGCCCCGGCATCATGTCGGCCGACGTGGCGGCTGCTTGCGCCAGCACCGCAGGATGGATGCGGATCGTCGGGCACGTGACGCCCATCCCGAGCTCGATGCGGTTGGTGACCGCGGCGACGCCCCCGACGACACACCAGGCGAACGGCGACTGCCCCTGCTGGTCGATCCACGGGTGGTAGTGGTCGGATAACGAGACGAACGAGAACCCGAGCTCCTCGGCCCGCTGCGCGTAGCGCACGAGGTCCATGGGCCGGTGTTCCTCGCTCGAGAGCGCGAAGCCGTACTCCGTCATGGCCGCGG
>DASVEG010000373.1:0-5282 GCA_036380695.1 Acidimicrobiales bacterium
ATGGAGCCGCGCGGCCTGGTGCTGGTCACCGGGCCGACCGGCTCGGGCAAGACGACGACCCTGTCCGGCATGGTCGACCACATCAACCGCACCCGCACCGCCCACATCGTCACGATCGAGGACCCCATCGAGGTCGTGCACACCGACGTGCGGGCATCGATCTCCCAACGCGAGCTTGGCGCGGACACGCCGTCGTTCGCCTCCGCCATGCGCGCCGCGCTCCGTCAGGACCCCGACGTCATCCTCGTCGGCGAGATGCGGGACGCCCAGACGGTCGCGACGGCGCTGATGGCGGCGGAGACGGGCCACCTCGTCCTGTCGACCCTGCACACCACCGACGCCACCGAGACGATGACCCGCATCGTCGAGTTCTTCCCGGCCAACGAGCAGCGCCAGGCCCGCCTTGTGCTCGCGGGCGTGCTGAAGGGCACGCTCTGCCAGCGCCTCGTCCCCACCAAGGACGGCCGCAACCGGGTGCCAGCGACCGAGGTCATGGTGGTCAACGGTCGCATCCAGCACTGGATCCTCGACCCCGGCGCGCGCGAGGACGTGCAGGAGATCGTCGCCGACGGCGAGTACTACGGGATGCACACGTTCGACCAGTCGATCCTCGAGCTGTACCGCAAGGGCTGGATCGACCTGCGCTCCGCGCTCGCCCACGCGTCGAATCCGCACGACCTGTCGGTGATGTTCCGCCGCCTCGGCCTCGACGCCGGCAGCGGCCCGGCCGAACTGGCGTGGACCGAGGGCGACGGCAGCGAAGGCAGCCTCCTCGGCGAGGCCGGCGAAGGCGAAGAGAGCGACCGTGAGCTCGCCGACCTCGTCCACCACCTGTCGACCAACCTCGACCCGTCGGCGGACAACGTCACCCCCGCGGCCGACGAGCCCGCCGCCGAACCCCGTCGCACCCGCCGCCGCCGCACCTCCAGCTAGCCGACCCCTTCCGTTTCGGGCGCGCTCAGTGCCACATATGGCACTGAGCGCGCCTAAAAACGGTTGGAGGGGGGCGCCGGTAGGCTTGCCGATCCCGTGAGCACGCCGCCCCGTCCCTTGCGCGCCCTGCCGCCCCTGTTCAGGGACGAGCCCGCGGCCGCGGCGATCCTCGGGTCGGCGTCGACGGTGGTGGCCGTCGCGGAGCCGGCGCGTGCCTACGTCGTGGCCGGGCTCGCGGCCCTGAGCAGCCGCCACCCGTTCGTCGTCGCGGTGCCGACGTCGACCGACGCGGAGCGCATCGCCCACGACCTGCGCGCCTTCCTGGGCGACGACGAGGTCGACTTGTTCCCCGCATGGGAGACGCTCCCGTTCGAGCGCGTGAGCCCGAGCGTCGAGACGATGGGCAGGCGCCTGCGCGCCATGTGGAGGCTGCGCGATCCCGAGCGCATGCCCCGCGTCCTCGTCGCCCCGGTGCGTGCCCTCGTGCAGCGGCTCGGCCCCCACGTCGAGGACGTCGAACCCGTCGCGGTGAAGCCGGGCGACCAGGTCGACCCGGACGACCTCGTTCGCCGCCTCGTCGCCGGGGGCTACCGCCGCGAGTACCAGGTCGAGCACCGCGGCGAGGTGGCCGTACGCGGCTCCATCGTCGACGTCTTCCCCAGCACCGCGGACACGCCGATCCGCGTCGACCTGTGGGGCGACGAGGTCGACCGCCTCACCGAGTTCGCGGTGGCCGACCAGCGGTCGACCGGACCCATCGACTGCGCGGAGATCTTCCCGTGCCGCGAGCTGCTCCCCACCGGCGAGGTGCGCGAGCGGGCCTCGCGCCTCATCGCCACGCAACCGTGGGGGCGCGAGCAGTGGGAACGCCTCGCCGAGGGCCACACGTTCGACGGCATGGAGTCCTGGCTGCCGTGGTTGACGGAGGGCGAGCACGTCGTCCTCGACCTCGTAGGCGACGGCGCGCAGCTCGTCCTCGTCGAACCCCGGCGCATGCGCGACCGCGCCAAGGAGTTGCTCGACGAGGAGGCGAGCCTCGCCGGCACGCTGGCGGTTACGTGGGGCGCAGACGCCAATGAGGGCTTCCCGCGGTTGCACCTCCCATTCGACCGGCTCCTCGCCCACACCAAGGCGCCGGCGTGGACGATGACGAACGCGCCGGAAGGCCCAGGCACCGCGGTCGTCGAGGCGAGGCAGTGGGATCCCGTCGTCGGCGACGGCACGAAGCTCACCGCGCAGATCGGCCAGCTCCTACGCGATGGCTACCGAGTGAACGTGTGCGCGGAAGGCAAGGGCACCGGCGCGCGCATCGCGTCGAGCCTCGGCGAGGCGGGCCTCGACGTCCCGTTCGACGAGAAGGGCACGGCCGACACGTCACGGCCGGGGGCGCGGGTCGTCGTCGAGGCGCTCGAGCGGGGCTTCGTCCTGCCCGGCGTGAAGCTGGCGGTGCTCGCCGAGAGCGACGTCACCGGCCGCCGGCGCGCCCACCGCCGCGCCCGCCCGCGACGGGGGAGCGAGGGGTTCTTCGAAGACCTGAAGCCGGGCGACTACGTCGTGCACTACCAGCACGGCGTCGCCAAGTACGGCGGCATGGTGAAGCGGGCCATCGGCGGCGTCGAGCGCGATTACCTGCTCCTCGAATACCGCGGCGGCGACAAGCTCTACGTCCCGTCCGACCAGATCGACGCGGTCCGCCACTACACCGGCGGCGAGTCGCCCTCGCTGCACAAGCTCGGTGGCGGCGACTGGCAGAAGACGAAGGCACGCGTCCGCCAGGAGGTTCGCCGCATCGCGCAGGAGCTGGTGGTCCTCTACCGGAGACGCGTCACCGCGCCGGGCCACGCCTTCCCCGGCGACACGCCCTGGCAGCAGGAGATGGAGGACACGTTCCCGTACCAGGAGACGCCCGACCAGGTGAAGGCGATCGCCGAGGTCAAGGGCGACATGGAAGAGCCGCGCCCGATGGATCGCCTGGTGTGCGGCGACGTGGGGTTCGGCAAGACCGAGGTCGCGATCCGCGCCGTCTTCAAGGCCGTACAGGACGGCAAGCAGGCGGCCATCCTCGTCCCGACCACGCTGCTCGCGCAGCAGCACTTCCAGACGTTCGGCGAGCGTTTCGCCGGCTACCCGATCCGCGTCGAGGTCATCAGCCGCTTCCTCACGCCCGGGCAGTCGAAGAAGGTGATCGCGGGGCTGACCGACGGCAGCGTCGACGTCGTCATCGGGACGCACCGCCTGCTGTCTGGCGACGTGAGGTTCAAGGACCTCGGCCTGCTCGTCGTCGACGAGGAGCAGCGGTTCGGCGTGCAGCACAAGGAACAGATCAAGCAGCTACGCACCAACGTCGACGTGCTGACGCTGAGCGCGACGCCGATCCCGCGCACCCTCGAGATGTCGCTCACGGGCATCCGCGACCTCACGTTGCTGAACACGCCGCCCGCGGAACGCCAGCCGATCCTCACCTACGTCGGTGAGTACGACGAGCGCGCCGTCGGCGAGGCCATCCGCCGCGAGCTGCTGCGCGAGGGCCAGGTGTTCTTCGTGCACAACCGGGTGATGGACATCGAGCGCACCGCGCACCGCCTGAAGGAGCTGGTGCCCGAAGCCCGCGTCGCGGTCGCGCACGGGCAGATGGACGAAGGCACGCTCGAGCGCGTCGTCATCGACTTCTGGGAAGGCGAGTACGACGTGCTCGTCTGCACGACGATCATCGAGTCGGGTATCGACATGCCGACGGTCAACACGCTCGTCGTCGACCGCGCCGACCTGCTCGGGCTCGGCCAACTCCACCAGTTGCGCGGGCGCGTCGGCCGCGCCGGCCAGCGGGCGTACGCCTACCTGTTCTTCCCGCCAGAGCGCGAGCTCACCGAAGAGGCCTACGAGCGCTTGAAGACGATCGGTGAGCACACCCAGCTCGGCAGCGGGTTCAAGATCGCGATGCGCGACCTCGAGATTCGAGGTGCCGGCAACCTCCTCGGCGAGAACCAGAGCGGGCACATCGCCGCCGTCGGATACGACCTGTACGTGCAGATGGTGGCCGAGTCGGTGGCCGAGCTGAAGGGCGAGGAGCCGCGTGAACCGGCCGAGATCAAGCTCGACCTCCCGGTCGACGCCAACCTGCCGAGCGACTACGTGGCCAGGGAAGAGCTGCGGCTCGAGGCGTACCGGCGGCTCGCCGCCGTCGTCGCCCACGGCGAGGTGGACGACATCGAGCAGGAGTGGGTCGACCGTTACGGGCCCGTCCCCGACGCGGCGCGCGCCCTGCTCGACGTCGCGCACCTCCGCGCCGAGTGCGCCAGGGTGGGCGTGCGCGAGGTCGCCGTCGCCCGAGGCACTGCGCGCATCTCGCCCCTCGTGTTGCGGAGCAGCCAGGCGGTGCGGCTCAAGCGGCTCTACCCGAAGGCGGTGCACAAGGAAGACATGAAGCAAGTGGTCCTGCCGCTGCCGCCGCGCGAGTCGGCTGCGGTCTACGTGAAGGGCTTCCTCGCCGCGCTCGTGCCCGAGGAGGACGCGCCCGCGGCCACCGGCGCGGCCACACCCGCGACCGGCGCCTCGACCGGGGCCTCGACCGGGGCCTCAGGCGCCCCCGGCTAGCATCACCAACCCGGTGAGACGTCCCCTTTCGCTCCTGTCGCCACGCGCCGTCGCGCTCGTGCTCGTGGTGCTCGGTTTGCTCGCAGGCGCGTGTGGCGACGGCATCGCCCCGCCTGCGGCCGAGGTCAACGGCAACGCCATCACCCAGGTCGAGCTCGACGACGAGCTCGAGTCGATCGGCGCCAACGCGGAGTACGTCGAGTTCCTCGAGAGCCAGGGCAACACGATCTTCGGCGCGGCGAAGGGAACCTTCGCGGCCGACTTCGTGCGCCGGGTGCTGACAAGGCAGATCTACCTCGAGCTCGTGCACGAGGAGTACGTCCGGCGCAAGCTCCGCGCCGTCACGAAGGAAGACCGCGACCTCGTCGAGCAGAACGTGGCGCGCGAGGTGGGCGGTCCGGAGATCCTCGAAAAGTTCGACGCGCGGTACCGCACGATGCTGCTCGACCGCAGCGCCGAGGTCGCCAAGCTCCAGCTCGACATGGCGGGCGAGGAGATCGACGACGAGACGATCCGCACGTTCTACGAGCAGAACCAGGAGCTGTTCGTGCAGACGTGCGCGCGTCACATCCTGTTCGCCGTCATCGGCGCGGACGGAAACGTCGACACCGAGGCGACGGGCGCGCAGAGCGCGACGCTGCAAGCGGAGGCGCAGGCGGCGAAGGCGCGTGTGAACGCGGGCGAAGACTTCGCCGCGCTGGCGCGCGAGCTGTCGGACGACACGGGCTCGAAGGAATCCGGCGGCGACCTCGGGT
>DASVEG010000374.1:0-2209 GCA_036380695.1 Acidimicrobiales bacterium
GTCCTGCGCAGCACCGGCGACGGCTTCACCGTCGTCGGCGCGCCCGGCGGCGACGACCGACTCGGGGGCGAGTACTTCGACGAACGCGTCTACCAGCACATCGGCCAACGCCTCGGCCAGGACGACCCCGCCGCCTGGGAGAACCTCCGCTACTCGACCGACCGCGTGTGGGCACGAGCGAACGCCACCCTCCGTTCGGAGGTGCGCGCCGCCAAGGAGGCGCTGTCGTCGGTGGCCGAGGCGACGGTGTACGTGCCGTCGCCGGTCGACCGCGAGTTCCGCATCACCAGGGCCGAGCTCGAAGCGCTGTTGCTGCCGGACATCGAACGTTCGGTCGACGAGATGTCGCGTACCGTCACCGCTGCCGGCCTCACGCTCGACGCCCTCGCCGCCGTCTACCTCGTCGGCGGTTCGAGCCGCATCCCCCTGGTCGCGCGCCTCGTCGGCGAGCGCTTCGGCCGCTCGCCGTCGACGTGGGGCGACCCGAAGGCCGTCGTCGCGCTCGGCGCGGCGGCAACCGGACGGAGGACGTCGCACGAGTCGCCCGTGGCCCTCGAACGACCCCCGGCGACCGCGGCCGTGCCCGCCGCGACCGCGGCCACCACGGCCACCGTCGGCGATGCAGCGCCACCCCGCCGCAACAAGGCGATCGCGATCATCGCCGGCGTCCTCGCTCTCCTCCTCGTCTCCGGCATCGCGGCGGTGGCCATGAGCGGGGGCGACGACGACCCCATCGTCACCGCGGGCGAGGTCTTCCTCGAGCCCGTCTCCGACAGCGGCCCCGACCCCTTCACCGACGACGTGGGCGACGACGTCGACGACATCGAGCGGGACGACGAGACCACCGGCACGACCGCGGCCGGCGACAAGACCGCCATCAAGACGAGCGTCGGCACCGACCCCGGCCTGTACGGCGGCACCCGCGACAAGGGGTCGTGCGACACCACCCAGCTCGTGTCGTTCCTCGGCGACAACCCCGCGCTCGCGAGGGCATGGACTGCGGTCCTCGGCATCGCGCCGGACGACGTCGAGCAATACGTCGCGACGCTGACGCCCCTCGTGCTGCGCGACGACACCCGCGTCACCAACCACGGGTACCGCGCCGGCAAGGCTACACCGCGGCAGTCGGTGCTCGAAGCCGGCACCGCGGTGCTCGTCGACCGCAACGGTGTCCCCCGCGTGAAGTGCTCGTGCGGCAACCCCCTCGTCGAGCCGACGGCCGTCGAAGGCACCACGCGCTACACCGGCGACCGCTGGGGCGACTTCTCGCCCGAGAACCTCGCCGTGTACACGGAGGGTCCCGAAGTCGCGCAGTTCGTCGTCACCGACGTCGAGACGGGCGACGCCTTCGTGCGGCCGGTCGGCAGCGCTGGCGAAGCGGACGTCGACGCGCCCGACGAGGCGATCCTCCCGACCGACGAGGACGACAGCACGGCCACGACGAGCACGACCGTCGTCGCCCAGGGCGGGCGGACGGTCGTGCCACTGGGCAGCACGCTCGCGGTCGAGGGCTACACGGTCGAGGTCAGGAGCATCCACGAGCTCGCGTTCGTCTGCCACGCGTCGAGGGGGGCACCGGCGAGGGACGGCTGCCGGGAGGACGAGTTCTCGTCCGGGACGGCCGAGGACGGCATCCCCGAATTCGCGGCGACCGTTCGCGTCTGCAATGACAGCGTCGAGACGACGGACATGAACCGCGTTGCGTCCTCGTTCAGGCTCGTCCGGTCTGTGCACCTCAACGATCCCGACGACGGCGCGCTGATCCCGACCCTCAGTGATTTTCGTGACCCAACTGGGGCGGTCTCGCCGTTCCCCGTCGAGGGCCCGCTGCCCGTGGGCGACTGCCGCGAGGGCGCGCTCATCTACGGCGACACCAGATGGCGGTCACAACTCAACGAGGTCGCTGTCGTGTTCATTCCGAGTCTCGACGCCGGCGCGGCCAGCGGCGTGTGGGTCCATACCGCCATCGGCCTGTCGTAGGTTCGATCCATGCGCAGCCGCCATCGCCTCGTGACCACCCTCGCCCTCGCCGCCGTCCTCGCGACCGGTGCCGGCGCGTGCGGCGGCGACGACGAGGACGGCGACGGCGGCGGAACGGGAACGGGCGACGGCACCACCACGACCGCCCCGTCGACCGACGACACCCCGCCGGTTCCCCCGACGATGCCGCCCGGCGGGCCGCCGCCTCCGCCGTAACCCAGCGTTCTGG
>DASVEG010000375.1:0-9758 GCA_036380695.1 Acidimicrobiales bacterium
TCGACATCGTGCGATCGGTGCTCGCGTCGTGTCTCGACCGCAACGCCGACGCCGCGACGCCGCCCGGTCCCGCTGTCGACGTCGAAATCATCCGGACGCACGCGCACCCGTTGTTCGCGCGCCGGTACTCCGCTGCGCTCAGTCGTCTCGCCGACCTCGAGCAGCTACAGGGCATGGCTGCGAGTTGCGCGACGCGTGCCGCGTTCCTCGCGGAGCTCACGCTCGATCCGCCGTCGCGTACGAGCGACCTCGCCGGGGCGCCGTTGCTCGACGACGACTACCTCATCCTCAGCACGATCCACTCCGCCAAGGGGAGCGAGTGGAACGTCGTGTACGTGATCCACGCAGCCGACGGCAACATCCCGTCCGACATGGCGCTCACCGGCGACGAAGGCCTCGAGGAGGAGCGCCGGCTGTTCTACGTCGCGCTCACGCGCGCACGCGATCACCTCTACGTCACGTACCCGCTGCGCTACTACATCCGCCGGCACGCGCTCGACGACGTGCACGACTACGCGCAGCCGAGCCGGTTCCTCTCCTCCGCGGACGGCCTGTTCGACGAGCCCGCGCTGTCGCTCGAGGACGAAGCCGGCAGCGAGGTGCCCGCGGGCGACGACACCGTCACGTCGGCGCTCGCGTCCTTGTGGGCCTAGCGACGTCGGTCGCGCGTTCCCCGACCGGCGGTCGCGGGTACGCGCGTGGCATGCCCCAGAAAGCATGGAGTGCCAAACGAGAGCGGCAGTACGAACACATCAAGGACGGTCTCCGCGAGCGCGGCACGTCGAACGACAAGGCCGAGGAGATCGCGGCGCGCACGGTGAACAAGGAGCGGGCGCGTGCAGGTGAAGCGAAGCAGTCGAGCCGTCTGTCGAAGACCGACATGTCGTCCGGTCGTCGCGGCGGCCTGCGTTCGAGGTCGTCCAACGCGCCACGAGGGCGCACGCGCGACCAGCTCTACGAAGAGGCCAAGCGGAAGAACATCGCCGGTCGTTCGAAAATGAACAAGGCGCAACTGCAGCGAGCCGTCGACCGCAAGAGCTGACGCCCGTCGTCAGAGCGACATGACGAGATCCGCCTCGACACGGGGGAAGAGGATCTCTGCGAGATCGACCCGCCGGCCGAGGCGCACGTCCGGATGGCGTTCCGCGAGCTCGGTGGCGCCGTAGCGCCCGAAGAGGAGCGTCGCGACGAGGTCGGGCGGTACCCCGATGCCGCCCGACCCCACCGGATCCTTGTGCGGTCCGCCGCGTTCGATCGCGCTGATCTCGCCGTTTGCGTAGTGGATCGTGAGCGACGAGGCGTACGTCGACAGCAACAACGTGCCAGACGACGACGCGTGGTGTGAACGCCTCAGGCGCGCGGTGAGCACCGGCCGCAGGTGATCGAGCAGGGCGACCGGGTCGGCGACGCGCACGTACACCGCGTACTGCCTGCTGTGACGCGACGAGATGCCGGCGGCGACGCGCGCCAACCCGGTCCGCTCCTCTACCGCGACCGGCTTACCGCCGGCGCGTGCGAACGCGTCGGCCACCAGCGCCCACACCGCGTCCTCCTCGTGGGCCGCGATCGCGGCGACGCACAGCGCGTGGTTGTCGATGCCAGGCGGACCGTCGCCCACGAACGCGCACCCCCGCACGCGGCCGTCGCGCACGGCGAGGTACCACCCCCCGCCGGTGTCGTTGCTCACCCACCACCGCCACCACTCCGGCGACCGAACGGCGACGAGCGGCACATCGGCGAGCGCGCGGGAGCTGGTCGCGACGATGGCGTCGACGTCGTCGAGCGCCGCGTGTCGCACCGACCATCCGTCCGGCGTCCCCACTGTCACCCCGGGGTTGACGATCCGAACGCGGGGCATCGGGATCGCGTACTCGTACCCGAACCGCCGGTAGAAGTACGGGATCCCGGTGATCACCTGCACGAGGTCGCCGCGGTCGGCCGACCAGCCGTGCACGAGGTCCATCTGGTCGCGGACGAGGCCCTGGTGCTCGAAGTCCCGATGGGTCGCGACGAATTCCGGTCGGCCCACGGGGATGCGCACGCCCTCCAGCACGAACGCCTCGCGCATGAGGCACAGCGACGACACGACCCGCGCGCCGTCGACGGCGACCGTGAAGCACCCGATCCCGTTCTCCGGCGACGCCACCAGCGCGCGAATCATCGGCTCGCACTCCGGCCCGTTGCGGTCGACCTGGAGGTCGACGATCTGCTCGAGGTCGCTGGTGGTCGCCTGCCGCACGTGCACGCCGAAGCCTCCCGCGCCGCCGCCGGACGGCGATGCGAATTTTCTCCTTGACAGGGCGAACATCTGTTCGTATGGTGTCTGCACCACCTCGGGGCCGGGTGCGACGGCCCTCCGAACGCTCGTCGACCACGCGCGGAGGGCCCGTGTCGGGTGAGGTGATGAAGGCTGCGGCGGCGCTTGCCGACGCGCTGCGCGGCTTCGACCCCGCGGCGTTGTCGGGCAACGACTGCGCCGCCGTGGCGATGCAGCTGGCCGCCGTGGAGAAGGCGTGCGCGGGCGCCCGGGCATTGGCGGCTGCGCGGGCCGCTGACTGTGGCGCACACCGTGCACTGGGGTTCGCGGACCCGGTGGACTGGCTGGCGCGAACGTGCGGGTCGACGCGCGGCGACGCGAGGACAGCGCTCGAGGTCGCGGCGTCCATCGGCGGGGTCGCCGGCGCAAAGGACGCGCTCGCGAACGGAGAGGTGTCGCTGCGCAGGCCAGGGAGATCGCGCGCGCGGAGGCGGACTGCGCCGGGTCCGGGGCAGAGCTCGTTGCGCTCGCGGCCGGCCAGAGCGTGCAGACCCTTCGCGACGAGACGAGGCGCCGGCGGCTGGCGGCAGCCGATCCGTCGGAGGTGCGCGAACGCCAGATGGCGGCCCGCGAGCTGCGGCACTGGCGCGACGAGATCGGGATGATCTGCTTTCGGGGAGCGTTGCCTCCGGAGGTCGGCGTTCCGTTCGTGAACCGGCTGGACGCGGAGTGCGACCGGCTGCGGCGAGCCGCGCGGAGGACGGGCAACAGCGAGCCGCGCGCCGCGCACGCCGCGGATGCGCTCGTGCGGCTGGTCGGCGGCGGCGGGCGCGGTCGGGCACGCGCCGCCGACCTCGTCATTGTGTGCGACCTCAATGCCTGGCGGCGCGGCGTCGCGTTGGATGGCGAGCCGTGCCACCTCGTCGGCGGCGGGCCGATCCCCGTCGACCTCGCTCGCGAGCTGTCGCGTGATGCGTTCGTGAAGGTGGTGTTGCACGACGGCGTCGGCATCCACACGGTGTGCCACCTCGGTCGCCACATCCCGGCCGAGCTGCGAACGGCGCTCGACCTCGGTCCGCCGCCGCAGTTCGACGGCGCCGGTTGTGCCGACGGCTGCGGGAGCCGTTACGGGCTGCAGTGGGACCACGTCAACCCGGTCGCGAACCACGGCCCGACGTCCTTCGCGAACCTCCAGGCCCGCTGCTTCTCGTGCCATGCGGAGAAGACGGAGCGCGACCGGCGGGCCGGCCTTCTTCGCCGGCGGGGGTCACGAGAGGTTCGGCCGCCGTGACGCCGCGTAGCGTCGCATCGGCCGCGCGGAGGAGGTCCATGGCTCGATCGCCACATGTCGCCGGCGACGGCGGTAGCGCCGAGTGGATCGTGCGCGCCCGCATGCGAGGGCTGGGGCTGTGGTCGGACTCGACCGGCGCGACGGGCGCGACGGGCGGGGCCGTGGGTGACGTCGTCGGGAGGCTCGCGGCGGTGCAGGCGCAGGAGCATCCGTACGCCTTGTGGTCGGTGGCCCAGCGGCTGGGCGCGAACCACGTGACGGCGGGCGCGGCTTCGGGGCAAGGGCCCACGGCGTCGGCGATGGCGCGTGCCTTCGACGACGGCGAGATCCTGCGCACGCATCTGCTGCGGCCGACGTGGCACGTGGTGGCCGCGCGCGACCTGCGGTGGATGTTGCGGTGGAGCGGGCCGGTGGTGCACGCGGGCAACGCCCGCCGGTACCACGAGCTCGAGCTCGACGGCAGGACGTTGGCGAGGGCAGCGGAGGTGATCGGCGAGGCGGTCCGCGGTGGTCCGACGACGAGGAGGGAGCTGGCAGAGGTGCTCGAGCGGAAGCACATCGCGACCGATGGGCAGCGGCTCGCGTACCTGGTGATGTACGCCGAGTTGCACGCGGTGGTGTGCAGCGGGCCGATGAAGGGCAAGCAGCACACGTACGCGGCGGTCGACGAACGGGCGCCGGCGGACGACGGTCCCGTCGATCGTGACCACGCGCTCGCGGAGGTGGCGCGGCGGTATTTCGCGACACGCGGCCCGGCGACGCTCAAGGACTTCGGGTGGTGGTCGGGCCTGAAGGCGGACGACACCCGGCGGGCGCTGGACGCGCTGCGCTCGCTGGGCGCGGCGGGAGGCGAGCTCGAGACGCGCACGGTCGACGGCCGTACCTACTACTGGTCACAGGCCGGGAGGTCGCGGGTGGAGTCGGCGCGGGCGCGGGCGTGGCCGCGGGTCGACCTCGTGCAGTGTTACGACGAGGTGATCATCTCGTACACCGAGAGTCGCGACGCCATTGCGACGGGTGGGCTGTCGTTCGCCGTGCCCCGCCACATCGACGGGTTCACGCACGTCCTGCTGCTCGACGGCCGGCTGCTCGGCCACTGGCGCGCGACCGCTGTGGTGGAGGTGGAGACGCGCGTCGGACGGGCGCTCGACGCCGGGGAGGAGGTGGCGTTGGCGGACGCGGTCGACCGCTACCGCGCGTTCGCGAGCAGTTAGACGAACGCGCGGTCAGCAGTAGACGAACGCACCCCAGCAGTAGGCAAACGGCGTGGTCAGCAGTAGACGAACGGGTCCTGGGCGGGAGCGCCGGGCGGCTGCTCGCCTCCAATCACCGGAGGCGGCGGCAGCTGGGAGGCGACCTCGTCCCAGTAGAGCTTGCGGGTCTCGATGATGCCGGTCTGGAAGTCGCAGTAGCCGTCGGCCTTGACACGCGGGGTGGTGCCGAGGCCGAGCTCCGACAACGCCGCGGGGACGACGCCCTTCTCGGGCAGCGCGGTGAGATCGCCCCAGGCGACCTGCACCCAGGGCGCAACGGGGTTGATGGGGACGCCGACGAGGTCGGTCGCGGCGGCGACGGGGTCGTAGGCGAGGGAGTCGGGGATCCACGCGGCCTGCTCGAGGGCGCGGCGCAGGTGCCAGTTGTCGATCGTGGTGCCGTCGGTACCGCGCACCATGACGGCCCTGCCGTCGACGGTCGCGATCCCGCCGGCGTGCGCCTTGGCCGCCCTCGCCTCGAGCAGCACGCGTGACGCGACGCCTGCGGCGCGAGGGGTGGAGAAGCTGGTGCCGCCGACGCTTTCGTAGCCGGTCGTGCAGTCGAGGCAATACGGCAGGTCTTGGGTGTAGTCGGACACGAAGTCGGCGAAGTTGCCCGACAGCAGCGTGTCGCCCTCGGAGCTTCCCTCCTCGATGCCGGACACGCCGATGCTCCACCACGGACCGGCGCCGGCGCGGAACGGCGTGAGGCCGGGGCCGTTGCCGCCCGAGCTGAAGTGGAGCTTGCCGCGGTTGACCACGCCGTCGTAGGTGTGCTCGAACGCAGAGGTCTCCGGCAGCGGGAACCCGGTCTCGGGGATCGACACGCCGTAGCTCGTCGTGAGGATGTCGACGGCGGGGTGGGTGAAGGCGTAGCCGTGGGACTCCTCGCTGCCGAGGGCCGTGCCCTGCTCGACGAACAGCATCACCGCGTCGGGGTTGGCACGCAGGACCGCGGCGCTCGTCCCGACGCCGTGCGCGCTCTGCTCGGTGTTCGGCACGAGGTTCGTCTCGCCGTCGGCCGAGAACGAGATGGCGATGATGTTCGTGCCCCGGAAGTGGTACGGCTCGCCGCGCTGCACGCGGTCCCAGAACGGGGCGTCGGCCGCGAGGTCCGCGGCGAGGTTGCCGGTGCGGGTCAGCTCGACGACGTTCTCGGGCTTCACGCCGAACGCGTCGAGCACCTCCTGCGTCACCGACGAAGGATGGGCGGTCGGGTAGATCTCGCTGCCGCCGTAATAGAAGGAGTGGTACGGGTTGATCGCGCTGTCGAGGTCGGCGACCACCACCCGCGGACGCGCGGGGTCGGAGGCGATCGGCGGGAGCGGGCCGAGCTCGGGCCGGTCGGAACGGGTGGCGTTGCCGGTGAGCTCGAACGACGCGCCCGTCGTCCGGCTCTCGCGCACGAGGATCAGGTACTCGCCAGGCGCAGGATCGGCGATCAACGCCTCCTGGTAGCTCGTGTTCACGAAGATGCTGGTGGCCACGGCCCCGCCCGGCGAGCGGACCGCGAGCGTGAGGTAGTCCTTCGCCGCGGCCGGCCACGCCAGATTGACGTGCAGCTCGCGGTAGTCGTCGTAGACGCTGCTGAGGGTCAGGGTGTAGCGGTGCTCGAGCTGGCCGTCGACGGTGTGTCCCGTCTCCTGATACGCGGCGAGCGGGCCGAGCGGGGGCACCTGCACGGTCGTGCCGGTGGTGCCGGTCGCGGAGAAGACCTCCGTCGTCGCGTTCGGCGCGAGCTCGGGTGAGGGCGTATCGCACGCGTCGCCCGAGCCGTCCGCGTCGGCGTTCGCCTGCGACGGGTTGTACACGCCTGCGCAGTTGTCGGTCGCGTCGGTGACGCCGTCGAAGTCGGTGTCGGCGGGCGCGGGCATGACGACGGTCGCGACGCCCCGGAAGCCGGTGTTCGCGGCGAGATAGGCGTAGGTGCGCGCCGCGTAGTCACCGGCAGCGGGCGAGTCGATCGTGAGCGTCTCGAACGGCTTCGCGGTGGTGGTGTTCCCCGTCTCGGCCACCTCCTTCGCCCCCGTGGGCTTGGTGACTTCGAGGTCGAGGTCTTCGGCGAACTGCTCCCATTCGATCCGCACCGTCAGCGACACCGGCGCGCAGCCGGCGGGGATGGCGAACTGCTCGACGGATTCCCTGGCGCTGAGGTGCTGGCCGAGCGCGGTCGTGCCGACGCTGCCCGTCCACTCGCGGAGGGTCGACTCGCCAGAGGGCAGTGCGCACGCCGCCTTCTTCTTGGCACGGGCCGGCGCGACCGGATCGAGGATGCGGCCGTTGGCCTTCTTGTCGGCATCGCCCGCGCCACCGTCGACCAGCGTGAGGGTCACCCGGCTCCCGGCGACCGACGCGCCGGTGAACGGTGCACATGCGGGCGCGCACTTCACGGCGGTCGTGAGCTCGCCGACGGAGGCGGGCACGTCGAGGGTGAGGACGGTCGATCCGCCCTTGCCGACGCCGTTGATCTCCATGCCGAACCACCCGACGGGGTAGTCGTAGGCGCCCGGCGCGCCCGACGGTTGGGCCACCTGCGCGACGCGGCTGAACTTGCCGGTCGACGCCGTGATCGTCACCGGACCGGCGAGCGTCGGCAGGGTGTACCGGTCGCCACCGGCGTTCTCGACGCCCGCCGTGACGGGCCCGACGATCCCGACCGCGGCCGTGACGACCAGCCCTACGAGCGCGACAACGAAGACAAGAAGGGTTTTCCGCACCCTTCAAGCTTCGAGGGGCCCGCCCCGGTGTCCTCCTCGGTGGCTCGAGGAGGACCGGTGGTCACGTCAAGTGGTCAGACGGTCGGCCAGTAGCCCGACGACCACGACCGGGCCGCGATGTTGGCCTGGCCGCGCATCGACGGATGGAAGTAGTCGACGCCGCTGACGTCCGAACGCGCGAACTGGTAGTTGAAGACGCCGTCGTTGTCGTAACGGCATTGCGCGTACTCGGCACAGACGGCGCGCAGGACGCCGTTGAACTCGATGTTGCGGGCGCGCACGGCCTGGCGGTCGGCCTCGGTGTTGGCGTCGTCGAGCATCGCCTGGCAGATGCCGAACGAGTCCCACAGCCAGCTCGCGTACCAGTCGTTGTGGAACAGCGCCCACAGCTGGTACACGTCCGGCACGCTCAGCACGTAGATCTTCGCGGCGGGCAGCCCTGCGGCGAGCTTCTGCATCGTGAGCCGGAAGTTCGCCTCGTAGCTCGCGACCGTCGTCATGGTCGTGACGTCCGACGTGCACACGTCGTTGCCGCCCATCTCGATGGTGACGTACTCGACGCCCTGCGCGACGGCGCGGTCGGCCTGCGCGGGCGCGTCGTCCATCCGCGCGCCGGAGACGGCGTCGTTGAAGTTGTTGCCGTTGATCCGCTTGTTGACGCGGCGGATCCGCTCGTAGTGGCTGGTGACGATGTCGCCCGAGTCGTACCCGGTCGACCACGAGTGCTCCGGGTTCTCGGCGCCGATGTTGCTGCCGTCGAGGTTGGCGGCCTGCGTGATGGAGTCGCCGATCGCCGCCATGCGATCCGGAAGCCCCTTGGTGAATGCCCCCGCCGGCGTCACCGATGTGGTGCCCACCAGGCCGGCAACCGCTACTGCAGCGGCGACGAGCGTGATCGTCAACGTACGCGCCTTGCGCATGAATCGTTCCCCCTTGAACGTGGATGGATCTTCGACGGCAAGGGTGCGGCGGCGCGAACGGCGTGCGTGGTGCAGCGGCGAACCCTAGCGTTCGGGGTGCACACGGCGTGGACTGGGCGGGGAGCGTGGGAACGACGGACGACAAGGTGGGGCGTGCGCGAACGACACCAGCACGCGCGTCGATCGCATCGACGCTCGTGCTGCTGCTGTTCGCGGCGGGTGCGTGTGGGGCCGAGCCGCTCTCCGTCGACGAGTTCGAGGCGTCGTACGGCACGCCGGCGCCGTTGCAGCCCGACGCGCCCGTGTGGGCAGACCGCGAGCCCGAGCGCCTGCCCGAGCGGCTGCCCGAGGGAGGTGCGGGCACGCCGGCGTCGACCACACCCGCCCACACCATCGGTTTCGGCGACGGCGCCACGGTCGTGTCGGAGGCGTTGGGCGCCATCGCCGACGGCGTGCTCACGGAGGTGGTTCTGTACGACGGCTACGGCATCGTGTCGGCCCTCGACCGGGTGTCGGGTCACTTGCAACGAGTCGTCGTGCGGCCGACCGGCGTGCAGCCACCGGAGCGCCTGCCGATCTCGTCGCGCGACGACCCGAACGCGATCGCGTTCGAGCCGACCGCCGTCGACTGGTCGATCGTGCCGGGCCTCGTGGCGAAGACGCCGGTCGACCTCGGCATCGCGGACGGCAAGGTCAGCCACGTCATCGTCGAGCACAACGTGCCGTTCTCCCCCGACCTCGTGATCCGCGTCTACGTCACCGCACCGGGCGGCGGCGGGCGGATCGACTACGACGCGAACGGCCGCCCGAAGCGGTCGTTCCGCGACTAGAGCGGGCTGGGCGCGCGATGAAGCTCTTCGGCAGGTTCGAGAAGGTCTTGCTCGCCCTCGCCGGCGGGTTCATGTTCATGCTCGTGGCCACGACGGTGTCGCCGGGCATGCAGACGATCGTCGCCGGCGTTGCCTGCCCTTCGTGGTCGGAAGACGCGGCGGTGGTGCGGTACCCCCACGTCGAGCGGCCAGGCGAGATGGTGCGCAACACACCACTCGTGTGCGTCGCGGGCGAACGGGCCGAGCTCGCTTCCCACGCCCGCGTCCTCCCGGCGCTGATCGCGGTCGGCGTCGCCCTGAGCGGAGGGGTCGTGGTCGCGGCCAGCGTGGCGCGCCGCCTGCTCTCCCGCCTTCGCTCCGCGACCGAGAGCCCGACGTTCGGCGGGCCGGCCGCGGGGCCCAAGCCGCCCGTGCCGCGAACCGCGACCGACACGATCCGGTTCCTCCCGCTGATGCTCAGCATCCCGTTCGTCTTCCTCACCGTCTACGG
>DASVEG010000376.1:0-6913 GCA_036380695.1 Acidimicrobiales bacterium
GGTGCAGGGCGACGAGGTTGGCGAACGGGTCGGTGGCGTCGTCGAGCTCGACGAGCTCGTCGAGCGTGCTGCACACCCGTATCACCGCGCCGTCGAGCGTCGTCGTCGGGGGGCCGCCGGGCTGGCAATCGCCGACGAGCAGCGCGAGGTCGGCGAGGAACCCGGTCTCCTGCAGGATCTCGCCCGACACGGTGGCGAGCTCGGCGGGGTCGGGCGGCCCGTCTCGCTCCTCGGGCTCGTGCAGCGAGATGTGGCCGATGTGGTGGAGGCGGGCGGCGGTCGCGAGCTGCTGCGTCCTCGGCGGGTCGAAACCCAGGTCGGGGGCGACCGCCTCGACGTACGACGCCGTCCGCTCGCCGTGGCCCAGCGGCGTGAGCCCTGCGACCTCCGGTAGAAGGCTCAGCGCCTTCGCCGTCTGCTCGTAGGTGACGCGCGCGGTCGTGTATCGCTGGAACGCGTACCGCGTGACGAGCAGGGGCACGATGGCGACGAACGCCAGCCCGACGCTGCGCCGCATGGCGACGTCGATCAGGGCGGCGACGCACAGGAGCGTGACGTAGAGCGGCCACGCCTGGCGCAGGTTCGAACGCTCGCCGAACCGCCGGCCGACGAGGGCTCTCGCGACGTGGTCGGCGGCGAGGAAGACGACGCCGGTCAGGCCGGCGTAGAGCATCGTGTGCAGGTCGGGGTCGAGGTCGCCGGGCAGCACGAGGTCGAGCACGAGACGCGAACCGACGGCTGCGACCGTCGCCGCGAACGCCGACAACGCGCCGCCGAGGCGAACGAGTAGCGACCCCTCTTCCGCGTGCTCGAGCCACGACGGGAGCGCGAGCACGACTCCGAGCCCGGCGATCACGATCGCGCCGACCGGCTCGTCGATGCGCGCCACGAGCGCGATGAGCACCGCGTGGCCGAGCGTGAGGCGACCGCCCCACGGGAGGTCGACGTGCAGCGCGAGACCGGCGGCGACCGCGACGACGAGCCCGACGACGCCTGCGGTCCACGGGTTGTCGGCGACCGCGAGGACGACCGCAGCCGCGCCCGCGAGCGCGATGGGCACGGCGCCTGCGATCGGCCGGGTCGACAACGAGATCGACGGCGGCAACGCGATGCTCACGATCGCGGCCTCATGACTCGACGCCCTCGGCAACCCGTTCGGCGGGCCGCGTGGACAGCACGGGCGCCGCCGGCGCCTGGGGAGGCTGCTCGGCGCGGTCGCCGAGACCAGCCGACCCGAGCCCGGCAACCGGAGGCGGTACCTCGAACGCGACGGCGTCCTCCTCGTAGCCGAGGCCGTGCACCTCGCCGCGCTCGGTGATGGCGCCGATCAACGCCTCTACACAGTCGGGATGGAACTGCGACCCGCTCTTGGCGCGGAGCTCGCCAAACGCCGTCTCCATGGTCAGCGCCCGCCGGTAGGAGCGCGTCGACGTCATCGCGTCGTACGCGTCGGCGACGGCCACGATGTAGGCCTCGAGCGGTCGCTCGCCGGTGCCGCCGTACCCGCCGCCGTCGTACCTCGCGTGGTGGCCGGCCGCGGCCGCCGTCATGGGCTTGAGGAAGTCGACGAGGTCGAGGATGTCGATGCAGACGTGCGCGTGCTTCTGCACGCGCTGGAACTCCTCGTCGGTGAGCTTGCCCGGCTTGTTCAGCAGGTGCTTCGGGACGGCGAGCTTGCCGATGTCGTGCATGAGCGCGGCGCGCTCGAGGTGCTGCAGGCGCGCGTGCGACAGCCCGAGCTTGGCCCCGATGTACATGGAGTACTTCCGCACCCGGAGCGTGTGCCGGCCGGTGTACTCGTCCTTGGCCTGGATGGCGCGAAGGAACACGCGGATCGTCGCGTCGTGCGCCTCGGTGAGCTGGATGTAGGAGTTGAACGTCGCCCTGGCGATCACGACCGGCGTCAGCAGCAACACGACGGCGAGCGGGCCGAGCGAGTCGTACAGCTCGCCGACGAGGGCGCCGAGCAGGCCAAACGCGAGGTAGCCGGGCAGCGCGGGGCGCATGTCGGCCCACACGGCGCTGGCCGGCTCGCGGTACATGACGACGACACCGGGCAGCACGAGGCCGACGTTCGTTGCCGCGAACGCCAGGCACGTGACGGCGACGCGTGCGACCTCGGGCAGCCCCGCCGCGCCGTTGTAGGTGACGGCGGCGACGATCGAGGACAGCACGAACTGCGACGAGTTGAGCAGGAGCCAGCTGTACCGGCGGTTGGTGACGAGGCCGAGGGTCAACCCGTTCGCGGCACCGACGGCGGCGACGCCGACGTACACGCCCTGGTCGTCCATTGCGCCGATCGCGGCCATGACCACCATCAAGCTCGGGCTGACGGTGATCTTCGACGGCATCGGGATGCCCCAGTTCTCGGCCCACAGGCCGAGCGCGAGGAAGAGGCCGAGCGGTGCGAGCGCGGGAAGGGAGTCGTCGGCAACGGCGCCTGCCGCGATGGCGGCGATCGCCGCGAGGCCGTACGCGAGTGCGAAGAGGCGCGTGACCCGTGGGTTGGCCTTCGACTCGACCATGACTCGGTTCCTATCGGCGGGCGGCGGCCCGTTTTGAGCGACAAAGCAGACAATTCGATGCTGAGACAGAGACGGCAGGGGCCCAAACCTGCGGTGACAACTGGGCAACGCCTGAAGGGCGGTCTGTTCACTTCCCGGAGAACCCGAAACCAGCGCCACCTGCGAGCAGCAGGCCGGCGAGGCTGGCCGCGATTGCGGCGACGCGGACGTAGAGCTTCTTCATGCGATGCACCTCCCTTCGCTGTGGTTTGGATGGTTGCCCCGTGTCCGCTATGTACGGGGTGGGTTCCGCTCCGCTCAGGGTGAGGTGCAGATCGACGAGCCCCTGCCGGCTCCGTCTCAGCTTCGATTGTCAAAGATCGCCGGGCGCGCTCGAACAGACCGATCCGCTGGGATGGTCCGTTCACGTTGAACGTCCGATTGCGCACCGTACGTAGGGTCGACCGTGAGGTCGATAGCCCATTCGGGGGGTTTCGAGGTTGTCAGTCCCGGAGCGTGGTTGCCCCTTTTGTCCGGCGACGCTCGCGCGGGTCGATCTTCCCGGTGCCTGGGGTTTTCGTCCGCTGTGAACGATGTTCGAAGGGGCAACGTACGTCACAGGTGCAACACCGTCAACGGGTGTAACAGAAATGATCGCGCACCGTGGAAAGAAAATCACGGAGAGTGGTGACACGGTTTGACATCGTCGGTACCGTGCGGGTTCGTGGAAGCAGTTGTGGACCTTGACGCAATCGAGCGCGAGCTCTGTCGTATCCCCGAGGTCACGGCCGCACGAGTGGTCGCAGGCACGGACGGTGAGATCGAGGAGGTGCACATCCTCTCCTCGCCCTCGAAGCACGCGAAACAGGTCGTCCGCGACGTCCAATCCGTCGCCATGGCGACCTTCGGGCTCGACCTCGATCGCCGCATCGTGTCGGTCGTCCAGCTCGACGGCATGGCATCGAGCACGCTCGCGAACGCCGAGTCCGGCGACGACATCGTCGTCGAGGACCTCGATCCGCGGATCAACGTGGAGAGCGTGAGCGCGATCCCGGCTGGGCTGCAGTGCCGCGCCCAGGTCGTGCTCGTGCGCGGCGAGGAACGCGCGACCGGCGTCACCGAGGGCCTCGTAGCGACCGGCAGCATCCTGCGCCTCGTCGCGCAAGCGACGGTCTCCGCCCTGCGCCAACTCGAGCCGGCCGCCGCACGCGCCGACGTCGAGGCAGCGACGGTCGTGCAGCTCGGCTCGCGCCCGGTCGCGCTCACGACGATCGTCGTCGTCGTGCCGCCGTACGAGGAGATCTGCGCGGGCTCCGCGGTCGTGCGATCGGCCGGCGAGCTCGACGCGGTCGCGCGGGCCGTGCTCGACGCGACCAACCGCAGGCTGCCGCAGCTTCGCTGACACGCTGAAGACCTGCCGACCGCAGCCCTTCTCTCGTTCCGTTTCGGGCCGTCCGACGGCGTGTCCGTCGAGGCGCGCAAGTGGGCGTGGGCGCTCGCGCAGCTCGGCATCTCGGTGCGGTGGGTCGCCGGCGCGGGCGACGGGCTCGACGTCGCCGTTCCCGGGCTCGCCATCGGTGCGCAGGTGCCGCCGACCGCCCGCGAGGTGGCCGACGCCGTCGACGGGTGCGACGTCGTCGTCGTCGAGAACCTCCTGTCGCTCCCGCTGAATCCCGCCGCCCGCGACGCGGTCGCGCTCGCGCTGCGGGGCCGGCCCACCGTCGTGCGCCACCACGACCTCGCGTGGCAGCGCCCGCAGTTCGGTTCGGCCGCGCCGGCGCCTCCGGTCGACCGCGCCTGGGCTCACGTGACCATCAACGAGCTGAGCCGGGCCGAGCTGGCGGCGCGCGGCGTCGACGCGGTGACGCTGTACAACCGCTTCCGTCGCGAAGAGCCGACCGGTGCGCCGCTGCCGCCCGGCGTGCACGGGCGCGTGGCGCTGCAGCCGACGCGGGCCATCGCGCGGAAGAACATCCCCGCCGCGGTGCGGCTCGCGGCGGGGATCGGCGCGACCTACTGGCTCCTCGGCCCGGCCGAGGACGGGTACGAGGGCGAACTGGCACGCGTGCTGCGCGCCGCACCCTGCCCCGTCGTCCATCGGAGTGCGCCGGTGTGGGACGCCTACGCCGCCGCGGCGGTCGTCGCGTTCCCATCCACGTGGGAGGGTTTCGGCAACCCGACGATCGAGTCGGCGCTGGCGAGACGCCCGCTCGCGATCGGCGACTACCCGGTCGCGAGCGAGCTGCGGGCGTTCGGGTTCCGGTGGTTCGCCGCGGACGACGTCGACGCCGTCCGGCGGTTCGTCGACGAGCCCGACGAGGCGCTGCTCGATCACAACGAAGCGGTCGCGCAGGAACACTTCTCGCTCGACGGCTTGCCGGCCGCGCTGCAGCCCGTGCTAGAGCGCGTGCTGTGAACACACCCGGCCACGACCCGCGAGCCGGTGTCGACCCCGTCCTCGCCCGGCGCGCCCGTCTCGATCGGCTCGCCGCCACCGGTCGCGGCGTCGGCTGGGCCCTGATCCTCGTGGCCGTCGTCGCGTTCGGGATCGGGCTCGCCAGGGGCTTCGATCCGTGGGGTCGCGTGGTCGTCGCGGCCCTCGCCGCGTCGACCGCGACGCTCGCCCCCGCGATCGTGCTCGGCTACGCGGTGCGGGCCGCGGAGCGGGAAGACCGCGAGCGCGGCCGGGGCTAGGGTCACCCCTCACCGAACCACTCCGTCGAAGAGGGGGAAGACCACCCATGACCAAGGCCGCGGTCCACGTCGGCCTCGAGCAGCCGCTCGAGATTCGTGACGACATCGAGGTCGAGGCGCCGAAGGCGGGCGAGCTCAAGGTCCGCATCGCCGCCTCCGGCGTCTGCCACTCCGACCTGTCCGTCCAGAACGGGACGATCCCCCTCCCGCCGCCCATCGTCCTCGGCCACGAGGGTGCAGGCGTCGTCGAGCAGGTGGGCGAAGGCGTCACCGGTTTCGTCGAGGGCGATCACGTCGTTCTCACGTTCGTGCCCCAGTGCCGCGAGTGCTTCTTCTGCAAGCGCGGGCAGGGCTTCATGTGCGAGAAGAGCGCCATGCTCAACATGGGCGGCATGCTCGACGGCACGAAGCGCCTGGCATCCGCGGGCCAGCCGCTCTCGCAGATGGCAGGGTGCGGAACGTTCAGCGAACTGACGGTCGTGCCCGCGATCTCGGCCGTGAAGATCGACAAGGACGTGCCGCTCAAGTCCGCCGCGCTCATCGGGTGCGGCGTGCAGACCGGCGTCGGCGCCGCGCTCAACACCACCAAGATCCGCAAGGGCGACACCGTCGCGGTCATCGGATGCGGCGGCGTCGGGCTCAACGTGATCCAGGGCGCGCGCATCGCCGGCGCCGAGCGGATCATCGCGATCGACATGATCGACACCAAGCTGCAGATGGCGAAGGAGTTCGGCGCGACCGACTTCGTCAACGCGGGTGAGGGCGACCCCGTCACCCAGGTGAACCAGCTGACGAACGGTATGGGCGCCGACGCCGCGTTCGAGGTGATCGGGCTCGGTCCCACCATCGAGCAGGCGATGAACATGACCCGCCGCGGCGGCGAGACGATCCTCGTCGGCGTGCCCCGTCTCGACGTGAACCTCAACGTGAACCCGGCGTTCTCGCTGATCTACACGGCGAAGACGATCAAGGGGTGCTGGTACGGCTCGACCAACGCCCACGAGGACGTGCCGATGCTGCTCGACCTGTACAAGAAGGGCGACCTCAAGCTCGACGAGCTCATCAGCCGAGAGATCGCGGTCGACCAGGTGAACGAGGCCTTCGACGCCATGAAGAGCGGCGAAGTCGCCCGCTCGGTGATCGTCCACTCGGCGTAAGGAACGGCTGGCCGGCGCCTGCCGGGTCTGCGGTTCTACCCGAGTTGTCCCGAATGCCCCCGCAGGGTGGTTGACACGACCATCCTGCGGGGGCATTCGCTGTCATGGCGGGTTGGTCTCATTTTGAGCAACGGGACTCAACCGTTCGCGCAACCGCACCGAGGCGGCATTCATGCGTACCTCTAGGCGGGTTCTTGTGGCAGCGGCGACGGCGGGCGTGCTCGCGCTCTCCGGTGCGGCCGCGACCGCGGCGGGCAACGGGTCGGGCGGCCCGCTCGCCGGCGGTGCGGGCGGTGCCGGTGGCGCTGGTGGCAGTGGGGGCGCTGGTGGCAGTGGCGGCGACGCCGGGTCGGTCGGCGACAACGGCACCGTGCAGGTGACGGCGCCTGGCGAGGCGACCGAGCCGAAGTCCGACGGGCACGTGCCCTGCCGGTTCGACGTTCGGTTCGCGGGTTACGACGACGGCTCGGTTGCGACGTTGTTCGTCGCGCACCAGGGCGAAGACGTGCCGTTCTTCTCGCTCGTCGACGACGGCGACGGCGACGGCGTGGCCCTGGC
>DASVEG010000377.1:0-3746 GCA_036380695.1 Acidimicrobiales bacterium
CTACGGGCGCACCGACCCGTCGTGCGACGACGTCGCCGGTTCCGTGATGGGCAGCATGGCCGCCGCGTCCGTGTCACCGCCGCCTCCCGCGGACGTCGAGCTCGTGAACGCGCCCGCGGTCGACGTCGCCCCCGGGCAGACCGTCGACGTGAACCTCGCGCTGGGTGGCTATCCGCACGCCACCGTCGCACTGCTTTCCGATCGCGATCTCTCGACCCTGTCGGCAACGCTCGACGGGACCCCGCTCGCGCCGGCCGACCTGCTCGTCCGGACGTTGGCCGCCGACGTGTGGTCGCCGTCCGGTGCGCTTCAGATCACGAACAACGGCACGTCGACGGCGACCGTCGGGGCGCTCGTGTACGCGCCCGCCGCGAGCGGCATCACGGTCGACCTCGACCGGTCGCAATCCGTGCCGGGCGAGCCCGTTGCCGTCACCGTTCGTACCGGGTCGGCCTCGACGCCGACGGTTCGTTATGCCTCCGGCCACGACACCGAAGCCGCCGGTACGACGATCCCCGTCACCAACCTCGGCGGTGGCGTGTGGTCGGGCTCGTTCACGCCGCCCGGCGCGGGTACGTGGGTCGTCGACGCATGGACCGTCGGCGCGGAAATGAGGGACGACAGCGCGGCGGTGACCGTCGCTGCGCAGACCGCGCAGCTCACGGGCGTGGCGACGACCACCACCATCGACGAGAACGGCAACGGTCTCCACGACGCGCTCCGCTTCGACGTCGGGGTGAACGTCACCGATGCGGGCGAGTACCGAGTGGTCGCCGACGTGGTCGGCGCGGACGGGACCGCCATCGACTCCGTGTCCGGCATCGCCACGCTCGCCGCCGGAGCCGGCACGATCCGGCTTCGGGCCGAGGGCCGGCAGGTCTTCGACACCGCGGCCGACGGGCCGTATCGCTTGCGGCGCGTGCTGCTCAGCCGCGACGACGCCGGCTTCACGCTCGAAGACCTCGCGTCCGAGGTCACCACCACGACTGCGTACCTCCACACCGCGTTCGAGCACGACCCCGTCGTTCTCCACGAGGACGAGATCGAGGAGGTCGATCCGCAGGACGTGGATGGCGACGGGCTGTTCGACTACATCGTCGTCAACGTGCCGGTCACCGTCGACGAGGCAGGAACGTACGTGTTGAACGGCCGCCTCCGCACCGCGACCGGCGGAAGCGTCACCGACGCCGGCGGGACGATCTCGCTGCCCGCTGGCAAGTCGACCGTCGTCCTACGCCTGCCGACGACGGCGATCGGCACCGGTTCGTACGACGAGGCCTTCGAGCTCCGCGACCTCGTGGTGTACCGCTCGGCCAACCTCGACGCGTTCGACTACGTCGCGCAGAGCATCACGACCGCGAGCTATCACTCGAACCAGATGGAGGGCTTCCCGGTGTCGCCGGCGCGCAACGCACGGTGGTCCGAGACGGTGTCGGTCGGTGCGTCCGAAGCCGGCGGTGGCGCGACGACGAGCGTCTCCGTCGTGCCGACGGCGACCGACAACACGACGCTCGACGGTCGGTGGGACGCGTCCGTCGACAGCGCGGAAGCGGTCACGTCCTACGACGTCGACCTCGCGACGGACGCGAACTTCACGACTGTCGTCGCGACCAAGACGGTGCCGGCCACGACGAACGCAGTCACGTTCGGTCCCGCTGACGGCGTCGAGCCAGGGAAGCGCTATTGGTTCCGTGTGACCGCGGTGTCCGCCACGCCGCGGCGCGCCGCGGGCGCGTCTTCGGCGGGCTTGAGCGTGACGAACCAGCCGACGGGGCCGATCGTCGCGCACCAGCCGATGGCGACTGCGTACGACAACCAGGCCATCCCGATCTCCGCCGTCTCCACGTGCGCGGCCGGGCACACCTGCTCCGCTCGTCTGTTCTGGCGCGCCACGCCGAACGACACCGACCTGGTGGGACAGGCGTTGTCGCCCCTCGCCGGCGGTTGGCACAGCTCGCCGATGGACGACGACGGGACGACGGACATCGGTGGCACGTCCGCACGCGCCTGGATCGCGGAGATCCCCGCGATCGACGTCACCACCACCGGCGTCGACTACTTCATCGAGGCCGACGACAACCTTGCGCTCACGCGCGTCCCCGGCGGCACGTTCGTCGGGTCGCCCGCCGATCCCGATGTCGACACGCCGGCAGCCGGGTACTGGCACGTCCACACCGTGAACCCGCCGCTGATCGCGCATCAGCCGGTGCTGTTCGCACAGGTCGACGAACCGATCCCGGTCACCATGCAAGCGACGTGCGCGACGGGCAACTGCTCGGCGCGGCTCTACTACCGCACCACGGCCGGGCCGATCACGGACGAGACGATCGTCGCCGAGAACGGTGAGCTGATCGCCACCCCCGACTGGCCGTCGGTCGACATGGACATGGTGGGATCGCCTGCTTCGAATGCGCTCGTGGGCGACGTGCTCACGTTCCGCGCGGAGATCCCGCGGGGCGTCGTCGACACCCGCGGCGTCGACTACTTCATGCAGGTGACCGACGGAACTACGCAGGCATGGTCGCCGGGCACCACCTACGCCGGGTACTACGCGCCGGTCGACGGGATGCGGACGGGCTGGCACCACGTGCACGTCCTCGAACCGCCGCACGCCGCGCACGCTCCTGTGCCCGCCAGCCGGTACCGCGCCGACATCCCCGTGACCGCGACGTCGACCTGCCCGCGTGGCCGTGTGTGTACGGCTCGGCTGTACTTCCGCACCACGACGAGCGACGCGCTCGACACGACCTCGACGTTCGAGTCCGTGCCGATGGGTGTCGTCCAGGTCTTCGACCTCGACGGGTCGTCATTGCTTACGCTCACCGGCACGATCCCTGGTCGCGTCGCGGACACGCGCGGCGTCGACTACTTCTTCTCGATCTCCGACGGGACGACCACCACGTGGTGGCCCGGCACGTCACACGTCGACGGGTACGTCCCCGTGGAAGGCACGCGCGTCGGTTATCACCACGTACGCGTGACCGACCCGCCTCACGTCGTCCCCGTTCCGGTGCCCGCCGCGCCTGCCCTGCAAGCGCTCTTCGTCCGCGCCGCAGTCAACTGCGTGACGGAACACTGCGACGTCACGCTCCACTATCAGAAGAACCTGTTGGGCGAAGGGGGCTTCCCCCATACGATCCCGATGCAGCGGGTCGGGAGCGCGGTTGGCCCCGTGGCGACCTACGAGGCGCTCATCCCGGCCGAGGACGTCACCACGACGGGGCTCTCCTATTACATCGAGGCGTTCGACGGGTACACCCACGGCTACGCGCCCGGCTTCGCGTACTCGGGGGCGTACCTTCCCGTGGATGGGATGCGCGTCCAGTCGTTCCCGGTGCGGGTGCTCGAGCCGCCCCACCTCGTACACGTCCCCCCGACGGTCGCGCCGGCGAGCCAACCGCTCGTCGTACGTGCGGACGCCAACTGCTCCACGGGCACCTGCGAGGGCACGTTGCACTGGCGGGCGCCGGACGGCGCGTGGCAGTCGACGGCGATGATCGCGTCGCCACAGCAGACCGAAGGCCTCACCATCGAGGTGAAGTTCGACGCCGTGATACCGGGCGTCGACGTCGCCGTCGGCATGCAGCACTGGATCGAGGTCACCGACGGGTACGTCGCCGACCGGACACCGACCTGGACGTTGCAGGCGACCACGTGACGGCGGCCCGGACGCCGAGGATCGTCGCCGCGGTGCTCGTCGCCGTCGTTGCGACGCTCCTCGCGTTCGGGCAGGGCGGCCGGATGTG
>DASVEG010000378.1:0-6128 GCA_036380695.1 Acidimicrobiales bacterium
CGGGGAGTGAGCGGCGAGACCGACCCGACCAGCACGGGGCCCGATGTGGGCTCCCTCTACTCGATCGGGAGACAAGTGAAGAGCAACACGACCACCCGCACAGCCCGTCGCGCCGTCATCTTCGGCGTCGGGATCATCCTGGGTCTCTCCGTCCTGTCCGGTACCGCCTCGGCGGCACCCAAGAACGAGGGGCCCACCATCACCACGGAGGACAACGACACCAACGAGAACACGCCGAACAACGTCAGCGACGACGGCGACAACGCCCACCCGTCCGGCAAGGACCGCAGCGTCGAGCATGGTGGCTCCGGCAACCAGGGCAAGGCGCAGTCCGATCCGGACGACGACGGGCGCGGTCCCGACCGCTCCAACGGGGGCGCCGACCAGCCGAATGGGCCGGGCGGCGTCGACCTCGCTGATCAGGACGGCAACAACGGTTGTGGAAACGACGACGACTTCGAAGACGACAACGAGGGCTGGTGCGGGAAGCCCGAGGCGACCGGCACACCGGCGCCTGTTGCCGTCGTCGAACCGGACGTCGAGCCCACGGTCGTGACCCCGGCTGTCGCTGCGCAGGTCAACGACACTCCCGCCGCTCCCGCGGCGGTCGTGGAGTCGGCCGGTGCAGCAACCTCGTCCGCGCAGGTGCTCGGAGTGACGATCGAGCGTGCCGCAAGCGCGGAACTGGGAGCAGCAGAGGTGCTCGGTGTCGCCTACGAGCGGGGCAGTCTCGCCCGCACGGGCTTCGGCCAGACGACGGACCTCGCCGGCTTGGGCATCGCCCTCGTCGGTCTCGGGCTCGTCGCCAGGAAGTTCAGCACCCGCAAGGTCTGAACGAGCAGTCATCGACGAAGGCGGCACCGCGAGGTGCCGCCTTCGTCGCGCCTTCGTGGCGCCGCCGTTCGAGGACTTCGCGGTCGCGGACCACCGTGGTGCTCCGGCGGTCGCGGGTGATGCCGATGCCCACGATGGGGCCTCCTGTTGTCGGGTGCGGCTCGATGGATCGTTTGCCGGTTCGCGGCGTGAGCGCGATGCGTCAGCCGACTGCTGCCGCTGAGGCACGCAGCACGCGTTCTTCCACCGCCGACGCCGGGCCGGCGGCCGCGAAGTGGAAGCCCTGCGCCCGGTCGCAGCCGAGCTCGATGAGGCAGTCGACTTGGGCGTGGGTCTCGACGCCCTCGGCGACCACCGCCATCCCGAGCGCATGCGACAGGTCGACGATCGACGCCACGATGGCGCGCTCGACGTCGCCGGCCTCCAATCCGTGCATGAACGACCTGTCGATCTTGACGAAGTCGAGAGGGAACATCCGCAGGTACGACAGCGACGAGTAGCCCGTGCCGAAGTCGTCGAGCCCGACCTTGACGCCCGCATCGCGCAGCAGTGTCAGGCCGGTCATCGCCGAGTTCGACGCTTCCATGAGCACTCGTTCGGTGACCTCCACCTGCAGCGACTCCGTAGGTAGCCCGTGCGCCGCGAGGTCATCGATTACGAGCTGCGCGAAGCCTGCCTCCGCCAAGTGCCGCGCGGTGACGTTGATCGCGACATCGGCGAACGAGTGACCGGCGAAGAGCTCTCGCCACGCGGTGGCCTGGGCGATGACCTGCCAGAGCACCCAGTCGTCCATGGCCGTGAGGAGCCCGGTCTCCTCCGCGACCTCGATGAACGACTCCGCCGGGATGAGCCGGGCCGTCTCGGGATCCCACACTCGCACGAGCGCCTCGACCGCGACGGTCTGGCCCGTAGCGAGCTCGACGACGGGTTGGTAGGCGACGCGGAGACGCTCCTCGGCGATCGCGCGGCGAAGCATCCGCTCCGTGCTGAGACGCCCGACGGCCCGCGTGCGCAGGTCCTCGTCGAACACGTCGGCCCGGTCGCGCCCGCGATCCTTGGCCCGGTAGAGCGCGAGGTCGGCCTCTTGCAGCAACGCTTCGGCGCTCCGACGGGCGTCGGTCGACACCGCGATGCCCGCGCTCGTGGTGCAGACGAACTGTTCGTCGCCCACGAGGAACGGCGCACGCCCCGCCTCGATGATGCGCGCGCCGAGCGCCACCGCTTCGTCGGCGGATGTCATGTCTTCGATCACCACCGCGAACTCGTCGCCCCCGAGGCGTGCGAGCGTGTCCTCGGGGCGGAGGACCTGCAGCAGGCGTTCGGCCATCTGCAACAGCACCGCGTCGCCCACGCCATGGCCGAGCGAGTCGTTGACGAGCTTGAACCGGTCGAGGTCGAGGAACAGGACGGCGACGAGCCCGTCACGCCGCTCGAGTCGGCGCAGGGCCTGGCGAAGGCGGTCCATGAACACGGTGCGGTTCGCGACGCCGGTAAGGGGGTCGGTGCCGGCCTGGCGGATGAGATCGTGCTCGACCTTCCGTCGCTCCGCGATGTCGCGGAGCGCCGACACCACGAGTGCCCCGTCGCGGGTCTCGACAAGGCGCGAGCGGGCCTCCACCCATCGGTAGGAACCGTTGTGGCACCGGAACCGCCACACCGCGGTCACGGCCTCGCCCTTGCCGGCGAGCGCATCCTGCCGAGCGTCTTCGACGAGGGGCCGGTCGTCGGGGTGCGCGAAGAGCGCCTGTCCGTCGCCGACGACGTCGGCGGGTTCCCAGCCGAACGGCGCGAGCCCTGCCGACGACGCGTAGTGGTACACGCCGTCCGCGCCGGTCACCGTGTGGAGATCGGGGCTCGCCTCGGCAACGAGGCGGGGGAGAGCACGGTCGACGGCAGTATCGGGCTGCATCATGTCGATGACGTCGCTCCTCTCACTACGGCAAAGAGGCGCTACCGGGGTCCGGAGCAACGCACAAGGTCGAAGATGCTCACATCTGGATGCGGCAGGTCCATCGTACCGCGTCATGTCGCAAATTCCCGCTGCCGCGCCGCAGTCATTTCTGCTCGGGACGGGTTCGCGATCGGTGTCGTCCGTGTACGGTGAATGCCTGGCACGGCGAAAGCCCTGACGTGCCGGCCGGCGCAAGCCGGCGGGTAGCGATGCTCCGGACCCTGGTAGCGCGTCTCGCTTCACCAGCAGCGACGTCCAGGAGAACCATGGCTCGACCCAGGCAGCACGCTCTCCCCGCGGGCCCATGCGTTCGGCGCGGCCCGTGACCCGACCTGGCGAGCGACGGCTCCGCCTCCTTACGCGCCTCCTCGGGCTGGACGGCGACATCGAGACGCAACGGCTGTGCGACGTCGCCGCCGAGATCACGGGCACCACGGGGGCAGGGATCATGCTGATGTCGGGCGACGTCCCTCGTGGGTCGGTGTGCACCACCGACAAGACGAGCGCGCTGATCGAACGGTTGCAGTACGAGCTCGGCGAGGGCCCTTGCGTCGACGCCTACCACGGCGGTCGGCCCGTGCTCGAACCCGACCTCGCGAGCCCAGCGGTGTCGCGTTGGCCGGCGTTCGCGGGCCCCGTGGTCGAGGCCGGCGCTCGTGGGGTGTTCGGCTTCCCGCTCCATGTCGGAGCGGTTCGGCTCGGTGCGTTGAACCTGTATTGCGACCGACCGGGATCCCTCGGTGACGGCCAGCATGCGGACGCGTTGGTGATGGCGGACATCACGGCGCGCGCGCTCCTCCTGATACAGGCAGGCGCCCCGAGCGGCACCGTGGCCACCGAGCTCGAGTCGAACGCCGACTTTCAGTACGTCGTCCATCAAGCGTCCGGGATGGTCGCTGCCCAGCTCGAGACGAGCGTGGGGCTCGCACTCGTCCGGCTGCGCGCTCATGCGTTCGGCAACGGGAGATCGCTGGCGGACGTCGCGAAAGATGTGGTCGACCGCACGATTCGGTTCGATGCAGACACACCGTACGATTGAGGCCCGGGTCACTCCCGAGCGACGGCGAATCGGCGCAGCCGAGGGATTGGAGAAGGAATGACTCGAGAGACCGTGCTCGTCAGAACACTCGTGGCTCTGGCCGACACGCTGGTGGACGACTTCGACGTCGTCGACCTGCTCACCGTTCTCGCCGATCGATGTGTCGAGGTGCTCGACGTCGACGCAGCCGGGCTCATGCTCGCGGCGCCAGACGGTCACCTGCGCGTCATGGCGTCGTCGAGTGAGGCGATGCGGATGCTGGAGCTGTTCGAGCTCCAAGCCCAGGAAGGTCCGTGCCTCGACTGCCACCGCACCGGTGTCGCCGTGGTGAGCGAGGACTTGGTATCGGGCCTGCCGTGGCCGCGTTTTTGCGCCGTGACCGTGGCCGCGGGGTACCGATCCGTTCACGCGGTGCCGATGCGCCTCAGAGGGACCGTGATCGGCGCGCTCAACCTGTTTCGCGCCGCGCCGGGCGTTCTCCCGGACGCCGACGCGGCGATCGCTCAGGCGTTCGCCGACGTCGCCACGATCGCGATCCTCCAGCACCGTGCAGCGCTCGAAGCCCAAGTGATCAACGAGCAGCTGACCAACGCACTGAACAGCCGAGTAGTGCTCGAGCAGGCGAAGGGCATGGTCGCGGAGCGGCTCAACCTCGACATGGAGCAGTCGTTCGCCGCGCTTCGACACCACGCTCGCAACCGCAACCTGCGGCTCGTCGACGTGGCGACGAGCGTCATCGGCGGGCAGCTCGCGGCGGGCGACCTGGACGCGCCGGCCACGAAACAACCGTCGTAGGAACGCGCGCGAACGACCTGGGCCGGGTGGCTCGCGGCGTATCGCGGGTACCCTGGCGTCACATCTCCTTGGGAGAGTCGCCTCGCTTGGCAGGACGGCCGTCTGGCCCCCGCTGTCGCTCGTGCAGGTCCGACGCCTCGGCCCGAGTGACTTCGAAGGAGTTCCGTGACTGCCGTTGCGACCACCGACCCCGTGTTCGACCGCGGGGCCGCGCCGCCCCTCGCGTTGGGGATTCTCAGCACCTACCCGCCCACCGCGTGCGGGTTGGCGACGTTCAGCTCCGCCCTGGCCCGCGGGATGTCCGCGAATGGCGCCCACGTGCGCGTCGTCCGCGTTGCCGACGGGGCCGCCTCGAACGACGCCCGCGTGGTCGGCGAACTCGTCAACGGTTCGGCGAGCTCGGTCGCGGCTGCCGCAGATCTCCTGAACGAGTGCGACGTCGCGGTCATCCAGCACGAGTACGGGCTGTACGGCGGCGCGGACGGCGACGAGGTCTTGGAGATTCTGGACGCATTGCGCGTGCCGTCGATCGTCATCGCGCACACCGTGCTCTGCAACCCGACGCCACACCAGGAGGCCGTGCTCGTCGAGGTCGCCGAGCGCGCGGACCACCTCGTGGTGATGTCGCGCGCCGCGCGCGATCGGCTGCTGCGACGCTTCCAGGTCGACCCCGACAAGGTGGGGACGATCCCCCACGGCGCGGCCGTTCCGCCGGAGCGGAGCGCGGGCCGCGTCACCGGACCGCCGACGCTCCTGACGTGGGGTCTCGTCGGCCCGGGCAAGGGGATCGAGCGGGTCATCGACGCGATGCCGCTCCTGCACACCTTGCCCTCCCGCCCGCGCTACGTCGTCGCCGGGCGCACGCACCCGAAGGTGCTCGCCGCGCACGGCGAGGCGTACCGCGACGCGCGGATCGAGCAAGCGGAGCGCAATGGCGTGGCCGCGTCGGTGGTGTTCGACTCCGAGTACCGCGACGTGCCGACGCTCACCGCGATGATCCAGGCAGCAGCCGTCGTCGTGCTCCCCTACGACTCGCGCGAGCAGGCGACCTCCGGCGTGCTGGTCGACGCCATCGCCGCAGGCCGCCCCGTCGTCGCCACCGCCTTCCCGCATGCGGTCGAGTTGCTCGCGACCGGCGCAGGCATCGTCGTCGACCACGACGATGCCGATGCGTTGACCGTCGCCCTGCACCGGATCGTCACCGACGGCGCCCTGGCGTCGAACATGGCCGCCGAAGCGCGCCGGATCGCCCCGACCCTCGGCTGGCCGGTTGTCGCCGCCCAGTACCTCGACGTCGCGGCTCGATTGGTCGCCGAGCGGCCGGCGCTCGTGTGAGCAGCACGATCGCGATCTCGCCGGCCTTCGACCATCTCCTCCGCATGACCGACGAGCGCGGCACGTTCGAGCACGCGAAGTTTGCCGAGCCTCGACCCGAACACGGCTACTGCACCGACGACATGGCTCGCGTGCTGGTCGTGACGACCCGCGAGCAGCACGCGTCGCCGGACG
>DASVEG010000379.1:0-15740 GCA_036380695.1 Acidimicrobiales bacterium
CGCCCGCCGCGCCGACGCTTTTGTGCACCGCTGCGCGCCTATTCGATGCCAACGGTGCACAAAACGGATCGGACGCGGCGTGGGCGCGGGCTTGCTTCACCGTGAGGGGGGGAGGGGTCCAGCCCAGGAGGCGGCCGAGGCGCGTGACCGCGGGCGCGCCCTCGTAGGTCGCGAGCACCTCGCCGGGCGGGCCGAGGCCGACGATGCGGCCCTCGGCGAGGAGCACGGCGCGGTCGGCGTGGGGCGCGGCGCGGTCGAGCCGATGCTCGGCGACGACCACGACGGTGCCCAGGTCGGTGTTCAGGCGCGCGAGCGCGGCCAGCACGTCCTCGGCGCCTTGCGGGTCGAGTTGCGACGTCGGCTCGTCGAGCACCAGCGCGGCGGGCGCGGCCGCGAGCGCGCCGGCGATGGCGCAGCGCTGGCGTTCGCCGCCAGACAGCGACGACGGCGAACGATGGCGGAGGTGGGCGATGTCGAGCGCGTCGAGCACTTCCTCGACCCGCCTGCGCATCGATGCGCGGTCGAGGCCAAGGTTCTCGAGGGCGAACGCGACGTCGGCTTCTACCTGGTCGACCACGAACTGCGCTTCCGGGTCCTGGTGCACGAAGCCGATGACGTCGGCGAGGTCGCGCGGCGCGGCTTCGCGGGTCGAGCGGCCGAAGGCGCGCACCGTGCCGGAGAAGCGGCCCCCGGTGGCGTGGGGGACGAGCCCGTTCGCGGCGCGCAGCAGCGTGCTCTTCCCCGACCCGGAGGGGCCGGCGACGACGACGAGCTCGCCGTCCCGCACCTCGAGGTCGACGTCGCGCAACACCGCGGACGACGAGGGGTACGCGAACGAGACGCCTTCGTACGCGATCGTCATGGCTTGTCCTTGAGCACGGCCGGGACCGCGAGCGCGGTGAGCAGCGTGAGAGCGACCAACGACACGCTTGGCTGGGTCAGCTCGTTGCCCGGCCACCGCAGGGTGCCGTCGCCGCGCTGGCCCGCAACCGCCAACCCGATGGGCGCGACCCACGGCACCAACGCGACGACCCATTGGGACGGCGACAGCCGGCGCGGCCGGTACCTCGTGCGTTGCGTCGACCGCGACGCGGTGGCGACGGCACCGACGAGCGCGACCGCGCCCGCGATCGCGAGCCCCGCAGCGGCCGGCGTCGCCCGCGCCACCAGAGCGACGAAGCAACACGCGAGCAGGAGCAGCGACGCCAGCCCGAGCCAGCCCGCGGCCACGTCACCCGACGTCGACGCCCTGCCGAAGCCACGACTGTCCATCGATTCGGCGAGGCGCACCGCGCGCTCCATGCCGCTCTCGAGCACGGGAACGACCTGGCGCAACACGCGCCCGCGCCGCACGGGTCGCCCGCCGGTCCGGGCTCGATCTGCCTCGCGAACCGCCCCGACCGCGGCGATGGTCGACGGCACGAACGCGAGCGCCACCGTCACCGCCAGCCCGAGCTCGTAGAACGCGCGCGGCGCCGCCTGCACGAGCTCGTGGTGCGACACGACGGCGTTGAACGCGGCGAACGCGGCGATGATCCCGACGATCGCCCAGCCTTCGGCCGCGGCACGCGCCGCGACGGCAGGCTCGACCGAGCCCCCAACGGTGAAGCCGCCGAGCAACCGCGGGAGCGTCGCCTCCGGCAACGTGAACAGCGCGTCGCCCGTGCCGTGGGTGGTGAGGACGGTCAGCACGAGGCGGAGCCCCGCGAACGCGATGCCTGCGATCACGAGAACGGGGAACGCGGAGGTGAGGGGCCCGTCCGCGGCGTGCGCCTGCACCACGAGCCCTGCGATCGCGACGACCACGACGACGTACAGCGGGTTCGGCGCAACCTGCACCGACGCGGCCGCGGCGAGGGCCCAGAGCAGCCAAGCGAGCGGCGGCAACCCGCCCTCCCTCGTGAGCACGACCACCGCCGCGGCGCCCGTCGCAGGTTCTCCCGCCGCGCCGCGGTCATCGATAGCGGACGATGCACGGACGGACGGGAAACGCAGCATGGGAGCGCCGTCTAAGGTACGCAGTTGGTAGAGGTCGCCCGTGACCCGGACGTCACGAGCGGTTCCCTTCGGGGAACGGGGGAAGCCGGTGCAAGTCCGGCGCTGACCCGCAACTGTGACCGGCACCGTCCTTCGGGGCGAGGTCGGGAGCCAGGATGCCCGCCGCTGCTCGTCGGTGCCCACGCCGGCGATCCGTGCACATCGAGGCCCCCGTGGGTTGGGGCCATACGGAGGCGACGATGTCTCGTCCTGTCCTTTCCCGTCTCGGCGCGGGATTCGTTTCTCTGGTCGCGGCCGCGACCGCGCTCTTGCCGTCACCCGTGGGTGCGCTCGTCGACGAAGGCGACCGCGCTGCCGCGGCACGGGGCGTCGCATGGACTGCGACGCAGCAGCGACCGAACGGCGGTTTCGAGGTCGCAGGCGGTTTGCTCAACGAGACGATGGAGGCGGCGCTCGCGTTCGCGGCGAACGCGCAGACCACGCTCTCGTGGAGCCCGCGCCAGGCCGTCGCCGGCGTGCAGGCGGTGTCGACCGACAAGGGCGTCACCGCGCTCGACTTCCTCGACGACCTCGCGGACGCGACGGGGCCGAACCGCATGTCTCCCGGCACCGCGGCGAAGATGATCGCGCTCGTCGTCGCGCCCCTGTGCCTCGACGCCACGCAGTTCGATCCTCAGGCCGACGGCGGCACGAACCTGGTCGCCCGCCTGCAGGAGGCCGCGGGCAGCGACGGCAGCTACGCCGCGCCCTTCGAGCTCAACGTCACGTTGTACGCCGTGCTCGCGCTCGAGAGCCTCGGCATGCCCGTCCCCGACGCGGCGATCGAGGAGATCAAGGGCGCGCAGAAGGCAGACGGCAGTTACCACTACAGCGGCGAGAAGAACCCCGAGTTCGACTACGACGACTACGACACGACGTCGCTCGCGATACAGGCGCTCGTCTCCGCGGGCGTCGGTTTCGACGACCGGTCGATCGCCGGCGCGCTCGAGTTCTACGCGGAGCGCCACGCTGCGGACGGGTCGTGGGACTTCGGCAACACGAACTCCGTCGCCAACGCGATCCTCGCCCTCCGCGCCGCCCGCTTCGACCCCGACGGGCGAGCGTGGCGCGACCTGCACGCGCCGGCGCGATCCGATGACGCGTACGTCTCGCCGAAGGACTGGCTCCAGGCGCAGCAGCAGGCGGACGGGCGGTTCGCGTCGCCGTTCGACGAGTTCGGCGTGAACACCTTCGCCACCACGCAGTCGGTCCGCGCGTTGCTCGAACGATTCGTGCCCGTGACGTTCGCCTCCGGTACGTGCGACGGCCGGGGGTACCGGCTGTTCGCAGCCGACGGCGGCGTGTTCACCTACGGCACCGCCGCGTTCCACGGGTCGGCCGGCGCGTTGCCCCTGAAGAGCCCGATCGTCGGCGGGTGGACGACGCCACTCGACAAGGGGACGTACCTCGTCGCCGCGGACGGCGGCGTGTTCACCTACGGCGACGCGTTGTTCCGTGGGTCGCTGGGCGGGGGCCGCATCAACAGCCCTGTCGTCGGCGGCGCGCCCAGCGTGAGTGGTCTCGGGTACTACCTCTTCGCGGCCGACGGCGGCGTCTTCACGTTCGGCGACGCGGTGTTCCGCGGTTCGATGGGAGGCACGCCGCTGAACCAGCCCATCGTGGCCGGCGCGCTGTCGCCGACCGGCGGCTACGTCCTGATCGCGAAGGACGGTGGTGTCTTCACGTTTGGCGGCGCGCGCTACGAGGGCTCGCTCGGCGGCACGCCGCTGAACAAGCCGGTGGTCGCCGCCGCGATCACACCGACGGGCCGCGGGTACGTCCTCGTCGCCACCGACGGCGGCGTCTTCACCTTCGGCGACGCGCGCTTCGCCGGCTCGACGGGCGGCACGCGCATCAACAGCCCGATCGTCGGCGTGCTCCTGACGCCGACGGCTCGCGGCTACATCCTCACCGCGGCCGACGGCGGGGTGTTCACCTTCGGCAACGCGCGGTTCGCAGGGTCGGCCGCAGGCAGTCGCATCAACAGCCCGATCGTCGCCGGCACGTTCGCCTGACCGTCGTGCGCAAGGGGCTCTCGCTCGCCGCGCTCGTCGTCGCCGCCCTCGCGGTGGGCGGCGATGGCGCGCGTGTCGCGCGGGCGGAGGCCGGCGACCGTCGCGCCGCGGTGGTCGTCGACCTCGGCGACGGCGAGGTGCGGTCCGCGTGCGTGCTGTTCCGTGAAGAGTCGATCAGCGGCCTCGATCTGCTGCGGACGGCAGCCATGGACCCGGTGGTGCACGCGTACTCCGGTGAGGGCGGCGCGGTCTGCAAGCTCTGCGGCGTCGGTTGCGACGCCGGGAGCTCGTGCCTCACGTGCCAGTCGCCGAAGTACTGGCAGTACTGGCGGGCTGATGGCGGCACCGAGCCGTACCGGTACTCGCACGCGGGCGCGGGCAGCGTTCGCGTCACCGACGGCGACGTGGAGGGCTGGCGCTGGGGTTCCGGCAGTACGCCCCCGCCGTTCCGGTCGGTGCAGAGCGTGTGCGACGCGGGCCCGGTGTACCGCTACGAGGCACCGGCTGCCGCGACGACGACGACCGCGGCCTCGCAGCAGGCCGCGCCCACGTCGACGTCGTCGCCGCTGGCCCCGTCCGCGCCGAGCACCTCGACGCGTCCCGGCGTCGCGGGACGGGCGACACCGACAACGCTCGCCAGGTCGTCGCCCGCCGACCCCACCGCCGCTCCCGTCACCACCGCGGCAGCGGACACCGCGACGACGACGTCTCTGGCCGCGACTGCGGAGGACGACGACGGGCCGGCCGGCCGCGAGGTGGCGGCCGCCGGGGACGACGACGGGACGCGAAATGGGTCGTCGATCCCCGGCCTCGTCGCGTTCGCCGTCCTCGTCGCCGCCATCGTGGGCTGGACGATCCGCCTCCGCCTCGCCCGCCCAACGCCGTTCCGGAGGCAATAGAGGCGGGTGTGCCGCCTCTATTGCCTCCGGAACGCGCAGGTGGGGTCCGGAACGCGGCTTTTGCGGGCGCGCACGGCGGCGGCGGACGTGCGGGCGGGCAACGGTGTTCGCTAGCCTTGTCTCCCGTGCGCAGAGCCCTGGCCGCATCCGCGGCCGTCCTCGCGCTGGTGTTGGCCTCTGCCGCGCCGGCCGGAGCCGGCGACCCCGTCAAGGACCGCAAGGCCGCCCAGGAACGAGCCAACGCCGCCGCGGCGAAATTCGCCAAGGCGACGAGCCAGCTCGCGCGCGCCGAGCGCGAGGTCGCCGAGCTCGAGGCGAAGTTCAAGGCGAACGAAGACCGCGTCGCCGGCTTGCAGGAGCAGGTCAAGGCCGTCGCCGTGAACGCCTACGTGCGGGGCACGTCGCCGTCGTTCACGTTCGACAAGGACCTCGGGCGCACGGCCCGCACGCAGGCCCTCGCCCGATACGCCACCCTCGGCGACACCGACGCCATCGACGAGTTCCGCGCCGCGAGGGAAGACCTCGACGCCGGGCGCTCCGCGCTCCGCTCCCAGCTCGACCAGCGCAAGGCCGCGGCGGCGAAGCTCCGCAAGGACAAGCAGACCGCGTACGCCGAGCTCGATCGCCTGGCCAAGATCGAGAAGGCGCACCTCGCGAAGATCGAGGCCGAGCGGGCCGCCGCTGCTCGCCGCGCCGCCGCCGCCCGCCAGCCCTCGCGCAACGTGCGCACGTCGACCGCAGGCAGGGCGACCGGCATCATCGCGACCGGTGCGTGGATCTGCCCCGTTCAGGGCCCGCGCTCGTTCTCGAACGACTGGGGCATGCCCCGCTCGGGCGGCAGGCGCCACCAGGGCAACGACATCCTCTCGCCGCGCGGCACGCCGGTCGTCGCCAGCGTGAGCGGGTCGGTCAAGCACCACAACTCGAGCCTCGGCGGCCTGTCGTACTACCTCCACGGCGACGACGGGAACGTGTACTTCGGCACCCACCTCTCCGGGTACGCCGCCTCTGGCCGCGTCTCGGCCGGGACGGTCGTCGGCTACGTGGGCGACTCCGGCAACGCGCGCGGCACGCCGCACCTGCACTTCGAGATCCACCCTGGCGGCGGTGCGGCCGTCAACCCGTACACCACGCTCACGCGCTTCTGCTGAGTGACGGCGCCCGCCGCCGACGACCTCGCCGCCGACCTCGGCACCCGTCTGGGCGGCACGGTGCGCGGCCTCAGGCGGTTGAGCGGCGGCGCGTCCCGCGAGACGTGGGCATTCGACCTCGTCCGCGGTGACGGTGCGCTCGACGAGCTGATCCTGCGGCGCGATCCGCCGGCCGCACCGAGGGGAGGCATGCCGCGCGAGGCGGCGTTGCTCCGTGCCGCGGCGAGCGCGGGCGTGCCGGTTCCCGAGGTGGTCGACGCGGACGAGGCGTCCATCGTCGTCCGGCGCATCGCCGGCGAGACGATCCCCCGGAAGATCCTGCGCGACCCCGACTATCGCGACGCCAGACGGTCGCTCGCGTCGCAGTGCGGGGCGATCCTCGCCCGGGTGCACACGCTCGGCCCGGGCGTCGTCCCCGGCCTCGAGCAGGTCGACCAGGTCGACCAATGGCGCGCGATGCTCGACGTTCTCGGCCACCCCCACCCTGCGTTCGAGCTCGCGCTGCGGTGGCTCCACGGCAACCGCCCAGCCACCGCGCCGCCCACGCTCGTGCACGGCGACTTCCGCAACGGCAACCTCGTCGTCGGCCCCGACGGCGTGCGCGCCGTGCTCGACTGGGAGCTCGCGCACGCGGGCGACCCGATCGAAGACCTCGGATGGTTGTGCGCGAAGCCGTGGCGATTCGGCGTCTCGCTCCCCGTCGGTGGGTTCGGCTCCTACGACGACCTCGTGCAGGCATACGAGGCCGAAGGGGGCAGGACGGTCGACCGGGACGCGCTGCACTGGTGGGAGGTGCTGGCCACGTTGAAGTGGGGGATCATGTGCATCATCCAGACGACAGCCCACACGAGCGGGGCGCTGCGGTCGGTCGAGCTCGCGGCCCTCGGGCGGCGCGTGTGCGAGACCGAGTGGGATCTGCTGGAGATGCTCCCCGGTGCATGACGAGCCAGACGCACGCGCGCTGGTGGAAGCCGTGCGGGAGTTCCTCGAACGCGACGTGCTCGACGCCTCGGAGGGGCGGGTCCGGTTCCACACCAGGGTCGCGGTCAACGTGCTCGGCATGGTCGAGCGCGAGCTCGCGCTCGGCGTGGCCCAGGCGGATGCCCACGCGGCAGGCCTGGCCCGGCTCGGCGTGACGTCGGAGAGCGAGCTCGCGAGCGCGATCCGCACCGGCGCGCTCGACGACCGCCTCGCCGATGTTCGCGACGTGGTGACCACGACGGTCAGGGCCAAGCTCGAGGTCGCCAACCCCAGGTACCTCGACGGCCCGAGGGCTCCCGTCGATGACTGAAGGGGCGCAGCCGCCGGAACCCGCGGACGCTGCGGACGGCCTGGCGCGGCTGGCCGATGGCGACGTCGACGCACGTTCGATCGGCAGGGTGGCCCGCGCCCTCTCGTTGTCCGCACGACTCGCCGGTGCGCGAGCCGTCACCTCGGGTCGGTGGCTGGCGACGACGTTCATCGACCTCGCGCCGCGGATCAAGGTGCGCGACGCGGCGACGCTCACCGCCCACTACGACGGCCTGGCGGGCGCGGCGTTGGCGGACGCCTTGATCCGCAACGCGAGCCGGGCGTCCGGTGCCGTCGGCGCGGCGTCGGGCGCGGTGATGAGCGCCGAGCACTTCGTGCCGCCTGCGTGGGTCACGATGCCGTTCGAGCTCGTGGTGGAGACGCTCGCGGTCGCGGCCATCGAGCTGAAGCTCGTCGCCGAACTGCACGAGGTCTACGGCCGGCCCGTCACCGGCACGCCGGCTGATCGCGCGTCGGCGCTCGTTCGCGCGTGGGCCGAACGCCGGGGGGTCTCGCCCGCCACGCTCACCCGCCCCGGTGGGTTGGCCGACGCGCTCGGCAGGGGCACGCGCCACGAGCTCGTGCGCGTCGTCCGCCGGCGGCTGCTTGCTCGGCTCGGCCGGAACATGTCGAGCCTCGCCCCGCTGTTCGCCGGTGCCGTCGCGGGAGGCATGGTCAACCGGAGCGCGACGCGAGCCCTCGGCGAAGCGGTCGTCCGGGACCTGGCGGCGGCGTCGCCGGGTTCCATCGCCGTTGGGTCGGTATGAAAGGCTGCCGCCCGTGCACGTAGGGATTCTCGGAGGAACGGGCCCCGCCGGCAGTGGGCTCGCCGCTCGCTTCGCGGCGGCCGGTCTCGAAGTCGTGATCGGGTCGCGCTCGAAGGAGCGCGCCGACGAGACGTGCGAGGCGTTGCGCAAGCGGTGGCCTGATCGCGACTTCCACCTCGAAGCGGGCGACAACCTGCGCGCCGCGTCGGCCGACGTCGTCGTCGTGGCGACGCCGTGGGACGCCGCCGGTGCGACCGTCGCGTCCGTCGCCCACCGGCTCACGGGCAAGGTCGTCATCTCGATGGCCAACGCGCTCGCCAAGGTCGGCGACGAGTTCGAGCCGCTCGTCCCGCCTCGGGGGTCGGTCGCCGCCCACGTGCAAGCGGCCGCGCAAGGCGCGCTCGTCGCCGCCGCGTTCCACCACCTGCCGGCCAAGGCGCTCGCGAACCTCGACAAGCCGATAGACGCCGACGTGCTCGTGTGCTCCGATCACAAGGCCGCCTACATCGCGACGGCGGAGCTGGTCGACCTCATCCCCGACCTCCGCCCCCTCGATGCGGGATCGCTGTCGAACGCGTCGCCGATCGAGTCGATCACCGCCGTGCTCCTGCAGCTCAACGTGCGGTACAAGACGCGCGCCGCCGTGCGGCTCACCGGCATCCCGCTCCCGTAGCGAGGTAACGGCGCGCTCCGTCGTAGCCTGGGTCGCGTGATGCGGCTGTACGACACCGCACGGCAGGACGTCGTGCCCTTCGAGCCCGGCCCGACGGTGACGATGTACACGTGCGGCATCACGCCGTACGACGCCGCGCACCTCGGCCATGCGGCCACCTACGTGCTCTACGACGTGGTGCAGCGACGCCTGCGCGACATCGGCCACCGCACCCAGTGCGTCCGCAACATCACCGACATCGACGACCCGCTGTTCGCGAAGGCTCGCGAGCTCGGCGTGTTCTACCTCGACCTCGCCGCAGAGGAGATGGCGAGGTTCGACGCGTGCATGGACGCGCTCGGCCTGCTGCCCGCGTTCAGCGAGCCACGCGCGACTTCCGCGATCCCGGACATCCTCGGGTTCATCGGCATGGTGCTCGACTCGGGGCACGCCTACCAGAGCGGTGGGTCGGTGTACTTCGACGTGTCGTCCTTTGCGGGATTCGGCCGGGTGAGCCATCACGACCGCGACACGATGCTGCAGCTCGCGGCGGAGAACGGGGGCAACCCCGACGACCCCAACAAGCACGACGCCCTCGACTTCGTGCTGTGGCAGCCGTCCGCGCCGGACGAGCCCGCGTGGGAGTCGTTGTGGGGCCCGGGCCGGCCGGGGTGGCACATCGAGTGTTCTGCGCTCGCGCTCCGGGAGCTCGGTACGACCATCGACCTCCACGGCGGGGCCGCCGACCTCATCTACCCGCACCACGAGTGCGAGGCCGCGCAGTCGGAGGCCGCGACCGGCGAGCCGTTCGTGCGCCACTGGCTCCACGCGCCGCTCGTCAGTTACGAGGGGACGAAGATGTCGAAGTCGCTCGGCAACCTCGTCTTCGTCAGCGACCTGCTCAAGGACTGGGAGCCGGGAGCGATCCGCCTCGCCATCCTCGCCCACCACTACCGCGAGGCCTGGGAGTGGACCGACGAGCTCATGCCGGACGCCGCGGAGCGACTGGAGCGGTGGAAGGCGTCCGGCACCGCGGGTGGCACGGCCGCGCTCGACGACGTCCGCGCCGCGCTCGACGCGGACCTCGCGACGCACGATGCGATCGAGTCGATCGATCGCGCCGTCGCCGCTGGCCAGCCGGTGAGGGGCGCGGCCGCGCTGCTCGGCGTGTCGCTCTAGGCGGCTCGACCTATGGCGCGGCGCGTGGTTGCCGGCTTGGCTGCGCTCGCGGCCGCGCTCGCCGGCGCGGCGGCGGCTTCCTCGACAGATGGCGCGGCGGTCGAGCGCGGGCAAAGCGATCCCGCCGCGGCGGTCGATGCGGCCAACGCCGTGCTCGACGCACGCGAACGGGCGCTCGCGGCCGGCGACCAGCAGGCGTGGATGGCGACGGTCGACCCCGAGGCACCGGACGCGTTCAAGGACGCGCAGGCGCGCCACTTCGCCGGGCTGCGGTCGGTGCCGCTGGAGCGGTTCGCGCTCGAGGCGCGGTTCGGCGACACCGGCGACCTCGCTCCCGAGGCCGACCGCTTCCTGCCCGAGACGCGGATGAGCTACCGGTTCGACCGGTACGACGACCGCGACGTGGTCGACACGCTGTGGCTGACCTTCGTGCAACGCGGCGACCGGTGGCTCGTCGCGAGCGACACCGACGTCGCCGACCTCGGCCTCGACACGAGCCGCGGGCTGTGGGACTTCGGTGAGGTCAGGACGCGCGCAACCGACCACTTCATCGTCCTCCACCACCCCGAGCAGGCCGACCGCGCCGACGCGCTCGCGGCGATCGCGGAGGACGCCATGGCGCGCGTCGTCGGGCTCTGGGACAAGCCATGGTCGCGAGCGATCCCTATCGTGCTGCCCGCCGACGTCGACGAGCTCGAACAGCTCCTGCAGTCGACCATCGACCTCGACAAGTTCGTCGCGTTCGTGAGCTACGGCGCGGTGAGGGACACCGGGTGGCAGGCGACCGCGCCTCGCATGTACATCCAAGACCAGAACCTGTCTGCCTACGGGCGGGATTTCCAGGTCGAGACGATCGTGCACGAGCTCGCCCACGCGGCTGGCGCGCCGGTCGCCGGGCCGCTCGTGCCTGCATGGCTGCACGAGGGCGTGGCCGACTGGCTGGCGACCGGGCGGCGGACGAACGAGGGAAGGCCGAGGGGGAGCGACGGCGTGCTGCCTCGCGACTACGAGTTCACCACCGGGTCGCAGGAGGGGATCATCCGGTCGTACGCAGAGAGCCGGTCGGTGATCTCCTACCTCGCCGGCAAGGCGGGCACGGGCGCTCCCACGTCGTTGTTCGCGGCGGTAGGCGAGGCGAAGGTCGCGCCAGGCAGCGTCGATCGGCGTGTCGACGACGCCCTGCGAGCCCTCGCCGGCTTCGGCCTCCCCGACCTCCAGCGCGACTGGTCACGCCGCTAGATCGTTTTGCGGGCGAATGGCGCAACATCGTGCGCCATTCGCACACAAAACGAATCCCCGGCTGGCGCAAGTACCTTGTGGCGCCATGGCCGACCAGATCACCGTGCGCCTTCCCGATGGTTCCGAGAAGACGGTCGACGCGGGTGCGACGGCTGCGGATCTGGCCGCCTCCATCGGGTCCCGCCTGGCAAAGGCCGCGGTCGCGGCCGTCGTCGACGGCACGGAGACCGACCTGACGACGCCGCTGGCGGAGGGGTCGGCCGTCGCCATCGTCACCCGCGACTCGCCGAAGGGGCGCGAGGTGCTCCGCCACTCGACAGCGCACGTGATGGCCCAGGCCGTCACCCAGCTGTGGCCAGGGGCGAAGTTCGCCATCGGGCCCCCGGTGCAGGACGGCTTCTATTACGACTTCGAGCTCCCTGGTGGCGCCACCTTCAGCGAGGACGACCTGGCGCGCATCGAGGCGCGCATGCGCGAGATCGTCGCCGCCGACCAGGCATTCGTGCGCGAGGAGCACACGGTCGACGAAGGGCTCCAACTCTTCGCGGATCAGCCGTACAAGGTCGAGATCATCCGGGGCGTCGACGCGTCGGAGGGCGCAGCCGGCGGCGCGGTCAGCGCGTACCGGAACTCCGACGACTTCGTCGACCTGTGCCGCGGCCCGCACGTCCCGTCGACCAGCCGCCTCGGCGCGTTCCGCCTCACCAAGGTCGCGGCCGCGTACTGGCGGGGCGACGAGAAGCGCCAGCAGCTCCAGCGCATCTACGGCACCGCGTGGGAAGACGAGAAGGCGTTGCAGGCCCACCTCACGATGCTCGAGGAGGCCGAGAAGCGCGACCACCGCAAGCTCGGCGCCGAGCTCGACCTGTTCTCGTTCCCGAGCGAGATCGGCAGCGGCCTCGCGGTCTTCCACCCGAAGGGCGGCACCATCCGTCGCGTGATGGAGGACTACTCACGCCGGCGCCACGAGGCCGCGGACTACGAGTTCGTCAACACGCCCCACATCACCAAGGCCGGTCTGTTCGAGACGTCCGGCCACCTCCAATGGTTCCGCGAGTCGATGTACCCGCCGCTGGAGTTGGAGAACGCGGAGTATTGGCTCAAGCCGATGAACTGCCCGTTCCACGTGCTGATCTTCCGCAGCCGCGGGCGGTCGTACCGCGAGCTGCCTCTGCGCATGTTCGAGTTCGGCACGGTGTACCGCTACGAGAGGTCGGGCGTGGTCCACGGCCTGACGCGCGTGCGGGGAATGACGCAGGACGACGCCCACATCTTCTGCACCCGCGAGCAGATGGCGGACGAGCTCGGTTCGTTGCTGACGTTCGTGCTCGGCCTGCTGTCCGACTATGGCCTCTCGGACTTCTACCTCGAGCTGTCGACGCGACCGGAGGAGAAGGCGGTCGGCACCGACGACGAGTGGGACGAAGCCACCGAGGCGCTGCGCGTCGTCGCCAGCGGGATGGACCTCGAGCTCGTGCTCGACGAGGGCGGCGGCGCCTTCTACGGGCCGAAGATCTCCGTGCAGGCGCGGGACGCGATCGGCCGCACGTGGCAGATGTCGACGATCCAGCTCGACTTCCAGCTCCCGCAGCGGTTCGACCTCGAGTACCAAGCCGCGGACGGCACGCGCCAGCGGCCGATCATGATCCACCGCGCCCTGTTCGGCTCGGTCGAGCGGTTCTTCGGCGTGCTCACCGAGCACTACGCGGGCGCCTTCCCTGCATGGCTCGCGCCGGTACAGGTGCGCGTGCTCGGCGTGCGCGACGACCACGACGAGCACGCGGCGGGCATTGCCGCGCGGCTCGTCGCTGCCGGTTACCGAGCGGACTGGGAGCGGGCCGACGAGGCCCTTGGCGGCCGCATCCGCAAGGCGAAGCTGGAGAAGCTCCCGTTCATTCTCGTGGTCGGTGACGACGACGTCGCCGCGGGCACGGTCGGCGTGAACGAACGGGGGCAGGACCGACCCGAACGAGGCGTCGCCCTCGACGGCTTCCTCGCGCGGCTGGACAGCGAGGCCCGCCCTCCCGACCAGCGCGGCGCGTCCTCGACCGCGTGAGCCTCGAACGGCTGTGGGCGGGGTGGCGCACCGAGTACGTCGCCAGCGCCGGCGCGGAGGGCCCCGGCGACGACGGTTGTGTCTTCTGCCGCATCCTCTCGAGCGGTGAAGACGACGCGGTCACGAAGGTCGTGTGGCGCGGCGGTCGTGTCGTAGCGATCCTCAACGCGTACCCCTACACGAGCGGGCACGTGATGGTGATGTCAGAGCGTCACGTCGGTGAGATCGAGGAGCTCGCCGTCGAGGAGGCTGGGGAGCTGTGGCATGCGGTCACCGCCGGCGTGGTCGCGCTCAAGGCTGCCTACGCACCCGAGGGCATCAACGTCGGCGCCAACCTCGGGCGGGCCGCAGGCGCGGGCGTGCCCGGCCACTTCCACGTGCACCTGCTGCCGCGCTGGAACGGCGACACGAACTTCATGACGTCGGTCGCCGAGACGAGGGTCCTCCCCGAATCGCTCGACGCGACGTGGGAGAAGCTCAGTCGGGCGTGGCCTCGGGACTGACGGCCTGCGTGCCGCGCGCCCGGCGCGTCACCTCGGGGTTGTAACAGATGCCCTTCATCCCGAGCATCTGGGCAGGGACGCACCGGTTGGAGTTGAGGCATCTCACCGGCTCGGCCGCGCCACCGAGGATGCGCAGCGGCAGGTCGGGCTCCGCGTAGAACGGCCGGCCGATGCCGACGAGATCGGCGTCGCCCGAACCGAGGATGTCGGCCACTTCGTCCGCAGTGCGGATGCCTCCGACCGCGAACACGGGAATCGACACGCGGCGCTTCGCGGCGCGGAACAGCTCCCGGTTCCACACCGGCCGGAACGGCGCGCGCATGGCACCCACCCACGAGCCGGCGACGAGCACCGCGCGCCGCGCCGGCGATGGTGACGCCTTCTCGAAGCGCGCCCGCATCCCCTTGTGCTTCCACAACGAGTCGGGCACGCCGCCGCGGCTCAGGGTCGTGTCGGGGAAGACGGACACCTCCACGGGCGTCACCGCGTCGAACCCCCACTCCTCGACGAGCTCGCACAGCCGCAACGCCTCGTCGCGCGTCGTCTTCGAACGCCACGGCACCCCGCCAACCTCCGACGGCACCTTCACGAGGCACGGGTAGTCGGCGCCGGCGCGCTCGGCGACGGCCTCGCGGATGAGACGGAGGATCGTGGCGCGCCGCTCCAACGATCCGCCGAACTCGTCGGTCCGCCGGTTGTAGAAGGGGGAGAGGAACTGGTCGAGGAGCTTGGCGTTCGCGCTGCCGAGCTGGATGCCGTCGTAACCCGCTTCGCGCGCCCACGACGCGATGTCGCCGTACACCGTCGCCATCCCCCGCACCTCGTCGGTGGTCATCACGTGCACCGGCACGCCGCGCATCGCCGGCCGCAGGAACGGCGGCAACGGGCTCGCGGCGAGCAACGGGCCGCGCCGCTGAGACGCGTACGGCTCGTGCCACGCCTCCATCGCGTAGATGCCACCGTGGCCGAGCTGCAGGACGATCGCCGCGCCGGCGGCGTGCACGGCGCCCACCATCGGCGACAGCCGCATGACCTTGTCGCACGTGTCGACGACGGTCATCCCCGGAGACGTGCGCCCCTCCGGCGCGATGCACGACGACCCTTGCACGATGAGCCCGACGCCGGCCTCCGCGTTGGGGACGAACGCCTCTGCGTACCGCTGCGCGGCGTCGGCGCCGTCGCCCGCGCCCTCGAGGACAGGCGCTCGATACAGCCGGTTGCGGAGCCGGAGCGAACCGACCGACACGGGCGTCGCGACGGTCGCGACGGGTTCGGTGGCCATCGGCCCCTACCCGAGGGCGGGCACGAGCGCGTCTTCGAACGCCGCGTCGCGAGCGAAGTGCACGTTGCCGTCCTGCATGAGGTCGTACAACCACCAGAACCCGTAGATGCCGCAGGTGAAGATCGTCGCGACGATGCGCAACGCGTACTGGTGCGGGTCCTTCGGCGGAGGCGCCGCGGGCCCGCCGACGTGCACGCCGAGGGTGTCGAGGATCTGCGTGAGGTGGTACTCCGCCGAGCGCTCCGCCGCGGAGTGCTTGATGAGATCGCCGTCGAAGAGGAAGAAGAGCACGAACTGGACGATGCCGCCGCCGACGAACAGCAGCGCGATCCAGACCCATGGCTCGCGAAACTCGGTGGTCTGCCGCTGCATCACCGACAGGTCGACGGCGACGCGCTCGAACCACGGCCGCAGCTCGTCCGCTCGACCCTGCTGCTGCGCGCGCTCCCACGCGATCTCGTTCGCCGCGCCCAGGAGCTCGAGGCGGCGGCGGTTGTGTTCGCGCAAACGCTCGATCATCCGGTAGTGGACGTAGAACGAGTAGAAGCCGCACGACAGGATCGTCCACCCCAACTGCGTCCAGAAGTCGCAGTAGTAGTCGGTGGTCGTGCGGGCATGGCGAGCCGCGTGCAACCGGGTGATCGCGGGGACGTGCGGCATCTGCCCGTAC
>DASVEG010000380.1:0-3592 GCA_036380695.1 Acidimicrobiales bacterium
CCGGACCCCGTGCCGGACGCGTTCTGGGTGCAGAAACTTGCGCATAGCGCGAGTTTCTGCACCCAGAAGAGAAGTACGCCTACGCGGCGGCCGTGGCGTCCTTCGACGTTGCGTCGATCGCGTGCGGCTGGGTGGAGCCGGTGCCCATGGCGACCTCGACCTTGCGCGGCTTCGCCTGCTCCGCGACCGGCACGTGGATCGTGAGCACGCCCGCGTCGTAGGTGGCCTCGATGCGGTCGGGGTCGAGCCCCTCGCCCAGGAAGAGCTGCCGGCTGAACCGGCCCTGGGGGCGCTCGGCCACGAGCACCTGCGCGCCGTCCTCCTTCTGCCACGCCCGCTCGGCCGTGACGGTGAGGACGTTCCGTTCGACGGTGAGGTCGACCGTCGACGGGTCGACGCCGGGCAGGTCGATGCGTACGTAGACGTGGTCGCCGTGGCGCCAAGCGTCCATCGGCATGGTGGCGGGACGGAAGCCCTTCCCACCGAACGAGGTCAACCGGTCGAGTTCGCGCTCGACCTCACGGAAGGGATCGAACCGGAGCAACATTCGCTTCTTCCTCCATCGAGTTGTCGACGTCGACTTCCGACGTACCTTGCTGTCCACTACACAGGATTCTTGACAACAGGACGCGTATATTTATTCCACGGGTGGTGCGCATGGTCAAGTCGCACGTACGCTCGTGGCATGGGCAGAGGAGCACTCGCGAAGGTGCGGTGGAAGAACGACCGCATCCGGAAGAAGAAGGCGCGCGACAAGCGCCAGGCACAGGAGGCCAACAAGCCGCAGGAAGCGCAGGCACCGTCGTCCTGACGCGACGACGAGTCGTCGTGGCACGCACTTGACCGCGCGGTCAAGATGAAGGCATGACGATAGGGCGATTCGAGGGCCGCGTCGCGGTCGTGACCGGCGGCGCGAGCGGGATCGGGCGGGCCACGGTGATCCGGCTGCTCGACGAAGGCGCGTCCGTGGTGGCCGCGGACTACAACGCGGCGACCGGCGCGGCGCTCGTCGACGACGTCGCCGCGTCGGCGGCCGGTGCGGAAAAGCGCCTGCGGTTCGTGCGCACCGACGTCAGCGTCGAAGCCGACGTGGCCGCGGCGGTGTCGACCGCGCTGGCGGACTTCGGGCGGCTCGACGTGATGGTGAACAACGCCGGCGTGGCAGGCGCGTTCGGGCCCGTCGAGGCCATTGAGGTCGACGACTGGGACTGGACCTTCGGCGTGCTCGTGCGGGGCGTCTTCGTCGGCGTCAAGCACGCCGCCCGCGCGTTCAAGGCGCAGGGAGAGGGCGGGGCGATCGTCAACACCGCGTCCGTCGCCGGCCTCCGCGCCGGTGCAGGGCCGCTCGCCTACTCGACCGCGAAGGCGGGCGTGATCAACCTGACCCGCGGCGCGGCCCTCGAGCTCGCGGAAGACCGCGTGCGCGTGAACTGCGTGTGCCCCGGTGGCATCAACACGCCGCTCCTGAACCAAGGCGTAAACGAGCAGGCAGTCGGTTCGCTGCTCGACCAGGTGCAACCGTGGCCGGATCACGGGCGCCCGGACGACATCGCCGCGGCCATCTGCTTCCTCGCGAGCGACGACGCACGATTCGTCACGGGTGAGGCCCTGGTCGTCGACGGCGGGCTCACGATCTCCGGCGGGCTACGGCTGCCCGGTGCTGGCGGCGCCGGCGGGCGGTCGATGGCGTCGTTCGGTGCGGGCATGGCGCCGCCGGGCACGACCGGGGTCAGCAAGGGATCCACGGGTGAGGCACCCGTGCTCCGCCCTCCGGCCACGACCTGACGGGCACAAGGGCGTTGACGGGCCATTTCGGGTAATGGCTCTTCAGCGCGGTCGAGTCGAGAGGCCTCCGCGCCGATCCTGTTGCGGACGTTCCGTGGTTGCTGGGACCACGGAGAGTTCCCCAGGAGGAACCCCCGTCGTGATCGAGCAGCAGTTCGCGCCGTACCGCCCCGTCACCCCGAGGGCGCTCGCCCGCAGGAAGGCCCGCATCGCCTCGGTGTCTCGCCGGGCGATGAACTTTGCGACCGCCGCGATCCTCGTCGCCGGCGGCGTGGCCGTCTCGCAGTACGACCAGGCACCCGGGCGCCGCGAGCGTCCGGCCGCGTCCACGAGGGTCGTCGAGGCCGCGTCCGTCGCGACCGCGAACGCGGCGCCGACGACGACCGCTGCCGCCGCCGATCCCGCCCCGGCCCCGGCCGAGCCCGAGCGCGGCCCCGCGTACCGCCTGGTCGCGGCCGACGGCGGGGTCTTCACCCACGGGTGGTACGAGTTCGCAGGCTCCGCCGCTGGCCTCACCAAGGCGCCGGTCGTCGGCATCGCGCAGACCGACCACGGCGACGGCTACTGGCTCACCAGCGCGGACGGCGGCGTCTTCACCTTCGGCAACGCCGAGTTCTTCGGCGCCGCCGTCGGCCAGGCGCGCGAGGCCGTCGTCGACATCGCCCGCACCCCGACCAACAAGGGGTACTGGCTCGTCGCACGCGACGGCGGGGTCTTCTCCTTCGGCGACGCAACGTTCCACGGATCGGCCGTCGACGTCGGGCTCTCGAGTCGGGCCGTCTCCTTGGCCTCGACGCCGTCCGGCAACGGGTACTGGGTCGTCGGCGCCGACGGCGGCGTGTTCACGTTCGGCGACGCGCCCTTCCACGGCTCGGCCGCGTCGCAGCAGCTGAACGCGTCGATCATCGACCTCGTGCCGACGCCGAGCGGCAACGGCTACTACCTCGTCTCGTCGGACGGCGGCGTGTTCGCGTTCGGCGACGCGCCGTTCCATGGGTCGCTCGCAGGAACGAAGCTCAACCGCCCCATCGCCGACATGTCGCTCGACGCCAACGGCAGCGGCTACTGGCTCGTCGGCGCGGACGGAGGCGTGTTCGCGTTCGGCGGCGCGCCGTACCTCGGGTCTCCCCCGGTGAAGCGTCTCGCGGCGCCCGTCATCGGCATCGCTGGTGGCCACGGCCGCCACGCGCCGCCCGCCGCGCCCGAGCCCGCACCCGCCCCCGAGCCTGCGCCGGAACCCGCGCCCGCGCCGCCCCCCGCGGCTGCACCCGTCGCGGCCGCGTCCGCCGTCGCCAAGCCGGTCCGCGCCGCTGCCGGTGGCGCGCTGCTCGACGGCAAGTTCGGCTGGGACATCTCGTACCCGCAGTGCGACGGGCAGCGCCCCGTCGAGCCCTTCGCCTACGCCATCATCGGCGTCAACGGCGGCCGAGCGTTCCGCTACAACCGCTGCCTCGCCGACGAGTGGCGCTGGGCGAAGCAGGCGGCGGCGGGCGTGTACGTGAACGTCAACTTCCCCCGCTCCGCCGACGAGCTCGCGCGGGGCGCGTCGAGCACGAGGCAGCCCGCGTGCAACGGGTCACTCGCGTGCGTTGCCTACAACTTCGGGTTCAACGGCGTGCTCGACGCCATGAGCTACGCGACGTCGCAGGGCGTCGATGCGCCGTTCATCTGGCTCGACGTCGAGCAGCTGAACTACTGGACCCCGGACCGGGCCCTCAACGCCGTCGTCCTCCGCGGCGCCATCGACGGCGTCCGGGAGGCCGGCCTCGACGTCGGCATCTACTCGACGCCGTACCAGTTCCGGAAG
>DASVEG010000381.1:0-7487 GCA_036380695.1 Acidimicrobiales bacterium
GCGCACACCGAAGGCGTCGACGCGCGTGCCCCAGTAGTCGGAGAACGAGAGGACGCGGGAGGGCGGCGATGTGGTCACGCGATAGCTGACCAACTGCTGCGCCTCGTCGGACGCGGGGCACGCGCGCAGCTCGTTCTGCGACTCGCGCACGAGGTCGTCGTACGTGAACGTCGTCGTGTACGTGATGTCGAACCGCATCAGGTAACCCCAGGCGACGACGGTGCCGGGCCCGCGCCCGCGGGCCGGAAGTCGAGCGCGGTGAGCAACAGCTCCTGGCTGTTCCTGAAGTACTGCAGCGCGACAGCCTCCGCGACCTGGCGCACCGCGTGCTGGAGGCGTTCGAGGAACGAGTGCAGCCCGCCCCCGACGATGTCGCGGACGTCGGTGAACTCAAGGTCGGCGCGCACGCGGCCCAGCAACCGCTCGGGTCGGGTCATCGGCGCGTCCGAGCCGCTCAACAAGCCGAGCTCGCGCTCGGCTCGTCGCAGGCAGAACAACACGCTGCGCGGGAACGTGCGCGACAGGAGGAGGAAGGCGACGACGTCCGACGGGTCCATCGACGAGCGATGCGCCTTGCGATACGCCTCGAACGCGGACGCCGACTTGAGCGTCGACTGCCAGTGGTGGAAGTCGGACAGTTCGGGCTGCGCGGCGTACCGCACGTCGAGCAGGCGGCAGGCCATCTCGGCGCGTTCGAGGGTCCAGCCGATCTGGAGAAACCGCCACCCGTCTTCGCGCGGCATCGTCTCGCTGGCCACTCCGGCGATCAGCTGGCAGCGCTGCTTCACGAGCTTGTAGAGCACGTAGGGCTGCTGGTCGAGGTCGCGCCGCAGGTTGCGCGCCCTGAGGTCGAGGTGGAAGGAGTTGACGGCTTCCCACAGCTCGATGGGCACGAGCTCGCGCACCGAGCGGATGTTCTCCCTGGCCCGTTCGACCGCGGAGATGATCGACCCGCCGTTCTCCTCGTCGAGCACGAGGAACGAGCTCACCGATGCCGCGCTGGCGCCGCCACCCCGCTCACGGAAGTCGGCGTCGAGGCGGAGCACGCTGAGCAGCTCGCGCCACGCAGGCTCGGCTTCGTACGCGTTCGCTTCGAGGAGACCGTGGTAGGTCACGTCGAGCATGCGGGCGGTGCTCTCGGCCCGCTCGATGTAGCGGCCCGTCCAGAACAGCGACTCGGCGTGACGGGCGAGCATCAGTCGAGCCCTTCGACGTCGCCGCCGCCGACCTCGTCGCTCAACACCCACGTGTCCTTCGACCCGCCGCCCTGGGAGCTGTTCACCACCAACGACCCCTCGCGCAGCGCCACGCGCGTGAGCCCACCGGGGACGACGTCGACCCGCTCGCCGGTCAGCACGAACGGTCGGAGGTCGACGTGGCGGCCTTTGAAGCGGTCGTCGACCAGCGTCGGGTGCCGCGACAGCGCGACAACCTCCTGCGCGACGTAGTTGCGGGGGTCGGCGAGCACGCGCCTACGGACGTCGTCGAGCTCTTCGTCGGACGCGCTCGGGCCGATGCACACGCCGTACCCGCCCGACTCCGCGACCGGCTTGACGACGAGCTCGTCGAGACGCTCGAGCACCAGCGCGCGCTGATCGTCGTCCCACAGGAGGTAGCTGTCGACGTTGGCGAGGATCGGTTCCTCACCGAGGTAGTAGCGGATCAGCTCCGGGACGTATGCGTAGACGGCCTTGTCGTCGGCCACGCCGTTGCCGACCGCGTTGGCGATGGTGACGTTGCCGCCGCGAGCCGCGGCCATGAGCCCGGGGATGCCGAGGGACGAGTCGGGTCGGAACGCGACCGGGTCGAGGAACTCGTCGTCGATCCTCCGATAGATCACGTCGACACGCTGCAGCCCGCGGGTCGTCCGCATCGCGACGACGTGCTCGTCGACAACGAGGTCGCGACCTTCGACGAGCTCGACGCCCATCTGCCGGGCGAGGAAAACGTGCTCGAAGTACGCGGCGTTGTACACGCCGGGCGTGAGCACGACCACGGTCGGATCGTCGCCTGCCGCGGGCGGGGCGACGTTCCGCAGCGCGTCGAGCAGCATCGTCCCGTAATGGCTCACCGAGCAGACTGACAGGTCGGCGAACGCCGACGGGAACACGCGCGTCATCGACGCCCGGTTCTCGAGCACGTACGAGATGCCGCTCGGGTTGCGCACGTTGTCTTCGAGCACGCGGTAGGTGCCGTCCGCGTCGCGCACGAGGTCGATGCCTGCCACCAGGCAGCGCGCGTTGCCGGGGACGTGCACGCCGGAGGCCTCGCGCCGGAAGCCGGACGACGAGGTCACGAGCCAGTTCGGGACGATGCGGTCGGCGATGACGGCGCGCTCGCCGACGTAGAGGTCGTCGAGGAACGTGTTGAGGGCGGTCACCCGCTGCACGAGCCCGTCGCGGACCGTCGTCCACTCGTCGTGCGGAATGACGCGCGGGAAGAGATCCATCGGGAACGTGCGCTCCAGGCCCTCTTCCTCGCCGTAGACCGTGAACGTGATGCCCTGCGTGCGGAACGAGTCGTCGCGGAGCCGGACGCGACGGGCGAGCTCCTCTGGCGTCAGCTCCGCGAACCGCTTGACCAACGACCGGTAGTGCGGCCGGACGTTGCCCTCGTGGTCGAAGACCTCGTCGAAGAACCCGCCGTCGTCGTAGTCGTCGAACAGGTTCATCGCCATCGGTGACCGGACGGTAGCTCATCGTTCTGGGTGCAGAACGTCGTCAGAATGCGGTCACGTGGGGGGCTTGCGGGTCGTTCGGCCGAGGTAGGCGCGGGCCGCGGCGCGGTACTCCTCCTCGGTGAACGACCACTGCTGATGGTCGGGGTCGCCCCAGCCGGCCACCATCGCCGGCGAGGTCCGGCCGATCGCGGACGTCATCGCCCTCGCCATCGCCAGCGGGCCGGGAGGGACGGCGAGGAGCTCGTCGACGCACTCGGTCACCGCGCCGTCGAGCCCGTCACGGGGCACGACGCGCTGCGCGTAACCCGACCGGAGCAGCTCGTCGGCCGGGACCGGCCTGCAGGTCATCACCCAGTCCCGCGTGAGCGGGAGGCCGACCTCGCGGACGAGCAGCGGGATGCCCGCCCACGTCAACGGGATCCCGATGGCCAGCTCGGGGATCCGCACCACCGTGTCGTCGGACGCGACCCGAATGTCGCACGCGACGGCGAGCAGCGCGGCGCCGCCGATGACGTGGCCGTGCAGGCGTGCGACGGTGACCTGCGGGATGCGGTCGAGCTGCTCGACCACGCGCTGCCACGTGCCGGTGAGGTGGCGCCGAGTCGCCCAGTCGCCAGCGACGGGCGGGTACGCGGTCGACGTGAGGTCCGCGCCCGCGGAGAACGCGCGCCCCTCGCCCGCGAGGAGCAGGACGCGGACATCCGGCCGCTCCTCGAGCTCCGACAGCGCGCCGGCGAGCGCGCGGCGGAGCTCGTCGTTGAGCGCGTTGAGCCGCTCGGGCCGCGACAGCGTGATCCGGGCGACCGGCCCGTCGTATTCGACCGTCAGCACGCGGCGATGCTCGCAGACTTCAGCCGTCGGCGAGGTCGCGCAGCCTGAGCGTCGTGTTCCAGTTCCTCGCGGTGGCGACGACGTCGAGCGCCCTCTCCCAGTTGGGCAGCTTCGACGCCCGTATGCCACTCGGCTGCCGGACGTACACGACGCGATCGCCGATCGCGAACTCCTCGGGCGCGTACGCGTTCGCGTCGAGTGCGTTCACCTTCGCGTCCGCGGGCTTGCCGGAAAGGAACGCGACGCCGAGCTCCTTGAGGTCGACGCCCCGCCGGCCGGCGAAGGGGTTCGCATCGACGATCGAAGCGAGCTCCTTGCCCGAGAGGACGACGACCTCGATGCCGAGGCCGACATCCGCCTTGATCCGGTCGGCGATCTCACGCTCGAGCCCGGCGGCCTTCTTCGACCCCGTTGCGGTGAACAACGCGTTGCCGCTCTGCAGCAACGTGCGCACGTCGCCGTAACCGAGCGCTTCCAACGACGCGCGCAGGTCGGCCATCGCGAGGCGGTTCACCTTGCCCAGGTTGACCGCACGGAGGAGGGCGACCCAGGTCGCCGGGAATGCCGTTGCCATCAGCCGAACGTGAACGCCTGGTACCAGACGTCGACCGCGGCGTCGTCGCCGGCCCGCTCGACCGGGCCGATCGGTGGGCGCTGGTAGAGCACGAGCTCGAGATCGCTGACGGCGCCGGTGAGCGTCAGGTCGGCATCGCCACCATCGCGGGTGACCGCGACGTGATCCGTCAGCGAGACGGTCCAGTCGTCGCCCGTGTCGGTTGCGTGCAGGCGGATGGTCTCCCCGTTGCCGCTCGCCGTGCCCCGCCGGTCGCGCGCGGAGGTGTGCCAGTTGTCGATCATGAAGAAGATCTCGTCGATGCCGTCGGCCGCGAGGTCGGCGGCGATGGGCCGCGGGCGGCCCGCCGCGCTCTCGGCGTCGAACCGGTGCACGGCGAGCTCGTGCGCAGACCTCCGCGCCACGAACGCGGCCGACGAGTCCTGCTTGGCCCACGTCCACACCTCGGCCGTCGGCGACGTGGCGCGGAGGCGTTCGATCAGGTGGCGGCACAGGTCGTCGAACCACTCGGTCAGCGGGCCGTCGGGCGCGTCGGGCGCCGGCGTCTTCTCCACGCCCGCGCCCTCGCACAGCACGTGCGCCCAGAACCCCATGAACCCACCGGCGTGCTCGGTGAGATCGCGCAACGACCACGCGGGACACGTCGGTACCCGCGCGTCGAGCGCGGTCGTCGCCAGCACCTCGAGGAACGCCTGCGTCTCGCGCTCGACGGACGCGATGTGCGCCTCGTAATCCATGCGAGAACCGTATGCCGCGCCGTACGAATCCGGCGAAAGGTGCCGATACCTTGAACTGGTGCGAGGCCCTGTCCGCGTTACGTTGATCGTCGTCGCCATGTGCGCGACCGCCGCGTGCTCGGCCGCGCCACGATCCGGCACCACCGTCGCCGGCGCGTCGGCCGGCAACGGCCAGGCGCCGACCGAAAGCGTTGAGCCCGCAGACGAGCCTGTGACCACGACGCCGACGACGGCCGCTCCCCCGACCACCGCGGCACCGACCACGACGGCAGTTCCGACCACGACCACCGCGCCGCCCCCGCCTCCCCGGGTCGTGGTGGAGCAGGCGGCGACGCCGTTCGCGACGGTGGGCGGGATCACGCTCCTCCACCCTTCGTTCCGCGTCGAGCGGGTCGGGTTCCACGAGTCGAACCACGACGGCGCGCAGCAGATGGAGCCGGCGACGAGCGCCATCGCCGCGCTCACCCTCGAGCCACGGGAACGCGGGACGGGGTCGCGCACCGCGGCCGACGTCGTCATCGACCCGGGCGCCGAGGTCCGCTCGCCGGTGACGGGCACGGTCAAGCGCGGCGGCCGCTACGTCCTCTATTGCAAGCACTCGGACGACTTCCTGGTCGTCGCGCCGGACGCCCAGCCGGCATGGGAGGTCAAGATCCTCCACATCGACGGCGTCACGGTGCGCGCCGGTCAGCGGGTAACTGCGGGCGAGACGGTGATCGCGCCCCGCCCGACGCTCCTGCCGTTCGCTTCGCAGGTCGACGACGTCACTGCCGACCCGGCCTGGCCGCACGTGCACATCGAGGTCGTGAACCCGGCGATCCGCGACCGTCCGTCGCCCGGCGGCGGCTGCTCGTAGCCGGGGAACAGCTCAGGGACGAGCGGGGCGCGCCACCCACGCTTCCGGGTCGTCGAGCAGCTGGGTGACCGACCGGGGGAGCCGCCCACCGATCACGTCCGCGAGCGTCACCTCGTCGAGCACGCTGCGCAACGCAGCCCGCACCGCGACCCAAACGTCCTGCAGGTGCTCGGCCGCGCCGTCGTACCGCATGAGCTCGGGCCGCTCGCCCCGCACCTCGGCCAACGGGCCGTCCAGAGCCCGGAACACGTCGGCGATCGCGATCTCGTCCGCAGGCTTCGCGAGGCGATAGCCGCCGATCGCGCCTCGCTGGCTGACGACGAACCCGGCGCGCCGGAGGTCGACGAGCAGGTTCTCCACGTACTTCACCGGCAGGCCCTGGCGATCGGCAACGGCCTCGCCGGTCAACGGCTCGCCCGCGGCCGCGAGCGTCAGCAGCGCACGCGTCGCGTAGTCCACCCGGGCGGAGATGTACACGCCGTCATCGTGTCAGGTCGCTCGTGTCATGTCGCTTGGTCGACCAAGCCCCTGCGGGCCCGCAACACGCCGTCGAACTTGCCGAACACGGTGTCGACCGCGATGCCGACCAGCAACACGACGATCATCAGTGAGAACAGCGCCTTGGCGTCCGCCAGCTCGCGTGCGAACTGCAGCCGCGCGCCGATCGACGGCTTCTGCGCCACGATGACGAGCAACTCGCCGGCCATGAGGCTGCGCCACGCGAAGGCCCAGCCCTGCTTCAACCCCGCGAGGCACGACGGCAGGGCGGCGGGCACGACGACGTGACGGAACAACGCCACGCCACGGGCACCGACGACTCGGCCGGCGCGCAGCAGGATCGGCGGCACGTGGTCGACGCCGCTCACGATCCCGTTGGCGATCGACGGCGCGGCGCCGAGCACCACGACGAACGTGATCGCTTGCTCGCTGAGCCCGAACAGCAGGATCGCCACCGGGAACCACGCGATCGACGGCATCGTCTGCAGACCGGTGATGAGCGAACCGACCGCCGTGCGGAGCACGCGGACTCGCGCCACCGCGAGACCGACCGTCAGCCCGAGCACGAGGGCGATGCCGTACCCGACGAGCGCGCGACGCATCGTGATCGACACGGCCTTCCAGAACTCGCCCGTGCCTGCCATCTCGGCCAGCTCGCCGAGCACCTCGCCGGGCGGCGGGACCACCCACGCCGGGCGCCACTCGGCCCACACCAACGCCTGCCACGCGAGCACGACAAGCCCGAGCGCGGCGACCTTCGGCCACATGGCCGACCACACGCGCCTCGCCGTGGCCCTGGCCGAGCGCGGGCCGCGTGCGTCGAGGGCCTCGAGGGTGTCGAGCGCGTCGAGACCGGCGAGCTCGCCGGCGAGGTCACGCTCCCTGACGGCCATGGCGGCGCACCTCCTGGCGAAGGCGGTCGGTGACCGCGGCGGCGAGCGAGGACACCTCGGGCGAATCGATCCGCCGAGGGCGAGGGATCTCGACGTCGAACGTCGCCGCGACCCGCCCAGGTCGGCTACTGAGCAGCACGATGCGGTCGGCGAGCCGGGCCGCCTCGCGGACGTTGTGGGTGACGAACAGGACGGTCAGCCCCGTCGCCGACCAGACCCGTTCCAGCTCGTCGTGGAGCAGGTCGCGGGTCATGGCGTCCAGCGCGCCGAACGGCTCGTCCATGAGCAGGATGTCGGCGTCCTGGGCGAGCGCCCGCGCGAGGGCGACGCGCTGGCGCATGCCGCCGGAGAGCTCGTGCGGGCGTGCGTCGGCGAACTGCTCGAGCTCGACGAGCTTCAAGGCGTCCGCGACGCGGCG
>DASVEG010000382.1:0-5688 GCA_036380695.1 Acidimicrobiales bacterium
CGAGAGCGGGTCGGCGAGGAACGCCGCCTTCACCGTGAACCCGGCGACGGGGATCCAGTCGAACAACTCGACGACGTGCCGCCGTTCCTCGCCGTCGAGGCCGACCATCGCGCCGAACATGGCGACCGTCGTCGCGAAGGCGCCCGCGCACATCGCCGTCGCCAGCCACCCCGACCACCGGTCGCCCAGTCGGCGTCCCGCGACGAGCAGCACGAGGAACCCGGCGAGCGGGAACGCGGGAATCAGCCAAGTGAGGTCGAGCGCGTCCATTCAGCCCTTGAGGTAGTGGAGGTCGTCCGCTGTCGCGCCGACGCGCCTGCGGTAGATGGCCACGATGATCCCGAGACCGACGACGACCTCGGCCGCCGCCACGACGAGGACGAAGAACACGACGACCTGTCCGCCGATGTCGTTGAGCTCGCGCGCGTAGCTGACGAAGGTCAGGTTGACCGCGTTGAGCATCAGCTCGACGCACATGAACATCACGAGCACGTTGCGCCGCACCAGCAGGCCGATGGCACCGATGGTGAACAGCAGCGCCGACAACCCGAGGTACCACTCGACACCGACGGTCACGGGTGCACCTCCTCGCCGGCCTCGGCGTCCGCGTCGACGGCGGCGTCTGCGTTGGCTTCGGCAGCGGCGGCCGCCTCCGCCGCGTCGATCTCGCGCAGGCGCAGCTCCTCGGCGCGCATCTCCGCCAGCTCTGCACGCGGCGGCTTGCGCGCCAGCACGACCGCGCCGACGACGGCGATCACCAGCAGCACGCCGGTGACCTCGAACGGCAAGACGAAGTCGGTGAACAACGAGCGTCCGAGCTTCTCGACGTTCTCACCTTCGCCACGGGCCGCGCCCCTCGCGCTCGGCGTGCCGGTCACCCAGTCCCCGGTGCCGCCGAGGACGAGCACGAGGAAGAGGAGCGCGAGACCGAGCGCGATCGCGACGGGTCGCTGCCCTCGCAGTGGCTCGTGCGTCGGGTCTTCCTCCTGGTCGACGCCGAGCAGCATGATCACGAACAAGAACAGCACGACGATCGCGCCCGCGTAGACCATCACCTGAACCGCGGCGAGGAAGTGCGCCTCCTGCGCGACGAACAGCACGGCCACGCCGAACAACGTGGCGACGAGCGAGAGCGCCGAGTGCACGGGGTTGCGCGCGAACACGACCGAGAGCGCGCCGGCGATGACGATCACCGCCGCGACGGCGAACACACCGGCGTCGACTTTCGTCGCAGCGAGGAGCAGGGCGTCGGTCACCGGCCACCCCGGTTGTCGGCGATAGCGGACCACGCCTCGCCGGTCTTCTCGTCGGCGTCGGCCTGCGTCGGCTCGGGTTCGCGCACGCCGTAGCCGAGCTCGCCCGACCACTGCACCGTGCCCTCGAACGCGGCGTTGCCGTTCGGTGCGGTGGCGCGGACCCAGGCGGAGGTGTGCTCGTCCTCACCCTCCATCCACAGCTCCCACGGCATCTGCTTCGGGCGGCCCTCGTCGTCGACGACGAGCTCGTCCTTCGTATAGATCGCGTCCTGCCGGTTGCTGAAGGAGAACTCGAACAGCTTCGACTCGGTGATGGCCTCGGTCGGGCACGCCTCGACGCACAGGTCGCAGTGGATGCAGCGCAGGTAGTTGATCTCGTAGACGAAGCCGAACCGCTCGCCCGGCGACACCGGCGCGTCGGGCGGGTTGTCCGCGCCGCGCACGTAGATGCAGCGCGCCGGGCACACGCCCGCGCACAGCTCGCATCCGATGCACTTCTCCATGCCGTCCTCGTAGCGGTTCAGCACGTGACGGCCGTGATGGCGCTCCGGCTTGGGGCGCTTCTCGGCCGGGTACTCCGTGGTGACGCGGGGCAACCGCATCTGGCGGAGCGTGACCCAGAACCCGTCGAGCGAGCCCATCAGCCGTTCCTCCTCGTGGCCGGTCGATCAGGCATGGAGGTCCTCCTCCATCACGGTCTCCCGGCCGAGCTGCAGCGAACGCATCAGCAGGGCGGCGGGGACCACGAGGAACGCGGGGAACGCCCACAGCAGGTGCGTGCGGTCGATCTGGATCGCGGCGATGACGAGCAGCCACCCCAGCGACAGCGGGATGAGCACCTTCCACCCGAGATCCATGAGCTGGTCGTACCGCAGCCTCGGCAGCGTGGCGCGGAACCACACGTACGTGAACAGGAAGACCAGCAGCTTCGCGAGAAACCAGACCGGGGACACCGAGCTGAAGAACGGCACGTCCCACGGGATCGTCGGCCCGCCAAGGAACAGCGTCACGATGACGGCCGACATCGTGATCGTGTTCATGAACTCGGCGAGGAAGAAGAGCGCGAACCGGATCGAGGAGTACTCGGTGTGGAAGCCGCCGACGAGCTCCTGCTCGGCCTCGACGAGGTCGAACGGCGGGCGGTTCAGCTCTGCCGTGGCGGCGATCAGGAACAGCACGAAGGGCAGCACGCCGAGGCGGATGAGGTTCCAGTCGGCGATGTTGCCCGCCTGCCCGGCCACGATGTCGCTCGTGTAGAGCGACCCGGTGACGAGCACGATCGTCACCACGCTGAGGCCGAGCGCGGCTTCGTACGACACCATCTGCGCGCTGGCCCTGACCGAACCGAGGAGCGGGTACTTCGAGCCGGACGCCCAGCCGGCGAGCATCACGCCGTAGACGGCGATGGACGACATCGCGAGCAGGAAGAGGATGCCGATAGGAGGGTCGGCGAGCTGCAGCCGCGTCTCGTGACCGAACAGCTCGATAGAGCCGCCGAAGGGCACGATGGCGAAGCTGAGGAACGCGGGGACGATAGAGAGGTACGGCGCGAGCTTGAACACCAGCCGGTCGCTGCGCTCGGGGATCAGGTCTTCCTTGAAGAAGAACTTGATGCCGTCGGCGAGCGTCTGGAGGATCCCCCACGGCCCGGCGCGGTTCGGGCCGATGCGGTTCTGCATGTCGGCGATGATCTTGCGCTCGAACCAGATCATCAGCATCACGGCGACGAGCAACATCGCGAACACGAACAGCGTCTTGCCGACGACGATGGCGAAGACGCCGAAGTCGATGTTGCCCTCGAGGAGCGGGTCGCCCGCGGCGAGGAACGGCGTCATGGCGTCTCGATCGCGAACTCGTTCGCCGGCGCGTCGACGTCGATCAACGCCGCGGTGTCGATGCCGGGAAGGTTGAACGGCAGCGACGCCGAACCGCGCGGCTGGTGGGGGTCGGCTTCGACCGTCAGCGTCGTGGTCAGCCGGTTGCTGCGGAGTCGGATCGTGCCGCCGCTCTTCACGCCGAGGCGGTCGAGGTCGAGCGGGTTGACGCACAGCACCGGCTCGGCGGCGAGCGGCGCCAGCGACGGCGACATCCGCACCGTCACGCCCGCGTCGTAGAGCTTGCGGCCGCTGACGAGCCGCAGCGCGTACGAGTCGGGCTTGAACTCGCGCGGCGCCTCGACCGCGCGGTCCCACACGAGCAACGGCGGTTCTGGGCGCGAATCCGGCGACATGTCGCCGTCTTTGCGCCCAATTCCCTCGGGGGAGTCGGAGGTTTCACCCTCCAGCACGGTTTCGCCCTGGATCTCGGCGTGGATGATGCCGGGGGTCGACATGGGATCCGCGCTCGCGTCGACCGCGCGCGAGGCGCCCGGCTCGACCGAGCCGAGCGGGGCGACGACACCGTCGCGGAAGCGACGCTCCGCGAGGACGGACCGCGTGATGCCCGCGTGCGAAGGGGCAACGCGCCCGATCTCCTCCCACACGCTGTCGAGCGTCGTGAACCCGAGGTCGCCGCCGAGGCGTGCGGCCAACTCGGCCGCGATCATCCAGTCGGGCCATGCCACTTCCGGGGCGGTGACCTTCGGGCTGAGGCGGGTGACACGACCCTCGAGGTTCGTGGTCGTTCCCGCCCGCTCCGCGAACGTCGCCGCGGGCAGCACGACGTCGGCCTTGCGGACCGAGTCGGTGAGGAAGCAGTCGATGGCAACCACGAACGATGCGCGGTCGAGCGCGCGCCTGGCGAGCTCGCGATCGGGGAAGTCGGAGAGCGGGTCGGCCCCCAGCAGCACGAGGCCGTGGATGCGGCCGTCGGCAGCGGCGCGCAGGATGCCGTCGGTGTCGAGACCGCGCGCCTCCGGCGCCGCTCCCCACGCGTCGACGAACCACGACCTGCCGTCGTCGAGGCCCACCCGGCCGGGCAGCACGCCGGGCGCCAGGCCCATGTCGAGCGCGCCGTGCACGTTGCCGCGCCGTAGCGCGGAGAGGAAGCGCACGCCGGGCAGGCCGGCCAGTGCTGCCGCCGCGGCGACGACCGACGACGCCGGCTCGGCGACCGACGGACGGCCGGCGATCACCACGGGCGAGTCGCCGAGCGTGCCGGCGAGGTCGCCGTCGACGAGCCGTCGCGCCGCGGCCAGCGCTTCACCGGGGAGGTATGGCACGACCTCCGCGGCATACGGGGTGAGCCCGGTGCGCCGCGGCGTGACCTCGACGATGCGCAGCCCTTCGTTGAGCGCCGCGCCCCGCAGCCGGAGGTAAAGCACCGGCAGCTCTTCCTTGATGTCAGGACCGAGCAGGATCACGGCCGACGCGCGGCACGCGTCGTCGATCGTCGCCCTGGGGAGGCCGAGCACGAGCTCGGCCGGGAGACCGTCGCCGAGCTGCGCGTCGACGTTGTCGGTGCCGAGCACCGACTTCGCGAGCTTCGCCCATGCGTACTGGTCTTCGTTCGGCAGCCGTGCGCCGCCGATGACCGCCACCGCACCAGGGCCGTATGCGGTCTTGGCGTCGGACAACCCGAGCGCGGCAGCGTCGAGGGCGTCCGCCCACGAGGCGTCGACGAGCTCGTCGACCTTCTTCACGAGCGGCCGTCCGAGCCGCTCCGCGCTGTTGACGGCTTCGTAGGAGAACCGGCCCTTGTCGCACAGCCACCCGTGGTTCACGGGGTCGCTGTCGAGGCCGATGTAACGGGTCAACCGGTCCTGCGACGACTGCACGGCGATACGGCAACCGACGGCGCATTGCGTGCAGGTCGACTCGACCTGCTCGAGGTCCCACGGCCGCGCCTTGAAGCGGTACGGCTGCGCGAGCAGCGCGCCGACCGGGCAGATCTGGACGGTGTTGCCGGAGAAGTACGACGAGAACGGCTGGTCGGGGAACGTGTTGACCTCGATGTGCGACCCGCGGCCCACGAACTCGATCAGCCGGTCGCCGGCGATCTCGTCGGCGAACCGGGTGCAGCGATCGCACTGGATGCAGCGCTCGCGGTCGATGTGCACGAGCGCCGACAACGCGATCGGCTTCTCCCAGTGGCGCTTCTCCTCGACGAAGCGCGTTTCGCCAGGGCCGTACGCGAACGTCTGGTCCTGCAGCGGGCACTCGCCGCCCTTGTCGCACACGGGGCAGTCGAGCGGGTGGTTGATCAGGAGGAACTCGAGCACGCCGTCCTGCGCCTTCTTGGTGGCAGCGGACTTCGTGTCGACCTTCATGTCGGCCGCGACCTGGATCATGCACGCTGGCTGGAGGGCTGGGCCGCGGCCCGTGTCGATGTCGACGATGCACATCCGGCACATGCCGACGGGCTTCATCCGCGGGTGGTAGCAGAAGCGCGGGATGTAGGTGCCGTGGCGCTCGGCGGCGGCGATCAGCAGCTCGCCGGGCTGCGCTTCGATCTCGACGCCGTTGACGGTGACGGTGACGGTCGACTTCTCGGG
>DASVEG010000383.1:0-4984 GCA_036380695.1 Acidimicrobiales bacterium
GAGATGGCCGGCGAGCCTCGTGAACGCCGGTGCCGCGATATCCGCGAACGCCTTCGCGGCTTCGTCTTGCAACGCCTGGGGGGCGCGTTCGAAGGCGGCGAGGAAGAGCGGAGCGCCGGACTCCTGCGTCGCGAGCACGTCGAGCTGCTCGGGGACGTCGTCGATCGTGAAGCGCGGCGGGGTCACGCCCACCGCCACGCCCGCCTGCAACAGGTCGACGACCTGGGCGACGACGTCGGGGATCGTGCGGAGCCGGGCGAGCGCCATCTCGGCCTGCCCGGCCGGCACGGACGCGACGGCTCGGTGCATCGAGATGTGGAGCCCGCTCATCTTCGTGATCGGCATGAGGTGCGACGGGAACCGGCTGCCGGCGGCCTTGAGCTCGTGTTGGCGGCGGAACAGGTCGAGGCTGAGGCGGTCGGTCTCGTCGAGCCCGTCGAGGCCCCCCGTCTCCAGCGCCGCGATCTCGGCCAGCACGTCGTCGACGTGCGCGTTGCGCCGCGCGACCGCGTCCTCCGAGTAGTTGGTCCACCGGTCGTGGGCGCCGTCCTCTCCGAGGATCGTGGCCATCTCGGGTGTCTGGTCGAGCTGCCACGCCCACTCGCGCTCGAACAGCGCGTGCAGCCGTTCGCGGACCGCGCTCGTGCTCACGCCGCCCCACCCGGCTCGTTCGACCTGCTCATGACGCCGCCCAGGCGCGGACGCGTTCCTCGAGCACTTCGAGCGGGAGCCCGCCCGCACCGATCACGAGGTCGTGGAACGCCCGGAGGTCGAACGCGGCACCGGCGGCGGCCGTCGCCTCGTGCCGCAGCCGCCGGATCGTGAGCTCGCCGACCTTGTACGACAGCGCCTGCGCGGGGATCGACAGGTAGCGGTCGATCTCCGTCTGCACGTCGTGCATCGCGGCCGTCGAGTTCTCGAGGCAGTAGTCGATCGCCCGCTGCCGCTCCCACCCCAGCGCGTGCATGCCCGTGTCGACGACGAGGCGGATCGCCCGCCACAGCTCGGAGCTGAGCTGTCCGAACTTCGAGTACGGGTCGCGGTAGAAGCCCATGTCGTCTCCGAGGCTCTCGGCGTAGAGCCCCCACCCCTCCGCGAAGGCGTTGTACTCCAAGCTCTTCGAGCGGAACTTGGGCAGCCCTTCCAGCTCGGCCGCAAGCGCGATCTGGAGGTGGTGACCGGGGACCGCCTCGTGCAGGCACGTCGCCTCCATCTCGTACCGCGGCCGGGCCCGCAGGTCGTAGGTGTTGGCGTAGAACCATCCCGGCCTGGCCGACTCCAGCGAACCGGGGAGGTAGTACGCCATCGGCGCGGTGGGCGCCTCGTGGTCGGGGACCTCCCTGATGCCGTACGTCAGCCGGGGAAGGAGCCCGAACAGGCGGGGCAGTTCGGCGTCCGCGCGCTTCGCCATGTCGCGATACGCGGCGAGCAACTCGTGGGGATCGTCGAAGTAGAAGCGGTCGTCGGTGCGGAGGAACTCGGCGAACGACGCGAAGTCGCCGACGTGGCCGCTGGCCGCGATGACCTCGTCCATCTGCTTGCGGATGCGGGCGACCTCGTCGACGCCGATGGCGTGGATCTCCTCCGGCGACAGGTCGGTCGTCGTCTGCTGGCGGACGAGCTCGGCGTACCACTCGGCGCCGTCTGGCAGGTCGGCCATGGCCGTGGTCTCCCTGCACGCCGGCGCGTACGTCGACTCGAGGTACGCGGCGAAGCGGCGGAACGCGGGAGCGGCCGCGTCGGTGACCGCGGCGCGCGCGTCCGCAACGAGCTCCTCCCAGTCGTCGGCGGCGATCCCGTCGGGGCGGTCGCCGAGCGCGACGAGAAAGCCGGACGAGGCGACGTCGCCTGCGTCGCCGAGCGACGCGGCGGCGGGCGGCAGCTGCTCGGCCACGACGCGGGGGATCGTGACGCCTTCATCGCGCCCGTCGTCGAGCAGCCCGATCACCTGGTCGACGAAGACGGGCACGCCATGGAGGCGCGCGACGAGGTTCTCGACGTCGCCGATCGTGCGCGGCGCCATGAGCGACAGCACCATCGGTATGTCGACTTGAGGCCCGAACATCGTCGTGACCGCGAGCAGCTCGTGCGGGAAGCGACCGAGGCGGACGGCCTGCTCGTGCTCGTAGGTCGCGAGCCGCAGGCTCGTGCGGTCGACGTCGTCGAGGCCGGACGGGTCGATGCCTGCCAGCGCGTCGAGCGAGATCTCCGCGTCGCGCTTCCTCTGCTCGAACGCGTCCCTCGACATGTCGCTCCAACGGTGGACCGGCCCGGGTTCGCCGAGGTAGGTCGCGAACTCGGGTTGGGTCTCGAGCCGGTAGTCCCACAGCGTGTCGAAGAGCGCGTGCAGCCGTTCGCCAATGGGCCGGTCGGACGAGTCCGCGGCCGCGTCGGCCAAGCGGTCGGAGAGCGACATGGGGCCGAGGCTAGGTTCCGCGGCCGTGCGAGGTCCCGCGCTGGCCATCGACGTCGGCGGGACGAAGATCGCGGCCGGCGTCGTGACTGCCGCGGGCGATCTCGTCGCCAGGGCGATCGCGCCGACGGTGGGCGAGACGTTGTTCGACGACGTCGTCGCGCTGGCGTCGTCCGTGGCGACCGGCCACGAGGTGCTGTGCGGCGTCGGCTGCGGCGGCCCGATGAGCGCGGGCGGCGAGCACGTGTCGCCGCTCAACATCACGGCTTGGCGCGACTTCCCGCTGCGCTCGCGGCTGCACGACGCGCTCGGCCTGCCGGTCTTCGTCGACAACGACGCCAAGGCGCTCGCGCTCGCCGAGGGATGGGTCGGCGCCGCCGCGGGCGAACGCGACTTCCTCGCCATGGTCGTGTCGACGGGCGTCGGAGGCGGGATCGTTCTCGACGGCCGCCTGCTGGACGGCGCCACCGGCAACGCAGGCCACATCGGCCACGTGATCGTCGAGCCCGACGGCCGCGAGTGCGCGTGCGGGGCGCGCGGCTGCCTGGAAGCGGAAGCGTCGGGGACGGCGATCGCGGCCATCACCGGGGGCTTGCCCGAGGACGCGCCTACCGATGTGCGCGAGCGGACGGGTCGCCTGGTCGGACGGGCCGTCGCCTCCGTCGCGAACCTGCTCGACCTGCGGTTGGCGGTGGTCGCCGGTTCGGTTGCGCTCGGTTACGGCGACGCCTTCTTCGCCGCCGCGCAAGCGGAGGTCGACCGGTCGGCGCGCCTCGCCTTTTCACGGGGCACCGTCATCCGCCCCGCCGGCCTCGGGGACGACGGCCCGCTGGTGGGTGCGGCCGCCGTCGGCTTCCGCGGCGCCGGTTTGCTCTGACCGACCGCGTCGCCCGCAACCCCCCACGGTCGGTTGGGGGGTTCACCGGAGGGTGCCGACGGCCGTTGGCGCCGACGCTTTAGACGTGCCCGCCGCTGCAGACGCCGTCGCCTGGATCACCGACCACGCCCTCGTCCTCCTCGGCCTGTCCGTCACCGCGACGGTGGTCGGCGAGCAGGTCTCGGCGGCGTACCGGCGCCGCACCGACGTCCCCGGCTCGGTCACGTCGATCGCGGCGGGGTTCGCGTATCTCGCGGCCAAGGGGATCGTCGCGAAGGGCCTGATGTTCGGCGTGGCGCTGGCCGTCTACGAGCACCGGCTGTTCGACCTCGACGCGACCAACCCGCTCGTGTGGATCGCGATCTTCGTCCTCCGCGACTTCGGGTCGTACTGGATCCACCGCGCCGAGCACCGCGTCCGGGTGCTGTGGGCGTCGCACCTCGTGCACCACTCGCTCGAGCGCTTCACCTTCACCTCGGCCGTCCGGCTGCCGTGGATGGAGTCGCTCTACAAGCCGATCCTCGTGCTGTGGGTCCCCCTCGTCGGTTTCCACCCGGTGGCCCTCGCGGCGATGGGCGCGCTCGTCCTCCTCTTCGGCCAGCTGCAGCACACCGAGCTGGGCCGGCGGCGGACGGTGCTCGACCTCGTCTTCGTCACGCCGTCCGCCCACCGCGTGCACCACGGGTCGAACCCCGAGTACCTCGACCGCAACTTCGGGTCGATGCTCATCGTGTGGGACCGGCTGTTCGGCACGTACGCGCCGGAGACGGTTCCCGTCCGCTACGGCCTCGCAGGAGGCAAGCGGGTCGCCACGCCGGCGCAGGCGCTCGTCGGCGGGTACCCCGAGCTGGTCAAGGCGGTCGGCCAGGAACGGGGCGTCGCAGCCCGCATCCGCATTGCCGTCGCTGCGCCCTAGGGCCCCGCGGGGGCGTACGGTTGGCCTGTGGACGTCCGCTATCCCGCCGAAGCCGAGACCTATCGCGAGAAGGTCCAGGCGTTCCTCGCCGAGCACCTCCCCTCCGGATGGAAGGGGATCGGTGCGCTGTCGCACGAGGACGCCGCGCGCTTCACCGAGGAGTGGCGCAACGTCCTGTACGAGAACGGGTACCTCGCGGTGTCGTGGCCCCGCGAGTACGGCGGCCAAGACCTGAGCCCGCTCGAGCAGGTCGTCATCGCCGAGGAGTTCGCCAAGGCGGGCGTGCCCCAGTTCGGGCCGAACGATGTGTTCGGCATCCAGATGGTCGGCAACACGATCATCCGGTGGGGCACCGAAGAACAGAAGCGTCACTTCCTGCCGCGCATCCTCTCCGGGGAGGATCGCTGGTGCCAGGGCTACAGCGAGCCCAACGCCGGGTCCGACCTCGGCAACCTCGGCTGCCGGGCCGTGCTCGACGGCGACGAGTGGGTCGTCAACGGCCAGAAGATCTGGACCTCGGCCGGCCACCTCGCCAACTGGATCTTCGTGCTGGCCCGCACCGACCCGACGGCGGCCAAGCACAAGGGCATCTCGTTCCTGCTCGTGCCGATGGACCAGCCGGGCGTCGACGTGCGTCCGATCCGCAACATCGCCGGCCACGACCACTTCAACGAGGTGTTCTTCACCGACGCCCGCACCCGGCGCGACCTCGTCCTCGGCGACGTCAACGGCGGCTGGATGGTGGCCAACGCCCTCCTCGGCTTCGAGCGGGGCGGCG
>DASVEG010000384.1:0-2448 GCA_036380695.1 Acidimicrobiales bacterium
GTGTGGCCGCGGACTCGGTGCCGCAACATGCCGACGAGCTCGTCGGTCTCGCCGGGCGGAGCAAGTCCGGCCGGCACCACCATCACTCGCCGACCGACCCACTCGTGGGCATCGGCGTCGTCAACGGCGACGACAACGTCGCCGCCGACGAGACCGACTTCGTGTTCCTCGCACGAGCCGACGGCGACATCTCGTTCGCCGGTTGCGTGCCCCGCAACCGCCCGGCCGGTGAGGTCACCGTCGTCCCCGTCGAGGACGAACGGCCCGACCTCCCCGCGCTCGTCATTCTCGACGTGGTTGCCCGCGGCGGCCGCATCTTCGACGAGCTCCTGGCATTGCGCACTGCGCCCGTGTTCGTCGACGGAGCTCCCCCGTCCGACGACAGCCCGCCACGCGCCGCGGCAGCGAGAGCCGCGCTCAGAGGGATGCAGGTCACCGACACCGGCGACGTCCTCCTCGCGGGCGCTGACACCGAGAAGTGCGCGGGCGGGTGCCCGCAGCTCGCACTCGCGGTGTTCGACGTGCGCGCGGGCGCGGATGGCGGCATCACCGTCGAGCGGGTGGCATCACGCGCGGTCGACACGACGCAGGGCCAGACGAAGCTCGAGCTTTCGCGTCCGCGGTCCGGCACGTTGCGGCTCGCGGTCTCGGTTGCCGGCGCGAGCAACGCGGCGGTGTCACGGCAGGCGCAACGGCACTTCGCGAGCTGACGCGATCGCCTTCGCCCATCATGCGTTGGTGTCGAGCGGCGAGCGTTCAAGGGGCGGGTCTAGGGCTGCCTCAGTAGCAGATGTTCAGGTCGAGCGGGCGTGTCTCGTTCTCGGTCGTGCTCGCGGCGGTCGGGTCGATGGAGCAGATGGGGTCGGGCGTCGGCACGGGGTACGCGTTGTTGAACGTGCCGATGTCGTGGGCTTCCAGCGTGCGCATGCGTTGGTTGCTGGTGGCGATGCTCGGGCACATGGTGTGCTTCTGCTGGCTGCCTTCGTCGCAGAGAACGCCAGCGTCTGGCGCCGCGTCGTAGTGAGCTGCTCCCCAACCTGTCACGTGGCCGAACTCGTGGGAGGCGACGGCCCACACGTCGAACTCGTTCGCGCCCGGATCGAGCGCGCCCGCGTACCAGCGGGCGGCGGTATTGAGCTCCATGACGAACGACACGGGCCGTTCGCCGACGTAGCAGAACCACGCGTGAGCGGGGAAGAAGTCCCCATTCTCGGGAGGGATGAAGCGGTGACGGACGATGCCGAGCCCCGCGGCGGTGCCGCAGTCGCCTTCGTCGGGGGCGACGCCGGCATAGGCGAACTGCATGGTGGAGCCGATCGCGTTCCACTCCGCAGCGCCCTTCTTGATGAACGGCACCCAGTCGGGATGCTGCGTCCCGATGCTGGGCGCCACCTGTCACTTCACCGGTCGCTCCTCGATCTCCCAGCGCTCGTCGTACAGCAGCGTCCAGGAGTGCGCGCCGCCCCCCGCCGGCGGGAGCCCGAAGCTGGCCATGACGGCAACAACGACGACGGCCGCTGCCCTCAGCGGGCGACGGATCACGCGTCCGCCAAGACCGACTCACATACTTTGAGCCCGGCGATGTGCCACCCCGTGCGGCCCTCGTGCTTGAGGTCGACCACCGCCACGACCCGGCCGTCACGCACCAGCACCTCTTCGGCCCGGTCGGCGGAGCGGTGGCCAGGAACGAACTCGTCGACGGTGGCGTGAAGTTGCAGCAACTTCGACCTCAGGCCGCCGGCCACGGCGTCACGTGTCTCCTGCGGGCCGGGGTTGTCGTTGGTGATGACGTAGTCGAAGATCCCGCGCCTCGACTTCCCGTCCGCTCCGCACTGAACCTCCGTCTCGGGCGGGCGCTCGCCGGCCGCGTCGTGGGCGTCGGCCGCCGGGGTCTTCGTCGTCGAGCCGCCGATGGTGGACAACGCGAACAGCCCTCCGGCCACTGCCAGCGCGGCGGGGAACAGCCACCACAGCCAACGCCGCCGCCCGCTCTCGGTCACCGACGCATCGTTGCTCTCGGTCGGCGTCATCCGCATCCCCTGGTGATTCGGCACTTCGTCATCTACTAATACGCACAACGCGTCCAGAAGTGTCGTTACTCGCGCTCGAACGGTGCCGGCAGAGCGCCGGTGTGGACGACGTGGAGGCGGTTCGTCGTTCGGGTGACCGCGATGTAGAGCGCGAACATCCCGGCCGCGCCGGAGCTCACGATCTGGCCGGGCTCCACGATGACGACGCCGTCGAACTCGAGGCCCTTGCTGCTCGCGGGGCTGAGGAGCGCGACGGGGTCGTCGAGGGTCTCGACACCCCGGCGGCGTGTGGCGTCGGACGCGTCCAACGCGGGGCGCAGCGCGGGGTGAAGGCTCTCCTCCGCGATGACGGCGACGGTCCCGACGTCGGCGCTGCCCGCGAGCGCCGCGGCGGCGCGTGCAGCCGCGACGGCAACGT
>DASVEG010000385.1:0-10713 GCA_036380695.1 Acidimicrobiales bacterium
GGCCTCGCGCTCGATCGTGGCGAGGAGCTCGTCGATGTCCAGGTTGCGCGACTCGAGGGTGATCGAGCAGCCCCCGCCCGACAGGATGATGAGCTGCGTGAAGCAGCCGGTGCCGTGCATCAGCGGGCACGCGGGCAGCACCTTTGGGCCTGGCCGGACGATCGCTTCCCGGGCGAGGTCGAGGTCGGGCTCGGTGTACCGCACGCCGAGGCTCGTTCCGTTGAGCACCGCGAAGATGTCGTCCTGGCGCCACATCACGCCCTTGGGCATGCCGGTCGTGCCACCGGTGTAGAGCATGTAGACGTCGTCGCCGCTGCGTCCCCATGGTGCGCGCACGCCACCCCCGAGACCTGACGCCGCTGCGTCTTCGTAACGCGTCGCCCACTCCGGGCACGGGCCAGAGGCGTCGTCGACCCACAGCCACCCCTTGATGCGCGGGAGCTTCGGGCGGAGGGCTTCGATGCGCGCCGCGAAGGTGCCGTGGAAGACGACGGCGACTGCGTCTGCGTTGTCCCAGAGGTACAGCAGTTCTTCGTCGGCGTAGCGGTAGTTGGTGTTGACCGGCACGGCGCCGACCTTGAACATCCCGAACATCGACTCGAGGTACTCGGGGCAGTTGTAGAGGTAGTGCGCGACCTTGTCCTGCTTCTCGATGCCGAGGTCGACGAGCCACGCGGCGACGCCGTCGGCGCGGCGGTTGGCGTCCCCCCACGACACGACGCGTTCGCCTTGTATCTGGCAGGGCGCGTCCGGCAGCCGCTCGGCCACGATCTCCCACACGTCCGCGAAGTTCCACCCGTCGCCCATAGAGCGGGCAATCTACCGACCCGTGGGAACCGCTCCTCCCTACGACGGCGAGGGACCCTTCGCCCTGTGGCACTTCAGCGAAGACCCCGACCTCCACCGGTTCGAACCGCATCGCGCGCCGACATCGGCGGTCGACGACGAGCTCGTGTGGGCCATCGACACCCGCCACGCGCCGCACTACTGGTTCCCCCGCGACTGCCCGCGCGGGTGCGCCTGGTTGACCGACGCGACCACCGACGAAGACCGCGTGCGGTTTCTCGGGCACTCGAAGGCCGTGCGGTTGTACGTGATGGAGACGGCGTGGGTGCCCGCGATGTTGGAATGCGAGCTGTACGCCTACCGCATGCCGGAGGACACGTTCGAGCAGATCCGCGACGACGGGTCGGGCCACTGGGTCAGCCGGCAGCCGGTCGAGGCGCTCGAGCGGGTTGCGGTCGGCAACCTGTTCGAGCGCATCGCCGCCGCCGGGATCGAGCTGCGCATCACGTCGGACATCTGGCCCTTCTGGCACTCCGTGATCTACTCGACGCTCCACTTCAGCGGCACCCGCCTGCGCAACACGACCAACCCCGAACCACCGGAGCCGCCCCGCCCGCGGCGGTTCACGCGCTAGGCGCCCCGGTAGGGTCCGCGTATGGCTCGCTTCTTGATCCTCGGCGGCACCGGCTTCGTCGGCCGCCACATCACCGAGGCCGCGCTCGCGGCCGGTCACGACGTCACCCTGTTCAACCGGGGGAAGACGAACCCGGACGCGTTCGCCGGCGCCGGCAACGTGACGACCCTCGTGGGCGACCGCCAGGCGGGCGGGCTCGACGCGCTGCGCGGGACCGGCGAGTGGGATGCGTGCGTCGACGTGAACGCGTACGTGCCGCGGGTCGTGCGCGAGGCGGTCGACGCGCTCGCAGGGCGGGTCGGCCACTACACCTACATCTCGACGGTCTCGGTGTACGAACCGACCGACCAGGGCCCGGTCGACGAAGACTTCCCGACCCAGGAGCTCGACGAGCCCGACACCGAGAACGTCGACAACGACACGTACGGGCCCCTCAAGCGGCTGTGCGAGGAGGTCGCGCTCGAAGCGTTCCCGGCGAACTGCACGGTCGTCCGCCCCGGCATCGTGGCCGGGCCGTACGACCCGACCGACCGCTTCACCTACTGGGTGCGACGGGCCGCGCAAGGCGGCGAGATGTTGGTGCCCAACCGGCCCGACCAGCCGGTGCAGGTGGTGCACGCTCGTGACCAGGGCGACTTCGTGGTGAAGGCGTCCGTCGACCGCGTGCACGGCTTGTACAACTCGGTCGGCCCGACCGAACCCCTCACGTTCGAAGGACTGATCGCCGCGTGCTGCGAGGCCGCGGGCACCAGCGTCTCGATCGAGTGGGTCGACGAGGACTTCCTGCGCGAAGAGAAGGCGGGCGTGCCGCTCTACGTGCCGTCGGCTGCCGGCATGGACGGGCTGTTCCAAGCGTCGTCCGAGCGGGCGCGGGCGCTGGGTCTCGTCAACCGCCCGATCGCCGAGACGGCCGCGGACACCCTGGCCTGGGACCGCACGCGCGACCAGTCGCAGCCCATCGGCGGCATGTCGCCCGAGCGTGAACGCGAGCTGCTGACGCGCTGGCGCGAGGGGCGGGCCTGACCCACGGGCTCCCCAATCGCTTTTGGCCACTTCACACGCTTCTTACGCCGTTTAGTGACCACAAGCGGGGGACGGCGCGGGTGCCGTGAGCCGTCGGCTGGGTCGGTCCGTCAGGCGTCGACGGGGACGCGACCTTCCACCCGCGTGCCGCCGCCCGGCGACGCGGTGATCGCGAGCTCGCCGCCGAGGGCCTCGACGCGGTCGCGCATGTTGGCGAGCCCCGCGCCCGCGGGCGCGTGCTCGGGGTCGAAGCCGACGCCGTCGTCGACGATGGCGAAGCACACGTCGCCGTCGCGGCGGCGCAACTCGACGCGCGCCGACGTGCCGCCCGCGTACTTCGCCACGTTCTGGAGGGCTTCGAGGCAGCAGAAGTACACGGCTGCCTCGACCTCCTGATCGAGCCGGCCGACGGTTTCGTCGACGTCGACCTCGACGGGCACCGCGGACCGCGTGACGCGCGCCGCGAGCGCGCCGGCCAGACCGTCCGCCGCCAGCCTCGGCGGGTAGATCCCGTGGGCGAGCTCGCGCAGCGTCTCGATGGCCTCGCCCAGCTCGCCGCTCAACTGCGTGAGCGTGTCGGCCGTGCGCGGCGCGCCCTCGTCCGCCGCGGTGTGGCTGGCGAGCGAGAGGTGAACCTTCAACGCGACGAGCTGTTGCTGCGCGCCGTCGTGGAGGTCGCGCTCGATGCGCCGCCGCTCGGCGTCCTGCGCGTTGACCAGGCGCTGCCGCGACTCGCGCAGCTCCTCGACCCGTTGCTGGAGTTCCGTGGTGAGCCGCAGGTTGCGGAGGACGAGACCAGCGTGGCCGGCGAGGTCGCGAACGAGACGGTCTTCCGCGGGCGGCAACGGGTCGGCGTACCGCTTCGTGAGCGTGATCGCGCCGAGCAGGTCGCCGCCGTGCACGACGGGCTCGCTGCGGTCGCCGCCGAGCGCGTCGATGCCGTCGTCGACGGCGACCGGGTTCGGAAGCTCGAGATGACGCGGCCACTGCGCCGCCGGGCGCAGCTCGCCGTGGACGCGCAGCCAGATCGTGGTGCTCACCGCCCCGGTTCCGTCGGTGAGCGATCGCGCCAACTGCGCGAGCACGGTCTCGGGATCCTCGCTCGCACGCATCCGCTCGGCCAGCTCCGCGAGCACTTCGTAGGGGGCCGCGCGCTCGCCGTACGCGACACGATCCGCGAAGCGGTGCAGGCGCTCCCGGACCGGCTGGAACGCGAGCGCGACGACGACGGACGCCGCGATCGCCAGCGCGTGGTTCGGCTCGTCCGTGCGCTGCACCAGCGCCCCGACGCCACCCACGATCGCCGCGTACACGAGCGTGACGAAGGCGGTGAGGCCTGCGAGGAGCACCGCGCGCGAGATGACGACGTCGATGTCGTACAGGCGGTACTTCAAGATCGCGACTGCGCCGGCGACGGGGATGCTGAGCATCGCCGCGATCGCCGCGGTCTCGATTCCGGTGATCCACCACGACGGCGTTCCGTCCCACAACACCGCGGCGTTGCCCAACAGCATCAGCGCGGTGACGGCCTCGGCGGAGACGATCCACCGCAGTTGTTCACGCTCGGCACCGGTCGACCGCCGAAGCCTCCGGATCAGCACGACCTGTGCAGCGATGATCGGGAGCATGAACAAGCCGATGAACGACGACGTCTCCTCGAAGGTGAGCGGGACGAGCGCGAGAGGGTTCTCGACGTTGTAGCCCTCGATCAAACCCTCGTGGAACATCTGGAGGAGGGTCACGAACACGACGATCGGCACCGCCAGGTACGCGATCCATCGTGCCGGTCGCGTCGGGAACCGCCCGTCGGGGAACACGAGCACGGGAAACACGAGGATGCACGCCACGTTCGGGATCCAGAGCCACTCGCTGGTCGCCGCGCCGAGCGCGCCACCGGGAAGGTCGGCGTTGCCGCCGCGAAGCACGTAGGTGCCCCACTCCTCGGCGGCCGATGCCAGGCCGGCCAAGACGCCTGCGGCGAGGAACAGCCAACCGACGGCATTGTGTCGTTGCCCGCGGGCGATCAACGCGCCCATCGTTGCGAACGTCACCGACAACGGGATCGTGGCGCCGCGCGGCCCCCACGCGTCGGCCGGTCGACCGGCGCCAGCGCGAAGACTCGCGACGAGCAGTCCGAAGGAGATCGCACAGGTGGCGAGGGCGACGACCCACAGCGCCGAGGCAAGGCGGTTCGCTGTGCGGTCGGTCATGGCGCGGAGGGTACCGACTTCAGTTCTGGCGCCGCTCGATGGCGGCGAGCAACACGCCGAGGGCGAGGCCGAGCCGGCGGTCGAACGCGTTGGCCGCGTCCTTTCGAGAAGTCGAGGTCGATGCGGTACGCGAACGGGTTGAATTGCTGCTTCATCTCCGCGACCTCGGTGCCGCCGATGGTCACCGAATAGTTCTGCGGGATGAGGTTCACGAGGAAGCGGCGCACGAGGGCGAGCGCCATCGAGTCCTCGAACACCTCGCCGACCTGCATGCCTTGTGCGTCGAGGACGGCCCACTCGTCGCGGAGCATCGAACGCACGCCCTTGCGCTGGAGCGACCCGATGAGTTGGTTCGTCTCGCTGTCGAAGACGTCGTAGATCGCCGAGATGTCGATCGCGCGGCGCGCGCCGATGCGCAACAGCTCGCGCTGCATCGCCGGCCCGTCGAAGAGGCGGATGTCCTCCTTGAGCTTGAACGCCTTCTGTTCGGCGAAGAGCACGACACCACCGGACGGGTCGAACACGGTGAACGCGCCGCCCACCAGCTTCAGCACCTTGCGGTGGATCGAGTAACGCGGGTGGGCGAAGCGCGGGTCCATGGCGGCGAGCGTACGCTCCGCCGCGTGGACTTCGACCTGCCCGCCGACGACGACCCTCGCCGCAAGGACGTGCGTGCGTGGCTGGAGGAGCATCCGTCGCCGACGGGGCGCGCGCTCGCAGAGGCGGGGTACGTCGCGCCGCACTGGCCCCGCCCGTGGGGGCTCGAAGCCGACCCCGTCCACCAGCTCGTCATCGACGACGAGCTGCGGAAGGCGGGCGTGGCGCGACCGACGAACCCGATCGGGATCGGGTGGGCAGGCCCGACGATCATCCACGCCGGCACCGAGGCGCAGAAGGAGCGGTACCTGCTTCCGCTGCTGGCGGGCGAGGAGATCTGGTGCCAGCTCTTCAGCGAGCCGGACGCGGGCAGCGACCTCGCGAACCTCGGCACGCGGGCGGTGCGCGACGGCGACACCTATGTCGTCAACGGCCAGAAGATCTGGACGTCGCTCGGCCACATCGCCCGCTTCGGCATCCTGATCGCGCGCACCAACCCCGACGCGCCGAAGCACAAGGGCGTGTCGTACTTCGTCTGCCCGATGGACGCGCCCGGGATCACCATCCGGCCGATCGTCGAGATGACGGGGATGCACACGTTCAACGAGGTGTTCTTCGACGACGTTCGCATCCCCGCGGAGAACCTCGTCGGCGACGAGAACGAGGGGTGGTCGCTCGCGAAGGTGACGCTCGGGAACGAGCGCGTGTCGTTGTCGGGCGAGGGCGCGCTGTGGGGGAGGGGGCCGACGGCCGGGACGCTGCTCGACGTCGTGCGTGCGGCCGGTGGCGCCGGCGACCCGCTGGCCAGGCAGGCGCTCGCCGGGCTGCACGTCGAGAGCGAGGTGCTCCGTCTCATCCGCCTGCGGACGGTCAGTGCGGTGGTGCGGGGGAAGCAGCCCGGCCCCGAGGCGTCGGTGCGCAAGGCGCTCGCGGACGAGCACGGGCAACACATCATGGGGTTGGCGAAGGACCTGAGCGGCGCGGCCGGCATGCTCGCCGACGGGTCGGGGCCGATGGGCTCGCGCGACCCCCAGTGGCACTACGGGTACCTGTTCTCGCCCGCGCTGACCGTCGGTGGCGGCACGTCGGAGGTGCAGCGGAACATCGTCGGCGAGCGGGTGCTCGGCCTCCCGCACGACATCGACGTCGAGGCCGGCAAGACGTGGGGCGAAGCCAAACGCGGCAGCGGCGCGTGAGCGCCAGCCTGCCGTTCCGGAGGCAATAGAGGCGGTACAACCGCCTCTATTGCCTCCGGAACGCGCCTGGGGCGGTGAACATGCCGCGGTGCCATCGCCACGGGGTCGCCACCATCGCCCGGGGGTAGTCCTCGAACAGCCAGCGCGCGAAGTTGCGGCGGGTCCACGGGCTGGCGGCGGCGATGCGGATCGACAGCACGGCGCCGGTGCGGGTCGACAGCCGGCGGGAGAGCCAGCCGGCGAGGCGGTTGTCGAGCACGAGGCCGGACCGGACGGCTTGCGTGTACGTCGCGGCGGCGAGGTCCGGCCGCGACCAGCCGCCGCGGGCGATCGCTTCCGCGGCCAGCGTCCCCGTCTCGAGCGCCTGGCCGATGCCCTCTCCGCTCATCGGGTCGGATGCCCTCGCTGCGTCGCCCACGAACAGCACGCGCCCCCCGCCCGCGTGCAGCACCGCCCGTTCGACGCTCGCCGGGATCGGCCACGCCTTGTGCGCCGACTCGGCCGTCGCGCGCGCCCCGATCACCGCGGCGATGTGCGGCCGCGCCAGCAGCTCCGGCCACAACGCCTTCATCGACTTCGTCGGCTCGCCTGCCCTGCGGAGCACGCCGAAGCCGACGTTGGCCCCGCCGTCCGGGAGCGGGAACGACCAGGCGTACCCCGGCAGCAGGTCGGGTTCGAACCACACCCACAGCCGGCTCGCGGCCTCGTCGCCGACGCCCTGGAAGTACTGCCGGAACGCGTGCCAGTCGCCGAGGTAGCCGTCGGGCTGGCAGCCGAGAAACTTCCGCATCGGCGACCACATCCCGTCGGCCGCGACGGCGTAGCGGGCGTGGATCTCGCCGACGCCGCCTGCGACGTCGACGACGACGCGGTCGTCCGCAGCCCGCGCGCCCGTCACCGCGTGCCCGTCGTGCACCTTCACACCCGCGTCGCGCGCGACGTTGAGCAACGCACCGTCGAGGTCGAAGCGACGGGCCACGGCGGCGTACGTGCCCGCGCCCCGGGGCAAGGGGAACGTCGTCGTGCGCCCCGACGGCGACGCGATCACTACGTCGTCGACGACCTGCCACGACTCGACCGCCGCGGGCCGCAGGCCCAACGACTCCAGCCTCCGCAGCGCGCCGGCGGTGAGTCCGTCGCCGCAGCACTTGTCGCGGGGGAACGCGGCACGATCGACGAGCACGACGTCGCGCCCGTCGCGTGCGAGGACGATCGCGGCCGCGGCGCCGGCGGGGCCGCCACCGACGACGACGACGTCGGCGGTCAGCGGCACGGTCGGGAGGTTACGCGACGACCGCGGCGAGGCCCTCGTCGAGCGTCGGGTGCCGGAACGAGTAGCCGGTGCGCTCCGCGACCGCCGGCAGCACCCGCTGGCCGGCCAGCGCGACCTCTCGGGTCAGCTCGCGGCCCATCACGATGCCGAGCGCGAACGCCGGCACCGGGAGCACTGCGGGGCGATGGAGCGCCTTGCCCAGTGCCTTCGCCACGTCGGCATTCGTGGCCGGGTTCGGCGCCGTCGCGTTGATCGGTCCTTCGACCGCGTCGGAGGCGATCGCGTGGCGGACGATCCCGATCTCGTCCGCGAGCGACACCCAGCTCCACCATTGGCGGCCCGACCCGAGCTTGCCGCCGAGGCCGAGCTTGAACAGCGGCAGCATCCGGCTCAAGGCGCCGGCTCCGGCGCGCGAGCGGCCGAGCACGATGCCCGTGCGGAGCAACACGAGGCGCGCGCCCGCTTCCGCCGCAGGCGCCGCCGCGGCCTCCCACTCGCGCACGACGTGGGCGAGGAACCCGTCGCCCGCCGAGCTCTTCTCGGTGAGCACTTCGTCGCCGCGCAGCCCGTAGTAACCGACGGCCGACCCGCTCACGAGGACCGGACCCGTCCCGCCGTTGGCGGTCGTCACGTCCGCGACGGCGCGTGCGATCGCCGTCGTCCCCTGCACGCGGCTGTCGAGGATGCGCTTCTTTTGCTGGTCGCTCCACCGCTTCTCGCCGAGGCCCTCGCCTGCGAGGTGGACGACGGCTTCGGCGCCTTCGATCGCGGTGCGGTCGACCGTGCCCGCGGCCGGATCCCACGTGGCCTCGTCGCTGGCCGCGGGTGGACGCCGCACGAACCGGACGACGTCGTGCCCGTCCGCGCGCAACGCGTCGACGAGCGCACACCCGATGAAACCCGACGAACCGGTGATCGCAACCTTCACGTAGGCGACCGTAGGCCGGGTTCATTGCTTTTGTGCACCGTTGGGCGCGAAGAAGCGCGCAACGGTGCACAACCAAACGAGTTGGCGCGCCTAGTTGACGGCTTGCGCGTCGACCTGGTGGATACGCCTGGCCAGGCCGATCAGCAGCTTGTGCGCGAGCGTCGGGACGACGTCGAGCGCGGCGGTGAACTCGCGCTGGCCCATCACCAGCACCTCGACGTCGGTGACCGCGGCGACCGTCGCGTTGCGCGGCGCGCGGTCGAGCAGCGCCAGCTCGCCGAAGGCGTCGCCGGGGCCGATGGTGTTGACCTCGCGGCCGCCCTTGGTGACGGACGCCTTGCCGTCGAGGATCACGTAGAACTCGTACCCGACCTTGCCTTCCTCGGTCATCTTCGTGCCCGCCGGTATCACGACGTGCTCCGAGTACTTGGCAATGTGCTGCACGTCCTTCTTGGTGCACGCGCTGAACAACGGCACCTTGGACAGGTATGCGAGGACATCGTCCCGCCGCTTCATGTCGTTCCTCCCCAGTCCCTGACGACGGTTGGAGTTTCACCTGCGGCAACGGCGTGCGTCAACGAGCGGTCAGCAGTTCACGCCTTCCGCCGGCCGGTAGGTCGCGGCCACGGAATCCTTGTCCGTCCGTCCGTCGACGTACGCCCGGGTGCGTTCGGTCACCACGCGGGTGCACGCGCCCCTCGGCGACTGCGTCTGCCCCGACTGCGTGGCGGTGACGTACTTCGTCGAGTACAGCGTCACGGTGATCGAGTCCTTCGTGTACGTGGGCCATACCAGCACCCCGTAGGGCGTCGTGTTCTCGATGATGAGGTCGGGCTTCGGATAGCTCAACGTGGCCTCGCGCCCGTACGGGTACCTGGAGATGTAGATCGAGTGGCTCTGGTACTCCGCGAAGTCGAGGCCGGCGAAGAAGGCGGCGTTGAACAGCGTGGTCGCGAACTGCGAGATGCCGCCGCCGACGTCCTCGCTGAACTTGCCGTCCTCGATCACCGGCGCGGCGACGAACCCTCGCTCCTTCGTCCTCCGCCCCACCACCTTGTTGACCGACAGCGTCTTCCCCGGCTCGATCACCTCGCCGCGGATCAGGTCGGCGATGCGGTGGATGTTCTGCACCCGAGGCTCGCCCGCCTTGTGCTTGGTCGTGAACGCGCCGACGGGCTCGGTGATACGCAGCGCGCCCGCCTCGGCCTCGGTGATCGCGGGTTCGCGCGCCGTCAACGGCAGGTCGACCGAAGCGCCCGGATCGCCCTCGATGAGGATTGCCTCTTCGAGGACGTCCGCGGCCGTGGGCGCGCAGCATTTCGTCCCTGCCTTGCCCGGCGTGACCTTCACCGCTCCACCCTCGACGGCGAACGTCGTCTCGGTCGCAGGGGTACCCGCAGCGGCGAGCAGCTTCCCGACATCCTCCAGGACGGCGTCGTCGTCGAGCGTCAACCGCAGCCCGTCGTCGTCGGCCTGCGACCGCACCCACGACCGCACCGTCGTCACCGGCACGCGGGCACGCGTGCTGCCCGCGGTCACCTGCACCGGCTCGTCGACGAGCTCCTTGGCCCGGTCGACGAGGTGCTCGGCGTCGTCGTCGGAGAACCGCGGCTCCACCTCGCCGCGGTCGACCCGCACGACGAACGGCTCGCCCTTGGCCGCGGCATCGGGCAGTGCGTCGATCACGTCCGCGGCGTCGAGCCCCTTGCCCGGCGCGCCGTCGACGACCTTGTAGTCGGTCTTCTCCCAGACGAGCTGCGGCTCCTTCGGCTCGGTGCGCGGACCCGGGTCTTTCTCGCGCACCGTGCGGTGCGCGGCGGCCTCGTCGACGAGCACTTCGAGCTCGACGGCGCGCCCACCGAGCCACGACCCGATCCAGCTCGCGATGCGGCGGAGCACCGAACCGTCCCTGCCGGTGTCGAACGCGGCCTGCACCGTCGACGCCTCCGCGACCGACACCCCGAGCGTCCGCGCGTCGGTCGTGAAGCCGCCGCCCGGCGCGCTCACGCGAATGCTTGCGCCCTCGAATTCCTTGGCGACGTCGGACACCACCCGCCCTACCTGCG
>DASVEG010000386.1:0-17345 GCA_036380695.1 Acidimicrobiales bacterium
GCCAGCGGGAACGCCTTCCGCGGCCACGAAGGCGAGGTCGATGTCGCTCGACGGGAACCGGCTGACCGGGCGTTGCTCGATGGGCTGGCGCGGCGCCGCGAGCAAGCGCACGAGGTCGAGGTCGAGCCAGCCGACGCGACCGTCGAGGCCCCACGCAGTCACGACGGCTGGGTCGATCTCGCCGACGATGCCGAGCGTCTCCCCCGCCGCGATCACCAAGGCGGTGCGCGCCGGGTGCATGCCCTCGACCGTCGTCGCGTCGAGCGTCACGTCGGCGATCCGCAATCCCGCGACGAGCTCGTCGAGCACCCGCTTCGCCGCGGTGGCGTCAGCGTCTCGTCCGCCGAGCGCGACGGCCACGTGTTCCTGCTCGTCTGGCAACGCGGCGTCGCGCCCCGTCACGGTGCGCGTGGGCGCCGGATGGTGCCAGACGCGACCGATCTCGAAGAAAGCGACGTCTGGCCGGCGTCGCGCCGCGTTGAACGCGAGCGAGCGGAGCAGGCCGGGGACGAGCGACGCGCGGAGGATCGACTCCTCCTGGATCATGGCGTTGGCCGCGGCGATGAGCGGCACGGTGATGCCGCTCCGCTCGTGGTCGCCAGGGCCGAGCAGCGACGGCGTCTGTGCCTCGCTCACGCCCGCGCCCACGAGGATCTCGCGGACGGTGCGGCGGTCGCGCTGGTACGCCGTGAGCCCACCGACCTGCGGGCTGTGCGGGACCGTCTTCGCGATGTTGGCGAAGCCGTGGTGGCGGGCGACCTCCTCGACCACGTCGACCTCTCGCTCGACGTCGGGCCGGAACGACGGCGGCACGACCTCGTGCACGCCGGCTTCGACCTCCGTCGCCTCGAAGCCGATAGGCGCGAGGTACGCGCGGATCTCCCCGTCGCCGAGGTCGGTGCCGAGCAGCGCGTTGACCCGCGCCGTGCGGACCCGGATGCGCGGCCGCTCGGCAACGCCCGACCGGTCGTCGAGCATGCCGGGCGCGACCGTGCCCGTGCCGATCAGCTCGCAGAACCGCAGGACCGAGCGCTCGATGCCTTCTGGGTCGACACCACGCTCGAAGCGCGCCGAAGCCTCGGTCCGCAGGCTGAGGCGCTTCGACGTCCACGCGATCGCCATGCGTTCGAAGTTGGCCGCCTCCAGCAGGACCGTCGTCGTCGAGTCGTCGATCTCGCTCGACGCGCCGCCCATGATCCCCCCGATGCCGACCGGCGTGCCTTCCGCGTCGCAGATGAGGCAGTCGTCGCCCGCACCGAGCCTGCGGTCGACGCCGTCGAGCGTGGTGACGACCTCGCCTGGACGGGCGCGCCGCACCGAGAGGCCGCGGCCGGGCAGCTTGTCGAGGTCGTACGGGTGCGTCGGCTGGCCGAGCTCGAGCATCACGTAGTTCGACGCGTCGACCACGTTGTTGATCGGCCGCATACCGGCGAGCGCCAACCGCCGTTGCACCCACACGGGTGAAGGCCCGATCTCCACGCCGGTGATCGCAGTCGCGGTGAAGCGAGGGCAAAGGTCGGGCGCGTCGTTGGCGATGGTGGCCATCGCGTCGACCGCGATGCCGGAGCGGAGCACGTCGGGCTGTGGCAGTCGGAAGGGCAGCCCCAGCCTCGCGGCCGCGTCACGCGCGACGCCCGCGACGCTGTTCGCATCGGGGCGGTTGCCCTCGATCGCGAGGTCGTAGACGACGTCGGGTTCGATGCCGAGGGCGTCAACGACCGGCATGCCGGGCTTCGCGCCGGTGGACGGGTCGAGGATGAGGATGCCCTCTGCGTCCTGGCCGAGGCCGAGCTCGACGGCAGAGCACAGCATGCCGTTCGAAAACACCTTCTTGAGCTTCCGGCGGGCGATCGTCATGCCGTTCGGCAAGGTCGTCCCGATGGTGGCGAGCGGCACCAGCTGGCCGGGCTCGATGTTCCACGCGCCGCACGCGACCGCCAGCGGCTCGCCGTCGCCCGGGTCGACGCGGGTGAGCCGCACCCGGTCGAGCCCCTGGATCGGTTCGATCTCCAGCAGCTTGGCGACGACGACGCCGTCGAGGCCTCCGCCGATCACCTGGATGCCCTCGACGACCATGCCGAGGTCGTCGAAGACGAGTCCGAGATCCTTCGGGTCGAGGTCGAAGGCTGCGAAGTCGCGCAGCCACGACAACGGGACCAGCATCAGGTCGCCGTTTCCGCGCGACAGGAACCGCGAGTACCGCGGCTGAATCGCGCAAGTCCGAGGTGGGGGGCGGGGCGGCCGGCCATCAGAACTGGCTCGTGAAGCGGATGTCGTTGTCGAGCAGGATGCGCATGTCGGCGATCTCGTGGCGCATCTGCGCGAGGCGGTCGATGCCGAAGCCGAACGCGAAACCCGACCATTCCTCGGGGTCGATGCCGCAGACCGAGAGCACGTTCGGGTGGACGATGCCGCAGCCGCCGAGCTCGATCCACCCAGTGTCGGAGCACGTACGGCAGCCCGCACCGCGGCAGATCGCGCACGTCACCTCGAACTCGGCGGAGGGCTCGGTGAACGGGAAGTACGCGGGGCGCAAGCGGGCCTGGATGTCTGGGCCGAAGTACGCCTTGGTGAACGTGTCGATCGTTCCAGCCAGGTCGCCGAACGTGATGCCCCGGTCGACGACGAGCCCTTCGATCTGGCTGAATGTCGGCGTGTGGCGCGCATCGGGCGTGTCCTTCCGGTACACGCGGCCCGGCATGATGCTGTAGATCGGCGGCGGCTGCGACTGCATCACGCGGATCTGCACGGGCGACGTCTGCGTGCGCACGAGCACCGACTCGGGATCGCCCCAATCGAGGTAGAGCGTGTCCTGGCTGCCCCTCGCCGGGTGGGCGAGCGGGATGTTGAGCGCCTGGAAGTTGTGCCAGTCGGTCTCGACTTCCGGGCCCTCGCTGACGGTGTAGCCCATGCCGACGAACACGTCTTCGAGGTGATCGCGTGTCTGCGTCACGAGGTGCAGGTGGCCGCGGCGCGGTGCGAACGGCACCTCCGTCAGGTCGAGCCGGTCGGCCTCCAGGCTTTCGGTACGCGCCGCCGCTTCGAGCACGGCACGGCGCTCGGCAATCGAAGCCTGGATCGCCGAGCGCACGGCGTTGAGCGCCTGCCCCGCCTGCTTGCGCTCCTCCGGTTCGAGGGCGCCGAGCTTGCGTTGCAGGTCGGTGAGCACCGCGCCCTTGCCCGTGAGGTCGGCTTGCGCGGCCGCCAGCTCGTCGAGCGTCGACGCCGCCGCGACGCGAGCGAGCGACTCCTCCTGATACGTGGGAAGAGCCTCGTAGTCCATCAGCCCGACGTGCCGTGCAGCTCTTCGAACGCCATCAGCGGCAAGGTGAAGCGGAACGTGGTCCCCTCGCCGATCCTCGAGCTCGCCACGAGCCTGCCGCCGTGCGCCTCGACGAGCCCCCGGCTGATCCAGAGGCCGAGGCCCGAACCGGTCGGCCTGCCCAGCTCGCGACGGAAGAACTTGCTGAACACCTTGGGCAGGTCTTCCTGCGGGATCCCCTCGCCGCGATCGGTGACCGAGATCGACGCCTCGCCCTCGTCTGCGTCGACGTCGCCGCGGATGCGCATGCCTTGCGGGGACGCGTACTTGCACGCGTTCTCGACGAGGTTCGTGAGGACTTGCTCGAGCTTGTCGGGGTCGGAGTACAGCTGCGGGAACCCGTCGGAGAACTGCAGGTCGACTTCGATGTTCGGGTAGCTGAAGCGGACCTTCTCGATCACTTGGTTGACGAGGGCGACGACGTCGACCATCTGCCGGCGGAGGACGAGGCGGTCGGTCTCGAGGCGGCTGATGTCGAGCAGCTCGGTGATCAGTCGATGCACGCGGTCGGCGTCGTGCTTGACCTGTTCGAGCATCTCGCGCTTCTGGTCGTCGCCGATCCGCTCCCAGCGCGAAAGCAGAAGGCTCGTGTAGCCCTTCACCGACGTGAGCGGCGAGCGCAGCTCGTGGCTGACCGTCGACACGATCTCGATGCCAGACGTCGCCTTGTGCGTGCGCTTGCCCGCCTCGCGCAACACGAGCACCACGCCGTCGAGCGCGCCGTCGCCGTCGCGCAGGTACGACCCGGTGACGAACACGCGGATGGTCTGCTCGTCGGAGCGGCGCAGCGCGACGACCTGCTCGGGGATGGAGTGCACGGACCGCATGCGCGCCGCCGAGTGCCACCCGTTCGGCCAGCACGGCCGGCCGTCGGGCGTGCGGGGGTCGAGCGCCTCGACGATGTCGCGGCCGACCAGGTCGTCGCGCCCGAGACCGGTGAACGTGGAGATCGCGGCGTTGACCTCGATGATCTTCCGGTCGGCGTCGATGCGGATGACCGCGTCCGGCATGAGGTCGAGCAGGTCGCTCACGACGCGCCCACCTCCGCGCCTCCACGTCGTTGCCGGGCCGACTCGAAGCAGAGGACGGCCGCGGCCATGCCCACGTTCAATGACTCGCTCCGCCCCGGCATCGGGATCGTCACGACGTCGTCGACCGAGGCCTCGACGCCTGCGGGCAGCCCGTGCGCCTCGTTGCCGAGCACGAACGCGACCGCGCCGGTGAAGTCGGTCCGGTCGTACGCGGTGCCGTCGCGCGCAACGGTCGCGAAACGGCGCACGCCCCACCCCGCCATCTCGTCCAGGACCTCCAACGGGTTGCCTCCGGCCACCACGGGAACGTGGAACAACGATCCGGCCGAAGCCCGCACCGTCTTCGGGTTGTACACGTCCACCGAACCGTCGCAGCACACTACTCCCGCGGCACCCGACGCCTCGGCCGATCGCAGCACGGTGCCCGCGTTGCCCGGATCACGCACGTCGACGCAGACCACGAGATGACCGGGACGGCCCCGCAGCGACGCGAGCGGCACGTCGAGGTACCCGACGACGCCGAGCACCGGCTGGGGGGTGACCGTGCCGGCCACTCGTTCGAGCACGCCGGCGGCGAGCTCGTGCACGCGGGCCCCCGCGTCGTGGGCGCGCTGCACCACGTCGTCGTCGCGACCTTCCGGCGCGACGAACACGGCCTCCACCGGCGCACCGGCCGCGAGGGCCTCCCCGAGGACCTTGGCGCCTTCGGCGACGAAAGCGCGCTCCGCCTCGCGCGCACTGCGGCGGCCCACGAGCCGCCGCAGTCGCTGGACCTTCTGGTGCCGGTACTGCAGCCCGGCGTCGTTACGGAGCGCCGGCATCCCCGCTCGCAACCGCGGCCTTCGCCACGGCGACGAGGCTGGCGAACGCACCGGGGTCGGTGACGGCGAGGTCGGCGAGCACCTTGCGGTCGACCTCCACCTCCGCGACCTTGAGCCCGTTGATCAGCCTGCTGTAGCTGATGCCGTTCTCACGGGCGGCGGCGTTGATCCGCTGGATCCAGAGCTGGCGGAAGTCGCCCTTGCGCGCCCGGCGATCGCGGTACGCGTATCGCAGCGAGTGCATGACCTGCTCGTTGGCGGCTCGAAACGAACGGCTCTTGTTGCCGTAGTAGCCCTGCGCCTGCTCGAGCACCGCCCGGCGGTGCTTCTTGCCGTGGACGGCGCGCTTGACCCTGGCCATGGCTGCTCCTCTCTTCTTCGGGTCCGGTGTGGGGGGTCGTCAGATGCCGAGCTGGCGGCGGATCGACCGGCGATCGCCCTTGGAGACCTCCGTCAACCCGGCCAGGCGGCGGGTGCGGGTGCTCGGCTTCTTCTCGAGGATGTGCGCCCGGTAGGCCCTCCTCCGGAGGATGCGGCCGGACCCGGTGATCTTGAACCGCTTGGCGGCTCCCCGGTCGGTCTTCATCTTCGGCATTGTCAGGTCTCCTGTGCGGGCGGCTGCGGGTTGCTCGGTGCTCGGGTCGCCGGTGCTTCGATTGTCGGCTCGGCGGCCGCCGGTTCGGCGGCAGCCGGTTCTGCGGTCGATGCGGAGGGTGACGGCGGCGGGTTGATGCCGTTGGGTTCTGCCGCCCCGTCGTCGCCGATGACCGGCTCGGACGAGGGCTGCTTGGCCCGCGCCATCTGCTGCTGCGCTCGTTTGTCTGGTGCCAGCACCATGATCATGTTGCGCCCGTCGAGCTTGGGAGCCGCCTCGACCTTGGCGAAGCCGCTCGCCTGGTCGGCGATGCGATCGAGGATGTTCTTGCCGAGGTGCGGGTGGGCCGTCTCGCGGCCCCTGAACATGATCGTGATCTTGACCTTGTGTCCCTCGTTGAGGAACTCGACGACCTTCCGGGTCTTGGTGTCGAAGTCGCCGGGCCCGATCTTCACCCGGTACTTCATCTCCTTGATCTGGGCCTGCGTGGTCTTGCGGCGGGACTCCTTCGCCCGCTGCGTCTGGTCGAAGCGCCACTTCCCGTAGTCCATGATCCGGCAGACGGGTGGGTTGGCGGCCGACGCGACCTCCACGAGGTCGAGATCTTGCTCGCGTGCGAGCTGGAGGGCGTCCGGCAGGGTCCTCACGCCGAGTTTGGTGCCGTCGCTGTCGACGAGCAGCACTTCTCGGGCGCGGATCCGGTCGTTGATCCTCGGCTCGTTGCTGGCGGGGGGTACGGCTATGCGGCATTCCTCCTTGTCGTGCCCGCCAACAACAAAAGGCGGGCGTCGGAAAGCAACGCCCGCCTCAGCGGTCATTCGACCCGGCGCACTCGAAAGAGATGCTTGGTGGCCGGGTGGGGCCGTATGGCCCGCTTTCCTGTTCAGTTGTGGCACCTAAGGTACACCCATGAGCTCGTTGTGGACACCTGAGGGCGAGCGACCGGTCGGCCGGCCCGCGACCGGCGGCGGGCCCGAAGGCGACATCGACCCTCGCGACCTCACCGAGGAAGAGGTCGCCGAGCAGATGGCGGCCCTGCGCGACGAGCTCGCGAAGACCCCCGTCGCCGCCGTCGTCGCCAACCATGCCTACGGGATCTTCGAGCTCGCCGCGCTGCACCTGTCGCTGCAGCCGCCGCAGCTGGGCGAGGCCCAGCTCGCCATCGACGCGCTGGCCACCATCGTCGAGGGACTCGTCGGCCGCCTCGGCGAGCACGAGTCGAACCTCAAGGAAGGCCTCGCGCAGCTCCGCCTCGCCTTCGTCCAGATCCGCGCCGCCAACCTCGGCCGCACCGACCCGCCGCCCTCTTGATCGTTCTGGGTGAGAACGGAGAGTTAGGAGCGGCGGGGCTTGACGCTGATGGTGCGGATGGCGACGACCCGCTCGGAGGGGGCGCCGCAGCCGCCGGAGGTGACCGTCGCCCTCACGGTGAACGGCCCCTCGCCGGTGTAGGTGTGGGTGTAGTCGAACTCCTCCGCCCTCGCGAACTCCGAGCGGCAGCCCGTCGGCTCCTTGCGGACGGGGTCGGCCAGGTTGCCGTCGCCGAAGTCGACCCGAACGCCGGTGACGACGCCGAAGTCGTCGCGGGTGGAGATCGTGATGTCGACCTTCTCGCCCGGCTCGGCCCGGCGGGTCGACAACACGTCGGCGCGCAGCCCGTTCTCGGCCGACCCCCGCATCGCGATCAACACGATGGCGACGAGCACCAGCAACATCGCGCCGAGGCCGGCGAGCGCCTGCTTAGCGCTTCTCGACACGGGCGGCCTCCCACCGGCCGAGGTGGCCGGCGACGACGTCGAAGGTGACGCCGGTGCCGACGTCGATCGTGCGCGACCCGTCGGCGAGCGTCGTGCAGTGGAAGAAGTACGACGTGCCGTCGTCGGCCTCGATCGTGCCGAAGCCCGCGTGCTCGTCCCAGTCGACGACTCGGCCGTGCACGGGCCTCAGTGGACGATCTTGGACAGCGGGAGCTCGATGATGTCGGTCGCGCCCGCGTCCTTCAGTGCCGGGATCAACGTGTTGATGTCGGCCTTCGGCACGACGGTCTCGACCGCGTAGCCGTCCTCGCCGAACAGCTTCGACACCGTCGGCGACTTCATCGAAGGGATGATCTCGATCACCCTCGTGAGGTCTGCCTCGGAGACGTTCAGCTTCACGAGCACCTTGCCGCGCGCCTCCATCGTCCCCTCGAGCAACGTCTGCAACTGGTGCATGGCGTGCTGCTTCGCCGGGTCCTGGTACGCAACGGGATTGGCGATCAGCTCCGTGTAGCTCGTGAGGATCGTGTCGATCTGGCGGAGCCGTGCCGCCTTGAGCGCGCGCCCCGTTTCTGTGGCGTCGACGACGACGTCCGCGATGTCCGGGATCTTCGCCTCGGTGGCGCCGTACGACAGCAGGATGCGCGCGTCGATGCCGTGCTTCTCGAAGAAGCGCCGCGTCAGCTCGGGATACTCCGTGGACACCCGAACGCCCTGCGGCAGGTCGGTCACCGACTGCACGGGCGAGTCTTCGGCGACCGCGAGCACGAGGCGCACGGGACGCGACGTGGCCTTCGAGTACCGCAGCTCGCCGAGGCTGTGGACGTCGCTGTTCGTCTCCTCGATCCAGTCGCGCCCGGTGATGCCGAGGTCGAACAGCCCCTCGGCGACGTAGCGCGGGATCTCCTGGGGGCGGAGGATGCGCACCTCGAGCACGCGGGGGTCGGCGATGGCCGCCTTGTACTCGACGTCGGAACTGCGCACGACCGCGAGGTCGGCCTCCTCGAACAAGCGAAGGGTCGGCGATTCGAGCGTGCCTTTCGGGAGGACGAGCCGCAGCATCAGTCCATCCTCGCCTTCAGTGCACGCAGGAGGCCAACCATCTCGACGGCACCCAGCCCGCACTCCTCGCCGACGTTGTGCTCGCCTGGGCCCTCCGACCGGGCGAGGGCCTGGGCGAGGTCTTCCGTCGTCAGCACGCCGAACATCACCGGCACGCCCGTCTCGAGCTGGACGCGCTGGATGCCGCGCGCCGACTCGCCGGCCACGAGGTCGTAGTGCGTGGTCTCGCCCCGGATCACCGCGCCGAGGCAGACGACCGCGTCCGCGCCCTGCTCGGCGTGGGCCTTCGCCGCCAAGGGCAGCTCGAAGGCGCCGGGGACCCAAGCGACCGACACGTTGGCGTCGGGGACGCCGGCCGTGCGCAGCCCCCGCCGCGCGCCTTCGAGCAGGCGCAAGGTCACGAGGTCGTTGAACCGCGCACACACGATCGCGACGCCCACGTCCGACCCGTCGAGCAGAGGCTCGACCCGCTGATCGGAGCGCGCGTCACCGGCCACGGGCGCGCTCCCCCGTCGTGTCACAGCACATCGTCGAGACCTTCGAGCAAGTGGCCCATGCGCTCGCGCTTGGTGCGGAGGTAGTCGATGTTCTCCGGGTTGGCGGGCACCTCCAGGGGCACGACCGCAGTCACCTCGAGCCCGAACCCGGCGATGCCATGCGCGACCTGGGTGAGCCCGCTCACCTTGGCGGGGTTGTTGGTCATGACCCGCATGGTGGTGATGCCGAGGTCGACAAGGATCTGCGAGCCGATGCCGTACTCGCGCCGATCGACGTGGAAGCCCAGCTGCACGTTGGCGTCGACGGTGTCGAGGCCCTCCTCCTGCAGCTTGTAGGCGCGCAGCTTGTTGCCGATGCCGATGCCCCTGCCCTCGTGGCCGCGGAGGTAGACGACTACGCCACGGCCTTCGTCGGCGATCCGCCGCATCGACGCGTCGAGCTGCGGCCCGCAGTCGCACCGCAACGAGCCGAACACGTCGCCGGTGAGGCACTCGCTGTGTACGCGGACGAGGACGTCTTCCTCGCCGCTGACCGCGCCCTTCACGAACGCGAGGTGGGTCTCGCCGTCGAGCAGCGACTCGTACGCGAAGCACGTGAAGTCGCCGTACTGCGTGGGGATGCGCGCCTCGGAGACGCGCTTGACGAGCTTCTCCTTCTGGCGGCGGTAGCGGACGAGCTCGGCGATGGAGATCAACAGCAGGTCGTGCTCGTCGGCGAAGTTCTTCAGCTCCGGGAGGCGCGCCATGTCCATCTTCTTCTCGTCGACGATCTCGCACAGGACACCGGCCGGGTAGCAGCCCGCGAGGCGCGCGAGGTCGACTGCGGCTTCCGTGTGGCCCGCGCGCTTGAGCACGCCGCCCTCGCGCGCTTCGAGCGGGAGGACGTGCCCAGGCCGTGCGAGATCGGTCGGGCGAGTTCCGGGATCGACGAGCGCTTGGATCGTCGCCGCGCGGTCGCCCGCGGAGATTCCCGTCGAGGTGCCGTGCTTCACGTCGACGCTCACGAGGAACGCCGTGCGCATCTGCTCGGTGTTCTGAGCGACCATCGGCGGCAGGTCGAGCTCGCGGGCGCGCTGGGAAGTGATCGGCGCGCAGATGTAGCCGGACGTGTGATGGAGGAAGAACGCGATCTTCTCGGGGGTCGCGAACTCCGCGGCCATGATGAGGTCGCCCTCGTTCTCGCGGTCTTCGTCGTCGACCACGACGACGATCTCGCCACGACCGATCGCAGCGATCGCCTTCTCGATGTCGGCGAAGGGCATTCAGGCTTCCTTCCGGTGGGCGAGCAGTCGCTCGACGTACTTGGCCACGAGGTCGACCTCGAGGTTGACGCGGTCGCCGGGGCGCCGCCGCCCGAGCGTCGTCACGTCGGCCGTGTGCGGGATGATCGCGACGGTGAAGCCGTCGTCGAGCGCGTCGACGACGGTCAGGCTGCACCCGTCGACGGTGATCGAACCCTTCTCGATGACGTAGCGCGTGAGGTCGGCGGGCATGCGCACGCGGAGCGCGGGCGCCGGCTCGACGACCTCCCCGACGGCGTCGACGTGGCCCTGCACGATGTGGCCCCCGAGCCGGTCGTAGGCGCGTACCGGCCGTTCGAGGTTGACGAGGTCGCCCGGCGTCAGGTCGGCGAGGTTGGTGCGGCTCAGCGTCTCGTCGACCGCGTCGGCCGCCCACCAGCCGTCGCCGATCTCGACGACGGTCAGGCAGCATCCGTTGACGGAGATGGAGTCGCCGATCTTCGCGTCCTCCACCACCACGGACGCGTGGAACGTGAACCGCCCGCCGTCCCGCGTGCGTACCGTCCCGAGCTCTTCCACGATGCCGGTGAACATCAGGCCGCCTCCACGTCGATCCGCAGGTCGTCGCCGACCTGGCGCACGTCGACGATGCGACCGCGCCACACGTCGCCGATGGTGGGTGCCCCCTTGCCGGCGAACAGGCCTGGCCCGTCGTCGCCACCGAAGAGGGCGGGCGCGACGTAGAGCACGTAGCGGTCGACCAGCCCTCGGCGGTGGAGCTCGCCGGCCACTCGCGCGCCGCCCTCGACGAGCACCTGCACGACGCCTTCGGCGCCGAGGCGGTCGAGCACGGCCGCGAGGTCGCCTTCGACCTCGTCGCACGGGTGGACCTTGGCGCCCGCGGGCGCACGACCGAGCACGATCCGCCGAGGGTCACGGCCGTCGACGAGGCGGACGGTGAGCGAGGGGTCGTCGGCCCGCACCGTGCCGGCGCCGACGACAACCGCATCGCTGTCGGCCCGCAACTGGTGGACGTCGCGACGGGCCGCCTCGCCGGTGATCCACTGGCTCGTGCCGTCGGGCGCGGCGATGCGCCCGTCGAGGGTCGACGCCAGCTTGAGGACGACGTAGGGGCGCCCGGTCGTGCGATGGGTGGCGTAGGGCGCGAGCAACGCCGCGGCGCGGTCGCGCAGCACCCCGACCTCGACGTCGACCCCCCGCTCGCGGAGCTGGTCGATCCCCTGCCCCCGAACGCGGGGGTCGGGGTCTTCCATCGCCACGACGACGCGGCGCACGCCCCGCTCGGCGATCCGGTCCGCGCACGCCGCAGTGCGCTTGCCGTGGAACCCGACGCACGGCTCGAGGCTCACGTACATCGTGGCGCTCGCGACGTCGTCGCCCGCGGCGTCGAGAGCGACCGCCTCGGCGTGCCGGCCACCTGGCGCTTCCGTCGCGCCCTCGTAGCCGCCCGGCTCGACGACGGCGCCGACCCACGGGTTCGGGTGGGCGGTGGCGCGGACCGACGCGGCGAGCTCGATCGCACGCGCCATGGCCGCTTCGTCGTTCACGGTTTTCCGGCTCCGTTCGGCCACATAGGATGGTCGTTTTCAGAACGATCGTTCTGACAACGACAAACCTAGCTCAATGGGCCGTGGAAGTCCCGTTCAACAAGGCGAGCGCGTGGCCGAGGACGTCGGCGACGGCCTCGAAGCACTCGACCGTGCCCTTGGTGGAACCCGGCGTGTTGATCACGATCGACCCGCCGACGGTGCCGGCGATCCCTCGGGACAGACGGCCGAGCGGGCTGACCAACCGCATGGCCTCCGCCAGCCCAGGGGCCTCCCGGGCGAGGACCAGCCGCGTGCCCTCCGGTGTCTGGTCGCGCGGTGCGAACCCGGTGCCGCCGGTCGTCACCACGAGGCCCTGGAACCCGGTCGCGAGATCGCGCAGCGCCGCCGCGACCTCCTCGACGCCGTCGGAGACGACTCGCCGCTCGACGACCTCGAACCCGGCGCGCTCGACCGCCGCGGCGAGCGCCTCGCCGGAGCGGTCGTCGCGCGTGCCGTTGACGACGCCGTCGGAAACCGTCAGCACCTTCGCGGGCCAGCGCGGCTCGTCGCCTCCCGAGCCCTCAGCCATTGGTGCCGCGGCGCTGATCGATGCGGTACGCCGAGCCCCGTTCCTGCTTGGCCGCGAGCTTCATCTCCGTCGCGATGGTGGACGCCTCGGCGAGCGACTGCAGCGGGCGGCGCGCCGCGGTGGCGACGCCGATGGAGATCGTCATGATCCCGACGCGGTGGCGATGGCTGCGGCGATCGTCGACCTCGATGTGCCCCCTCGCTGCGTCCTCCGGGTCGTACAGCGACGGCGCCATCCGGTCGAAGCGCGAAACGATGCGCTGGCAGAGCGGGTCCGCGTGCTCGGGCGCCACCAGCAGGACGAAGTCGTCGCCGCCGACGTGGCCGAGGAAGCAGACGTCGCCGGGGAACTGCGTGATCGCCTCGGTGAGCACCTCGGCCGTGGCGCGGATCGCGGAGTCGCCTCGAACGAAGCCGTAGCGGTCGTTGTACGCCTTGAACCGGTCGAGGTCCGCGTGGGCGAGTGCGAACGGCACCCGGTCGCGAAGCAGGTCTTCCACCCGCCTGCTGATTTCGCTGTTGCCGGGCAGGCCGGTGAGCGGCGAGATGTCGCGCAACTGGCGAGCCCTGCGCAACGCGGCGCGCACGCGAGCGACGAGCTCGGGCGGGTCGAACGGCTTGGAGATGTAGTCGTCGGCCCCCGCCGTGAGCCCGAGCACGGTGTCGGCGGATAACGACTTGGCGGTGAGCATGATGACGGCGGCATGGCTGGTGCGCGCGTCGCTCCGGAGGCGGCGGCACACCTCGTAGCCGTCGAGCCCCGGCATCATCACGTCTAGCAAGATCGCGTCGGGCCGCAGCTCCATGGCCTTCTCGACCGCCTGCTCGCCGTCGTGCGCCACGTGCACGGCGAATCCCTCGAGCGACAGGTTCAGCTCGACGTAGCGCGCGATGTCGAAGTCGTCGTCGACGACCAACACCACCGAATTCGCAGGCGGCTCGTCGACCGCCATCAGGTGCCGGTCATCAGGCAGCGACCCGGCTCGCTGCCTCTCGGATGCGCTGGGCTGCGTCCGCAGGATCGGCGGCGCGGAAGATCGCGCTGCCGGCGACGAGCACCGTCGCGCCGGCTTCGGCGACGAGGGGCGCGGTGAGCACGTCGATCCCGCCGTCGACCTGGATGGCGACGGAGAGCCCGCGGTCTCGGATCGCGTCGGCCGCCTTGCGCACCTTTGGCACGACCTCGCTCATGAATGCCTGGCCGCCGAACCCGGGGAACACCGTCATGAGCAGGAGCAGGTCGATGCGGTCGAGGTACGGCTCGAACGCCTCGAACGGCGCGTCCGGGTTCACGGCGAGGCCGACGTCGAGGCCGAGGCCGCGCATCTGGTCGATGAGCTCGCCGGTGCCGCCGACCTCCACGTGCACCGAGCAGCCGTTGGCGCCTGCGTCGCGGAAGGCCTCGAGGTAGTCGCCCGGGTTCGTCATCATCAGGTGGCAGTCGAGATAGAGGTCGGTGTGCTTGCGGATCGAGGCCACCACCGGCGGCCCGATGGTGAGGTTCGGCACGAAGTGCCCGTCCATCACGTCGACGTGCAGCATGTCGGTCTGCGGCGCAACGCGGTCGATCGCATCGGCGAGCGCGGCGAAGTCGGCGGACAGGATGGAAGGGGCGATTCGCACCACAGGGGGAGGTTACCTATCGGGTGCGCCGCAACCCGATCATGTACATCCCGTCGGTGTCCGCGTCCTGCGGCAGCAGGCGGGCCCCGCGCCCGCACGGCCGCCACGGCGCGCCCGGCGGCGGCTCGGGCACAAGGTTCGGGTGCTCGCTCTCGAGCCACCGGTCGATGGCCGGTCCCTCGGCTTCGGTGAGGGTGCAGACGCTGTAGACGAGGAGCCCGCCGGGCTTCAGCACGTCGACCGCGGCGGTGAGGATGCGCCGCTGGAGAGCGGCGAGCTCGTCCACGTCGTCCTGCGAGATCCGCCACCGCGCGTCGGCCCGGCGCCGGAGGACCCCGAGACCGGAGCACGGCGCGTCGACCAGCACCCGGTCGCACGACTCGCGACGGATGGGCGCGCGGGTCGCGTCCGCGGTAACGACCGCGACCGTCGCGCTCGTGCCGGTCGTGGCGACGTTGCCGGCGACGATCCGCGAACGCGCCGGCTGCACGTCGCCCGCGACGACGAGCGCGGCCCCGAGGCTCGCGAGCAGCGTCGCCTTGCCGCCCGGCGCCGCGCACACGTCGGCGACGACCTCGCCTGGTGCGCCACCGACGTACCGCGCCACGGCCTCCGACGCCGGGTCTTGGATGTAGCCGTCCGGCCGCTCGTGCACCGTCGCCGGCTCGTTCATCTTCGCGAGCGCGGCGACCGCGTGGTCGGCGCCGATGTCCTCGCTGAGGCGCTGGACGATCCAGTCGGGATAACTGAGCCGCGTCGCCGGGTCAGGCCATGGAGGGTCGGGGTCGGCCGCGACCTTGCGGAGCACCGCGTTGACGAGCCCGCGGGCAGGCCCGGCCACCTCGTCGACGGTCGAGCCGACGGCCGCGTGCGGCGGCGTGCGGAGGAACGCGAGTTGGTAGGCACCGAGGCGGAGGGCGTCGCGCACGCGCGGGTCGAGGTCGCGGGTGACGAACCGGTCGACGAGGAAGTCGCACGCGCGACGCATGCGCGTCGTCCCGTAGACGAGGTCGGTGGCGAACCGGCGATCGCGGTCGCTCAGCCCGCAGTTGTCGAGCAGACCGGGCAGGACGAGGTTGGCGTAGGCACCATCGGCGATGCGAGCGAGCGCGTCGAGCGCGAGGCCGCGCGCCGTCTTGCGGGAGCGGGTGGTCACTCGCCGAGTCGCTCGGCCTGCGTCGCTCGCGCCCCGCGCCACCAGTCGGCGGCCGGCTGCTTCTGCTTGCCCTCCGGCTGCACCTCGAGCAGCTCGATGGTCGCGCCGTCGCCGCACACCACGTGCGTCGTCGTCAGCGACCCGGGTGGGAGCGATGCAGTCCGCTCGCCCGGTGCGGCTCTGGCTACGAGCAGCCGCTTGCCGCGGAACGTCGTCCACGCCCGGCCGACACGAACGAGGCGGAGGACCTCGTCGCGCGGCTTCGCCCAGTCGATGCGCAGCTCGGCGGCGTCGATCTTGGCCGCGTAGGTGGGCTCGCCCTCTTGGGGCTTCGGGGCCGCGAGTGGCGACGCGAGCTGGTCGACCAGCAGGCGCGTGCCGACGGCGACGAGGCGCGCCCGCAGCTCGTCCGCCGTCTCGTCCTGGGCGATGTCGACCACCTCGGTGGCGTACACCGGGCCGGTGTCGAGCCCCTCTTCGAGCTGCATGAGGCAGACACCCGTGACGTCGTCGCCGGCGAGGATCGCCCGCTCGACCGGCGCCGCGCCGCGCCATCGCGGGAGCAGCGAGAAGTGGAGGTTCACCATGGGGACGCGGTCGAGCACGTGCGGCTTGATGAGGCGGCCGAACGCCACGACGACGCCCAGCTCCACGTCCGCGTCCAGCACGTCGTCGACCCGATCGGTCACCGGCAGCGCGAGGCGTTCGGCCGCGGCCTTCACCGGGGTCGGCATGGTGACGCCTCCGCGCCCCCTTCGCTTGTCGGGCTGCGACACGACGACGGCGACGTCGTGGCCCGCGGCGACGAGCGCCTCCAGCGGAGGCACTGCGGCGGCGGGCGTGCCGAGGTACGCGAGCCTCAGATGAGGTTCCTCGCGCGCAACGACGAGAGCGCGGCCTTGCGCTGGTCGTCGTCGAGGTACTCGAACAGCAGCGTGCCGTCGAGGTGGTCGAGCTCGTGCTGGAACAGCCTCGCCATGATCTCGTCGGCCTCGAGCGACACCTCGCGGCCGTTGAGGTCGAAGCCGGTGATGTGGATCTCCTTCGGGCGAACGATGGGGAAGAACAGGCCGGGCACGGAGAGGCAACCTTCCTCGAACTCCCACTCGCCGCGGCTCTCGGTGATGACCGGGTTCACGAGCGTCTGGGGGCCCGCGCCGTCGTCGAGGTCGTAGACGAAGAGACGCTTCTTCACCCCCACCTGGGGGGCGGCGAGGCCGAGGCCGGGGGCCGCGTACATCGTCTGCACCATGCCGTCGACGAGGCGGACGAGCGCGCCGTCGACGTCGGTGACCTCGGCGCAGCGTTCGCGCAACACGGGGTCGCCGTAGAGGCGGATGGAGTACGGGGCCACGGCGGCAAAGGGTACCGTCGGCCGATTCCTACACCGGATGGCGATCACTACTTCTCGGCCCGTCCCGGTGCGGAGAGCCGCCGCGGCTCGGTGCGGTTGGCGCTTCCCGACGTGACGGCCGACCTCGTCACCGACCGCGGCGTGTTCTCCGCGACCGGCATCGATGCCGGGACGAAGCTGCTGCTGACCGAGGCGAGCGTCGTGCCGCAAGGGGCCGTCGACGTGCTCGATCTCGGTTGCGGGTACGGGCCCGTCGCGGTCGCGCTGGCGTTGCGGTCGCCGGAGGCGACGGTATGGGCCGTCGACGTGAACGAGCGGGCGTTGGAGCTCACCGCGGAGAACGCGTCGCGTGCCGGCGTTGCCGATCGCGTTCGGTGCTGCGTCCCTGAGGACGTGCCGGATGGGGTGCGGTTCGAAGGCGTGTGGTCGAACCCACCCATCCGCATCGGCAAGGACGCGCTGCACGAGCTGCTCCTGCGGTGGTTGCCCCGCTTGTCGCCGGACGGTGCCGGGTGGCTCGTCGTCCACCGACACCTCGGGTCGGACTCCCTCGCCGCCTGGCTCGAAGGCCAGGGGTTTTCGGTGACCCGCGTCCGCTCCCGCAAGGGCTACCGCATCCTCCGCGTCGCCCACCGAGCCTTCTGACCGGTTTTGGGCGCGCTCATGCCGGTATTCCGGCACGAGCGCGCCCAAAACCCGAGAGCGGCGGTCAGAGGCGGCGGGGATCGACCGCCACTCGGACGCGGCC
>DASVEG010000387.1:0-5548 GCA_036380695.1 Acidimicrobiales bacterium
TACCACTCCATCGAGAGCCTCGCCGCCGTCATCGCACTCTGCCTCGGCGGAATCACCATCCACCTACCCACCCGAACCTGAGGAGGGGCACATATGTTCGATGCGCCATGCAAGCGAAATCGTCAGAAGAGTGGCTGGTTATTTCTGGAAATCCGCATCCGGCACGCGCCGCCGGCAGCGCCGCCGGCGCCCCCGCGACCCCCCTCACCCCGCGGCCGGGCTCACGAACGAACGAACCGCGGGATGCGAGCGCGCTCTCCCTCGGTGAGGTCGCGCACCGCGAGGCGGTAGGCGGCGACGGCGTCGAGGTGCGCGACGAGCCGCGGGCGGTCGAAGTGCGAGAGGAACTGGCGGACGAGCAGGCGGCGGCCGACCGCGCCCATGGCGCGGACGAACGCACCGCCCGGCACCTCGGACGTCGCCATCTGCAGCCACGTGTGGGCGGCGTCGGCGTCGGCGGGGCCCGCGCCAGCCCAGCCCCAGTCGAGCACGACGGGCCCGTCGGGGGTGACGACGACGTTCGCCGGGTGCAGGTCGAGGTGGAGGACGGCGTCGCCGCTACCCACCGGGCGCGCCGTCCCCGGCGGCGCGGGGATCTCGTGCAGGCGGTGGTGCAACTCGGCGAGGAGGGCGGCGAGGCGTCCCAAGCGGTGCGGCGCTTGGCTCATCACGTGGAGGAGCGACGGTCCGTCGACGCGCTGCATCACCAGGTCGCCGCCGTCGGCGGCGAACACCTCGGGCGCGGGAAACCCGTGGGCCCGGACGTGCTCCATCAACGCCGCTTCGGGCCCCGCCTGCTGTGCGGTGCGGTACCGGCGCAGCACGCGATCGGCGCCGAGCTCGTAGACGTCGGCGTGCCTGCCGCTGCCGATGAGCCGTCCCGGCGCCCGTTCCACGTCGCGAGCGTGGCTCGTCGCGGGCCCGCGCGTGGAGCCGCACATCTCCGCCACGGGGGGTTGCATTTTCTTGACCCGTGGGTCAGTTTGTGCGACGCGAATGCCGTTGCGCGTGCGAGCCCTCCGGGAGGAGGGCTCGCACGCCTGGTGCCGTCGCTGTCGCCGCCGTCGTTGCACCCTCCCGCGGCCACCGCCGTGAGCGCAGACCGCGACGGCCATGACCCTTCCTACAGGCCGCACCATGGACGTCGTGCTGCCCGCCAGGAGCGGGCGTCACCCGGCGGGGCAGACCTGCGGCGGGCAGGTGATCGTCCCGGTCACCGGCACGAGCACGTACGTCGCGATGAAGTTGCTCGCACCCGTCGCGCACGACGCCCCGGCGGTGGCGTTGGGAACAATCTGCATCACGCCAAGCATCGACGGCACGAACTCGGCGTGCGGGCCGTCGAGCGTCGCGCCAACCACGGCGAGACTGGCCGCGGCCGTGAGCTCGAAGTGGTGCGCCTGCGACCCGTCGTTCGCGGCCGACGTGCCCGTGCGGGTGTGGAACTGGGCGCAGGTCGCGCCGCCGAGGAGGCCGGTGAGGCGGCCGAGCCCATAGATCGAACCGCCCAACGGGCATCCACCGATCACCGTGTTCAGGTTGAACTGCGCCGCGACGCCGCTCGTATAGGTCAGCGGCGGCGTGGTGTCGAAGTTGGCCTGCCCGACGCAGACGTCGGTGTCCGCGGCAGCCGGTGCTGGGGCCAGCCCCATCGACGCGACCAGAACCAGTGCGATAAGCCAACGCCGCATGACGGGCCTCCGTTCGACGACTCTCCCTTCCCCTACGACGGGCGAGCGGAGGGGTGTCACGGTTTCCGCCGATGGGCGGGGCGGCCGGTGACATCCCGCAAGGGCAATCGGGCCGGTCGCGGACGGCTGTCGTGGGACGGCCGGCTCTGTGATCCGCAAGGACGGGAGTACACGCGCGAGGCGGACGACCTCGATCGCGACGGGGCGCGCGTGCTGCTCGGCCAGCGGAACGTCCAGGTGGCGATCTCTTCGGGCGGACGGCCGCTACGTTGGCTGGCTCCGGGCGAACGCGAGCCCATGTGGCGCGCAGAGATCGCGCCTAACTTCCACGACGAACCCGGTTGGCGAGCTCCGCGTGACGCCCCCGGTCAGTTGCCCTTTCACGCGGAGCTCTGGCGAAGCGGCGACGAGTCCGTGCTGCTCCTCACCGACCGCGACTGAGTCGGACGCTCTGCTGCGGGGCCAGCGCTCGCGCCATCGGCCGTTCGCCTTCACGTATCGGACGCGTGACGTGCCGGATTCTTTCGCGATCACCGACTCCTTCGCGCCGCCTCAACGTACTGAATGGTGGACGGCGCCTACAGCGTCGCCCGTCATGCAGACATCGGCGGGGCGGGGGAATTCGGTTCCACGCCCCTTGGCAACAGGAGGCTGGAACGAATGAAAAGCATCGGGCGCCTCGTCGCCCTTGTAATCGTGTGTGCCGGTGTGGTCGCCGTACCGTCGGCTCCCGTGGGCGCGGCGGGGCCACCGGCACGATGTGAAGCAGGCCCGAACGTGACGGCCGCGGCTACACCACCTGCGCCCACGTTCGAACGGGGAGCATGCCGCGCGGACGCGGCGCGTCTCTTCGCGAAGCCACGTGGCGGCGGCGCACGCGCGCTGCCTGCTCCGAACCCCGGATACAACTGGCTCGGCGGCCAGACGAACAACTACGGCTCCGTTGGCATCTACGGCGCGCTCAACGTCGTCGACCCTGCCTCGCCACACACGAGCACCGACTTCCTGGCGCACCGGATCATGGTGAAGTCGTGCGACAGCTCCAGGTGGCTCGAGATCGGCTGGGCCGAAGTCGGTTGGCGAGCCAACGCGCAGTACATCTACAGCTTCAATACCGTCACCAACACGTGGATGTTCTTCGATCAGTACCCGATCGCTTCGGGCAGCCGCATCTGGGTCGCGCTCGTGCATGTCGGCAACAACGTCTGGGAAGCGCAGCTGTTTTGGAACGGTGCCTGGCAGACGCTCGTGTCGGTGAATCCCGGGTCGGGCATCGGGTGTGGGAACGAGCAGTACGTCGAGCCCTACAAGCCGACGACGAACTTCAACTTCCCGACCATCACCACCGGCGATGGCACCTCGGGCGGCATGAAGATCGCGCGCCCGTCCGACGCCGCGTGGCTGACGTGGAACACGTCGATCCCGACGCTCGAGAACAACGCGTCGTCGGACGGCTACTACAACACGACCTGGAACACGAAGTACTACGCGTGGCAGGTCCGGTCGAACCAGCCGCCGGTCGCAAGCCTGTACGTCAGCCCGACGACGGGGCAGGCGTCGACGACGAGCTTCTATGCCGACCTGTGGGGCAGCTACGACCCCGAGGGCAGTGGCCTGTCGTACCGCATCTCCTGGGGCGACGGCTCCACGACGTACGCCGCGTCTGGCACGCACACGTACTCGTCCGCGGGGACCAAGACGATCACCGGCACCGTGACCGACAACTGGGGCCAGTCGCGCTCGACGACGAGAACCGTGCGTGTTTGCACGCTCCTCGTCGCCAGCACCTGCGTGTAGCCATCGCCGGGTGTGCTCGCGTCCGCTGCCCGGACCCGCGTCCGGGCGGCGGCGCGAGCCGCGCAAATCGACGCAGTAGCCCCGTGCGTGTGAACGGCTCCGTGCGTGTGGCATGCAGCAAGGCAGAGTGCCAGCGTGCCCGTACTGAGCTTCACGCGGCCGTTCGGTTGGGGAGTCCTCGTCGTGAGCGACGCCGAAGCCCCGCTCCCAGACTTCGTCGAGCACGACTCGCCGGCACTGGCGCTCACCGCGCGCGCGGTGCTTCGGGTACGGCATGCGCAGGACCACGACGAGCTATCGACGCTGAGCCCCGACGGGTTCATTTGGAGCCATCCGTGGTCGATGTTCAGGTCTCCATGGGCAAGGGCGAGCCCTCGGCCGCCGTCGAGCACGAGCTCGTCGTGGAGTCTGGGCTCGTCCTCACCGGGGGCGCCGAGTACGACGAGGAGCTTTCCCTAGCCCAGGTCGGTACCGGGTCGCTGCGTACCCGAGGATCCCGAGTTCGCGGCCGCCGTCCACCTGTGGTTCCACCGAAGCCCACGAGTAGGCGCAGCCGGGTGCCATACGGTCGTTTGAGACCCGCTGCACTCATCGCTCGGCGTCGATCGGCGCTCCCGGCAGGATTCGAACCTGCGACGCACGGTTTAGGAAACCGACGCTCTATCCCCTGAGCTACGGGAGCTCGGCCCGCGGGCCGCGGGCGTTCAGGGTAGTGGGGGTGGGCGGGTGCTCGACCAGAGATCGGGGAGCGCGCCCGGTGGTCGGGTCGCTCGCGTCAGCCCGTCGGGGCTGGTGACCTCGAAGGTCGCGTCCGGGAGCAGTTTCGCTCGCCAGCGTTGGTTGTGGAGCAGGTGGTGGTGCCTCGTGCAGAGGAGCACGAGGTTGTCGATGGCGGTTGGCCCGCCGTGCTCGACGTGCTCGACGTGGTGGCCCTCGCACCAGTGCGGTGGCCGGTCGCAGCCGGGGAACCGGCAGTGCCGATCGCGGATGACGATGGCGTTCCACAGGTGTACGGGGATGGTGCGTGTCGACGTGCCGTAGTCGAGGATGGCGGAGCCTCCGGCCATCACGACTCGGTGCACGGCGCTGTCGCACAGCAGCCGGCCGATGGTGTCGGCGCCGAGGGTCATGCCGTCGATGGTCTCGCCACCCCGCGCCGTCTCGAGGTCGTCGATGTCGACGACGACGTTGACGTGGGGACGGTGGCGGCTCCCGCCGCGTCGTGCGGTCTGGTGGTCGAGGTAGTAGCGGCAGACGTCGACGAGGGCGTCGGCGCGACGTTCCGGCGCGGTGCGTTCGGGCTCGCCTGGCGCGTCGGGCGTCGTGGCGAGCCGTAGCGCGGTGGCGACGACGTTGCCGCCCTCGGCGTCGAGGGTGCCGTCGATGGCCCATTCGTTGCCGACGGCGGACAGCCGCAGCCGTCGTTCGCGCTCGTCGACGGGGGGTTCCGCGCCCGCCTCGGCTTCGGCGTGGGCGTGCCACACGCGCATCACGCGCGCGACGTCGCGTGCCGGCAGCGAGGCGAGGGTTGGAAGAAGGTCGTGTTCGTGGTCGGCGAGGCGGTCGATCGTCTTCGTGGTGACCGACGCCAAGACGGCGTCGACCTGGCCGGTCGACAGCTCGCCGTCGGCCCACGCCGCCGCGGTGGCGGGCAGGCGGGCAAGGCGCTTCGCTCGCGCCGCGACTCGCCCCGCGTCCCCGGGGGACATGCCGGCTTCGGCGCGCAGCCACGCCGTCATCGAGGTGGCGCCGTCGCACGCCCACAGCCCGCTGCGGTCGTAGTCGCGCACCGCGACGACCACCTTGGCCTCGAGCCGGTCGCGCAGCGCAATGAGCTGCCGGAGCGTGTCGCGATCGACGGGAACGTCCAGCTCCTCGATCGCTTCCGCCAGCCCCGACAACATGTCCTCATCGTACACATGTTCCCCTCCTCAACTTTGTGTGGATGGGTTCGTGTCGCGGTGGGTCGCGTTGTCGCTGGTGAGGCGTTGCGCTGTGGTCGGGAGGGGGTGGCGCGAAAGACGCGCACATGGGCTGACCCCTCTTTAGGTTCGGTAATC
>DASVEG010000388.1:0-5294 GCA_036380695.1 Acidimicrobiales bacterium
CATCCGCCTCGGCCACGGGATCGTGCAGACCGCGCCGTTCTACAACCATCCGGCGCGGACGGCCGAGCGCATCGCGACGCTCGACCTCGTGTCGGGCGGCCGCGTCGAGTTCGGCTCTGGCGAGTCGTCGTCGGAGGCGGAGCTCGGCGGGTTCCGCATCGACCCCGTCGTGAAGCGCGACCAGTGGCGCGAAGGCCTCGAGGTCACGCTGCGGTGCATGACCGAGACGCCGTTCGCCGGCGTCGACGGGCGCTTCGTGCAGATGCCGCCCCGCAACGTCGTGCCCAAGCCGGTGCAGAAGCCCCACCCGCCGCTGTGGGTCGCGTGCTCACGCCGCGACACGATCCACCTCGCCGCGCAGCTCGGCATCGGCGCGCTCACGTTCGCGTTCATCGACCCGGAAGAAGCGCGCCACTGGGTCAACGACTACTACTCGACGCTCGAGAACGAGAGCGTCCCTATCGGCAAAGCCGTCAACCCGAACATCGCGTGCGTCACGACGTTCATGTGCGCGGAGACGGAGGAAGCCGCGATCGAGCGTGGGCTCGAAGGGGCGAACTTCTTCGGCTACTCGCTCGCGCACTACTACGTCTTCGGCGAGCACCGGCCGGGCGTGACGAACGTCTGGGAGGAGTTCGTCGCCAAGCGCGACCAGCAGGGCTACTCCGTCGATGCCGCGGCGATCGAGGGCGAGCGGCTCGGCGCCAAGATCGCGGCGGGAGACAACACGGGTCTGCGCGGTGCGGTCGGCACGCCAGAGCAGATCCGCGAGTTCCTCCGCCGCTACGAGGACATGGGCGTCGACCAGATCATCTTCGTGAGCCAAGCCGGCAAGAACCGGCACGAGGACATCATGGAGAGCCTCGAGCTGTTCGGGAAGGAAGTGCTCCCCGAGTTCGCCGATCGCGACGAGAAAGCCGCGAAGGACAAGGCGGCCCGCATGAAGCCCATCGTCGAGAAGGCGATGGCGCGCAAGGCCGACGACGCGCCCCCTGCCGTCGACGACTACGCGTTCCCGGCGATGCCCCGCCGCATGGCCGAGGCCACCGGCAACCAGCAGTTCAAGGAGATGCTGGAGAAGATCGCCGACGACCGCGCCGCCGGGCGCCGCGATCCGAGCGCCGGCATCCTCGGCTGACCCACCTCGACCGGCCCCGGCAACCGGTGTGGCGTGGTCGGATGATCGGATGAGCGCCGCCGACGTCGCACGGGGTCTACGCGAACTCGATCTATCCGGCGCGGTCGTGTGCGTCCACTCGTCGATGCGATCGTTCTCGCCGCGGCTCGAACGTGGTCCGGCCGATGTGATCGACGCATTCGCGTCGCTCGACATCACGCTCGTCGCCCCGAGCTTCACGTACGAGTTCGCGTGCAGGCCGCCACGCGGGTTGCGGCCGCCGCAGAACGCGAGCGACGACGCCTACCTCGACGCATTGCCGGAGCCGGCGCCCGGTGATCCGCAGTTCTCGAGAGACTCGACGGCGTCGAGCCCGGAGTTGGGTGCGCTACCCGCCGCGGTGGCCGCGACGCCCGGGCGGGCGCGCGGCGACCACCCGCTCATGTCGTTCTCCGCGCTCGGGCCGCGAGCGGAGTGGGTCGTCGCCGGCCAGCGTCCAGATGCCGTCTTCGATCCGCTGCGCCGTGTCGCCGCGAGCGGCGGCTGGGTCTTGCTGATGGGCGTGGCCGTCGGGAGCCTGACGCTGCTCCACGCCGCGGAAGAGGACGCAGGACGGAACCCGTTCATCCGCTGGGCCTTGATCGACGGCGCGCCAACCATGGTCGAGTTCGGTGGCTGCGGTGGCGGCCTGAAGAACCTCGCCCCGATCCTCGACCCGCTTGCGCGGCGGACGACGGTGCGAGGGAGCGTGTGGCATGCGCTGCCCGCGGCAGAAGCGCTTCGCACCGCCTCTCAGGCGATTCGGAACGATTCGCGAGTCACGCGCTGCGATGCCCCCGGCTGCATCCGTTGCGAGGACGCCATAGCCGGCGGACCGCCGCTGCGGGTCAGGCCCGCTTGACCTCGACCTGGCCGCCTGCGGACTGCCACACCTGCTGCACGTTGTCGTACACCTGATCCGGCAGCGCGCGAAGGACGGCGAGAACCTCGTCGCCGGCGAACGCTTCGTTCGCCGACGCGAGCAGCTCCGCCGGTCGCGCCGGGAACGCGCTCGGCTGGAGGAATCGCGCGAGCTCGGAGCGTGCGGCGGCCTCGGCGTCGTCCATCACGCCTTCCTGCTCCTGGCGCACGTCGATCCGCACCGCGTCGCTCTCGAGCTCGCGAAGTTCCTCGTGACCCGCGCGGGTGTCCTTGTTCAGGTCGTCGGCGACACGCGGCCCGTGCTTGTCACTCGTCTCCATGCGTTTCCGGTACCCGGTCTCCCTGGGCCGCAACCTCCGCGCCGGCCCCGACGAGCTCCTCCACGACGACGAGGACGACGGCCATCGCGAGGATGGCCAGCAGGGCGCCGGCGATGCCGTACAACTCGATGCCGGCGAAGCCCGCAACGACGGTGAGGAACGGCCCTACCCGAACGGTGCGCCGCTCGATAGGGCGTTGCAGCGCGAACTGTTCGACCACCTGCCACGTCACGAAGGCGATCGCGAGCACGAGGCCGCGCGCCGGCGACACCAGTGCGGCGAGCACGACGATCGGCAGCGCGCCCACCGCCGCGCCGATGACCGGCACGACGTCCCACAGCGCGACCCACACCGCGAGCGGCGCTGGGCCCGGCACGCCGGCCATGCGCGCCACGACGAAGGCGAACCCGCCAGCCAGCGCCGCGGTCAACGCCGTCCCTCGTGCGTAGCCGACCGCGCGACGCTCCACCGCGGCGGTGATCGACGCCACCCGTTCTCGCATCGCCTCGTCGTGGATCTGGCGCCCCGCGGCGCCAAGCAGCCGCGGGCCGTGGAGGACGAGGAAGATCGTGAGCACCGTCACGGCGAGGAAGGCGAGCCCCCGCGTGGTCGCGGATCTGACCGCTTCTGCCGGCGACCCGCCACGGAGACGCTCGGGAACGCGGTCGACGATCGTCTCCACCCGCTCCGCCAACTCTGCCTCGCGCGCGGCCTCGGCGAACCGTCCCGAGCGCTCGAGCTCCTGGGCGAGCCGGGGCGCCTCGTCCTGCAGCACCCGGAGCTGCGCAACGACGTCGCCGACGAGGCCGTAGACGACGCCGCCTGCGACGCCCAGCGACACGAGCACGACGATGGCGATCGCCGCACCGCGTGGCATCCGGCGTGCGAGGGCGGACACCGCCGGCGTGAGGACGGCGGCCGTCGCGGCCGCCATCGCCGTCCACCCGATGACGCGCCCCGCGCTCTCGAGGATGCGGAGGACGAGCAGCGTGAGCGACACCGTCGCGACCGCCAACGCGATCGCCGCGGGGGCGACCCTGACCTCGCTCCGCGAAGTCGGCGGCATGCGGCCGTACAGTACCGAGGTGCCCGACCCGGCCGAGGGGACCCCACCTCCGCGGGAGATCGGCGTCGACCTCAAGGCGCTGCTCGTGCTCGGCCTGTCGGTCGCCGTCGTCATCGTGTTGTTCGGGCTCGCGCGCTCGATCCCCAAGACGCTCGCGACCCTCGCGGTCGGCACGCTGCTCGCGCTCGGGCTCAACCCTGCGGTGTCGTGGGTCGAAGGCAAGACGCGCCTGCCGCGCGGCCCCGCGCTCGGCGCCGTGCTCGGGCTCTTCACGGTGGCGGTCACCGTTCTCGCGATCGCGCTGGTGCCCGCCGCGGTCGAGCAGGTGCAGGACCTCGACGAAGACATCCCTGCGGCGGCGGAGGATCTGTCGGAACTGCCGCTCGTCGGCGCGCAGTTCGAGGACGCCGACGTCGCCGGACGCGCCGAGCGGGTGCTCGACGAGCTCCCCGCGCGCCTGCTCGGCGAGGACACGCCATTGGTCGACGTCGCGGAACGAGCGGCGGACGGTCTCGTCGCAGCGATCGTCACCGTGCTCCTCGCGGTGACGCTGCTGCTCGACGGCAGGAGGGTGGCTGCGCTCGCGCGCGCGCTCGTGCCCGCGCGTCGCAGGGCGAAGGCGGACCGGCTCGCCGACCTCGGCTACCGCGCCGTCGGGCGGTACGTCGCCGGGTCGCTCTCGGTGGCCGTCGTCGCCGGGTTGTTCACCCTCGTCGTCGGGCTCGTCGTCGGCGTGCCGCTCACGCCGCTGCTCGCGTTGTGGGTGATGGTGTGGGACCTCGTGCCCCAGATCGGCGGCGCCGCGGGAGGCGTGCCGTTCGTAGCCTTCGCGTTCACCCAAGGCGCGGTGCCCGGTCTCATCTGCGCTGGCCTGTTCGTGCTCTACCTGCAGATCGAGAACAACGTGCTCGGTCCGTTGCTCGTCGGGTCCGCAGTGAAGCTGTCGCCTCCCGCGACGATGGTCGCCGCCCTCATCGGCGTGTCGGCCGGAGGGGTCGTCGGCGCGCTGCTCGCCGTGCCGCTCACCGGCGCGGCGAAGGCGGTGTATCTCGAGCTACGCCCTGGCGTGGTGGCCGAGAACGAGCTCGACGTCGCGCCTCAGGGCTGATCGGTGATGTGCAGCGCGGCTTCCTCGGCGGACAGCGCGCCTTCGTCCTCGCCGACGAGGGCCGCGATCGCGTCCTTCTCGTCGTCGATCACGTCGACGTCCTCCGACCCGGGCTCCAGCAACCGGCCCCCCATGCCGGCTTCGAGCTCGTCGTAGGTTCGCTCGGCGTCGGCGAGGTCGATGTCGCTCGGCTCGAGGTTGGGCAGCTCGCGAGTCACGCGATCGGCCAGCGGCTCGTGGGCGCGGCCCTCGCGCGCGGTCACGCCGAACTCGTCGGCGCCCTTGGGGCGGTCGCCCGGCGGGATGAGGCCTTCGTCCTGGTTGATCGGCGACTCGAGGTCGGGGATGCCCTCGCTGTCGAGGTGCTGGCTGTTGTCGTACGGGCGGTTGCCAGGCATGGCGTGTCCCTACCCAGCAGTGGCGACTCAGGTACCAGCGGGTTCCGGGCGGAGGGCCGCGCCGGACGAGGTGCCGCGCCGTTCGCCTGGGCGTACGGCCACGAGCAACACCACGAGGCCGACGAGGCAGAGCGCGCCGGGCGTGGCCCACGCGGCGCGGAAGCCCGCCTGGTCGGCGACGAACCCGACGAGGTAGCCGCCCGTCGACGCGCCGATGTCGAAGCACGCGGTGAACGAGCCAAGCGCCTCGCCCCGCTCGTTGTCCGGGACCAGGTCGACGGTGTGCGCCATGAGCGCGGGGAAGATCAACGCGTGGCCTGCGCCGAACAGCGCGACGCCAACGAAGGCGGCGACGGGCCGCGCG
>DASVEG010000389.1:0-22680 GCA_036380695.1 Acidimicrobiales bacterium
TGAAGTTGATGCAGAGGTAGGGCTGCAGGTTCGTGTGCGGCTGGCTACCCCCGGTCGGGTTGATCATCTGCGGCGCCATCTGCACGTTTCCGAACGGCGCCGACGCGCGGTACGGGAAGGTGCTCGACGAACCGGCGAGCATGTTGTTCTGCACCGACGTCTGCTGCCCGGTCTTCACCGCACCGATCAGAGGGTGGGAGTGAGCCGGGATCTGGTTGATCGTCAGCGTGACCTCTTCCACCCCGCCGTTCTCGCCTCTGATGTAGGTGTTGCCGGTGGGGCTCGTGCCCCGGTGGATCGGCACGCGGCCCCGGAGGTCAGGCAGGTTGAACGTCGACTCGCCGTCTCCGCCGTACGTCGTCCCGAGGACGACGAACAACGCGTCGTTTTCCGAGATCGCCAGCGGCCGGCCGTCGCAGAACGCCCAGCCGCTGGGGGCGAAGTTTCCGCCGAACATGCGGATCTCGCCGATGAAGGGGGTACCCATCGCTGGCTCCTAGTTTCTGCTCGGGAAGATGCCCTGGAGGGCGATGATGAACGTCAAGGCGAGGAACGGTTGCCGGTTCTCGTGGGGCTGGCTGCCCCCGACGGCGGTGACCGCTTGCGGCATCGCCACCAGGTTCGATGGCGTGTCGTACAGCCCGTTGGTCGACTTGGCGTAGAACGCATTCGTCGGATCGGTCCCCGCACCGTCCGCGGCGAGCCCCATCATGAGGTGGGTGTGGGCGGGGAGCTCCGAGATGGTGATCGTGTGCGCGTCCTGGCCGGCCTTCTCGCCCTGGTCGTGCGAACCGCCGCGGTGGATCGGCACGCACCCCTGGAGGTTCGGCAGCGCGAAGTTCGTCTGGCCGTCGCCGCCGTAGCGCGTCCCGAGGATCGAGAACAGCGCCTGATTTTGGTTGATTGGCAGGAGCTGCCCGTTGCAGAGCGCCCACCCGTTCGGCGGGTTTTGAAAGGCCGCGATCTTGATCTCTCCCAGATATGGCTCAGACATCGTTCTCCTCGCTTGACTCCCAGTGCGACGCGTACGTAACGGCGGTGGTTCGGAGCGCTCGCATCACGGCTCCGGCGTGGTCGCCGGCGTGCGGCAGGTGCCCGCGGCAACCCCGGTGAAGGTTCCCGACGCGAACGCCGGCGGGACACTGGTGTTGTTGGCGTTGAGGTGCGCCGCCGTCACGACATCGTTCTGCGACCCCGCGAGGAGGCCCTCGATCCGGAAGGCTGCTCCGCTCTCCTGATTCGCCCACATGGCGGGGATCCCGTCGGCAACGCTCGCGCTGGCCGTGTTCCCCGTGACGACCGTGCACAGCGAGTTCTCCGCGGACGTTGCGAGGAGCTCGACGGCGACGTCCGGGTCGACCGACTGGTTGACGACGTTGTTCGTCACCGAGACGTGCAGCGTGCCCGTGTCCGACGAGCTGGTGCCGGGCCTCGTGTTCTGAGCGCCGCCGGTGGAGAACACCTTGAGCCCGCCGGAGCCGGTGCCCGAGATCGTGTTCCCGTCGACGCGGCCGGTGTAGTCACCGTCGTGCTCCTGGGAGATCCGGATGCCGAAGCCGATCTGCGCCGCCGGGGGCGACGGATGGCTGATGGTGTTGCCGGTGACGATCGCGTTGACGGTCGAGATCGACTGGCCGACGACGTTGATCGAGTGGCTGACGCCATTCGTGATCGTGTTGCCGATAAGGGTCGTCTTCATCGACGCGCTGTCGGTCGCGACCGCCTTGAGGCCGATCGCCCTGACGTTCGTGACGTCGCTGTCACGGACGATGAGGTTCAGCGTGCCGGAGCCGCTGGCCAGTGCGTCGACGCCATCGCTGCCCGGCCCGCTCAGGACCGCGTTCTCCACGAGCACGCTCGTGGTGCCGGAAGACGCGTCGACCCTGACGGCGTCGAGCAGCGACCCCGTCACCGAGGTGTTCGCGAGCGAGAGTCGTGTCGGCCCGAGGGCGTTGACGCCGTTGAGGGTCGATCCCGCGATGGTGCCGCCGTTGACCGTGAGCTTGCCCGTCGTGCCCGTGCTCGTGAGGGCGATGCCGTTGACCGCTCCGTTGGAGCTCACCGAGGCGAACGTGACGCCACTCGACAGGATCGTCGTGTTGGCGATGGTCACCGCGGTGCCCGTCGTCGTCGTTGCCGAGTTCGTGCCGGTGACCATCACGCTGCCGCCGCCCGTCGCCGTGAACGCCGGGTTGGCGCCAGTGGAGAGCGAGAGGCCGCCGCTGAGGTTCAGCGTCGAGCCGGTATTCGAGTTGAGGAACACGCCAGCGCCGGTGTCGTTCACCGAGCCGGTGAGTGAGACGCCGCCGCCGGTGCGGTTCCGGATGTCGACCGAGCGGCCCGCAGTGTTGGTGATGGCCGAGGCGACGGAGATGTTGCCTGCTCCGCCGTCGATCTTCACCGCTGCGCCCGAGGCATTGCTGATGGTCGTGTTGGAGCCGACGATCGCCGACGACACACCCGTGCCGCTGATGCCGTCACCGGAGGTGCCGGTGACGTTCACCCGCTGGACGTCGACGCCCGAGGCGAGCGTGATGCCCGCTCCCGATGCGTTGCCGATCGTCGGGTTGGTGCCGCCAGCCGGCACCAACGTGTGGCCGTTGACCACCAGGCCGTTGGGCTCGCCGAGCAGGTCCTGGTTCGCCTCGAGGACGATGCCGCCGGCGTAGGAGCCGGAGTACAGGAAGATCGTCTCGCTTGGCTCGTCGAGGTCGATGCCCTGGAGCGGACCGAGCGAGCTGTACGGGTCGGTCGACGTGCCGTTGCCGTTGTCGACCGAGTCGTCGACGTACCAGACCATGCCGGAGACGTCGATCAAGGCCGTTGCGGTATCGGATGCGGTGCCGTCGGACACGCTGTACGTGAAGCCGTCGAGGCCGGTGAAGCCGGCGGGCGACACGTAGGTGAACGATCCGTCCGGGTTGACCGTGACCTCCGACTCGTTCTGCACCGACACCAGCGAGGCGGTGAGGGTGTCGCCGTCACCGTCGGTGTCGTTGGCCAGCAGGTTGCCGCTGACGTTGACGGCCGGCTCACCTGTCGTCGTGACGCCGACGGAGAACTTCGTGTTGCCGATGGCGCCGGTGAAGGAATCGTTGGCCGCGACGGGTGCGGTGTTCGCGCCGGTGATCGTGACCGTGACGGTCGCCGTGTCGGTCGCGTTGCCGTCGCTCACGGTGTAGCTGAACGTGTCGGTCGCCGTCTGGCCGACGGGCAGGGTGCTGTAGGCAGAACCCGGGTTGTAGGTGACGTTGGCTCCACCATTCGTGATGGTGGCCGTGCCCTGGGTGCCCGCCGTGTCGATCGCGCTCACGCTGAGCGTGTCGCCGTCGGCGTCGGTGTCATTGGCGAGCACGTTGATCACGTTGTTGGCCGGGCTGTCGCTCACCGACGCCGTGTCGTCCACCGCCACCGGTGCGTCGTTGACGCCCGTGATGGTGATCGTGACGGTCGCCGTGTCCGACGCCGTCCCGTCGGTGGCGGTGTAGGTGAACGTGTCCGTGGCCGTCTCGCCCACGCCGAGGCCGTTGAACTGACCGTTCGGGTTGTAGCTGACGCTCGTCCCGTTGTTCGTGACTGCGCCGGAGGTGCCTGTCGTGTTGATCGCGGAGACCGTGAGGGTCTCGATGTCGACGTCCGTGTCGTTCGCGAGCACGTTGACAACCGTGGCGCCCGCGTCCTCATTGGTGCCCGCGGCGTCGTCGACAGCGACCGGCGCGTCGTTCGACCCGTTGACGGTGATGGACACCGTCGCGGTGTCGGTGCCGCCGTTGCCGTCGCTCACGGTGTAGGTGAACGTGTCCGTGTCCGCCTCGCCGTCGTCGAGGTGCTCGAACGCACCGTTCGGGTCGTAGCTGACGTCCGCCCCGCCGTTCGTGATCGTGACGACGCCGGCGGTACCGGTCGTGGTCACCGCGGTCACGGTGAGCGCGTCGGTCGCGTCGGCGTCCGTGTCGTTGGCGCGCACGTCGATCGCGACCGCCGGGCCGTTCTCGTTGGCGGCCGCCGCATCGTCGTTCGCGACCGGCGCGTCGTTGGCACCGGTGATCGTGACGATCACTGTCGAGGTGTCGCTGCCGCCGTTGCCGTCGTCGATGGTGTAGGTGAACGTGTCGGTGACGGTTTCGCCCACGGCGAGGTTTTCGAACTGGCCGTTGGGGTCGTAGGACACGTCGCTGCCGTTGTTGGTGACGGTCCCGACGGTGCCGGTCGCGCCGACCGCGGTCACGGTGAGCGTGTCGGTCGCGTCGGGGTCGCTGTCGTTGGCCAGCACGTCGACGGCGGTTGCCCCGGCGTCCTCCGACACGGTGGCCGCGTCGTCGACCGCCACGGGTGCGTCGTTCGACCCGGTGACCGTCACGGTGACGGTCGCGGTGTCGCTGCCGCCGTTGCCGTCGGACACGGTGTAGGTGAACGTGTCGCTCCCGGTCTCGCCGGCGGCGAGGCTCTCGAACTGACCGTTGGGGTCGTAGCTGACGTCGGCACCGCCGTTGGTGATCGTGACGGCGCCAGCGGTGTCGGTGTCGTCCACCGACGTCACGATGAGCGTGTCCGTCGTGTCGGCGTCGCTGTCGTTGGCAAGCACGTCGACCGTGACGGCCGGGCCGTTCTCGTCCGCGCTCGCTTGGTCGTCGACGGCTACGGGCGCGTCGTTCGCACCGGTGATCGTGACGGTCACGGTCGCCGGGGCGCTGTCACCGAACCCGTCGTTCGCCGTGTAGGTGAACGTGTCGGTCTCTTGCTCGCCGGCCGCGAGATGGTCGAACTGACCGTTCGGGTCGTAGGTGACGTCGCCGCCGTTGTCCGTGACGGTGCCGACCGTGCCAGTCGTGTCGACCGTGCCGACCGTGAGCGGGTCGCCATCGGCGTCGGTGTCGTTGGCGAGCACGTCGATGTTCGTGCCTGCCGAATCCTCACCAACGGTCGCGTTGTCGTCGTTGGCGACCGGCGCCTGGTTGAGCGCCTCGTAGCCGTTGAGCGTCGTCGAGGGGGAGGTCTGGTTCGTCGACGAGCCGATGACGACGACGACGGTCTTCCCCGGGCCGGCGGCATTGGTGACTTCCGCACCCGTCCAGCTGCCGAGGACGACCGGCGGGGTCGACAGCGTCATCGACGGGATCGGGCCGGAGGAGAACGTGCCGGGTGCAGCGAGGAAGGTGCCGCTGATGGAGGAGTTGGTTGCGTTCGGCGTCAGCGTCGTCGTGGTGCGGTTGCGCCCGCAGATGACCATGGTGACGACGGCGCCGCGGTTGGCGTCCTTGTCAGAGGCCGGGCATGCGCTGCCCGCGGCGACGGGGACGTCGGACACGACCGCGTCCGTGACCTCGAACGAGTGGATCTTGATGTTGAGACCCGCAGAGGCGGCGAGCGTCAGCAGGCTCGGGTTGTCGAAGTGGTCGCTCTTGCTGACGACGACCGTGAACATGCCCTCCGTGTCGTGCGTGCCAGGGGGTGTGGTCGCGCGCAGCTGGAAGGCGTTGCTCGTCTGGCCGGGCTGGAGGTCGTCGCCTTCGCCCGCGACGGAGCGGTAGCGACACTTGGTGTCGGACCCGGTCCGCGACCAGCCAACGGGGCCGCTCGGGCACCCGGTAACCGCCCAGAGGTTGTTGGGACGGGAGATCTCGACGGCGCCGATGGCTTCCGTCGTACCGGTGTTCTTGATCGTGAACGTGTAGACGGTCCCGACCGTGTCGTTCAGGTACTGGACCTGCGGCGTTACCGACGCCTCCGCGGCGTACGGAGCACCTGACGCCAAGCTCGTGGTGAGCATCACCGCGGCCGCAGCCGTCAGCGGGAGGCCTAGAAGGAGCATCCCCTTTCGGCGTGGTCCGCCGCGCCCGAAAGCGCGACGACTGACGTCTGAACGACCTCGACCGATTCGCATGCCCGCCCCTCTCCGCCTGGTGCGGCGGCGACGAACACTCGTCGTCAGCCTCCCGCCCGGTGGGGACCGTACCGGTGTTGCAAGCCCGCGTCACCGTTTCCCTCGTAAATCACCCGGACGGGCCATGACACCATCGGCCCCGCCGTTCCGGAGGCAATAGAGGCGGTGGTACCGCCTCTATTGCCTCCGGAAATGCGGACGTGACAGCGACATATCGCGGAGAGTGAAGCGATCAGTCCCCCGGCGAAACGCCAGCGAGGCCGCCGGTCCACGACGCGAACAGAGCGGCGTACCTGCCTCCCTTGGCGACGAGCTCGTCGTGCGTGCCGAGCTCGAGGATGCCGCCCTGGTCGACGACGGCCACGCGGTCCGCACGCTCCGCGGTCGTGAGCCGGTGCGCGATCACGATGACGGTGCGGCCTTGCATCAGCGCATTCAGCGCGTGCTCGACGACGGTCTCGGTGCCGGGGTCGAGGTTCGACGTCGCCTCGTCGAGCACGAGGACCTTCGGGTTGGCGAGCGCCGCGCGCGCCAGCGACACCAGTTGGCGTTCGCCCGCCGACAGCCTCGACCCGCGCTCGCGCACCTCGGTGTCGATCCCCTCGGGGAGCGCCGCGAAACGGTCGTACACGCCGATGGTCTTCATCGCTGCGACGACGTCGTCGTCGGTTGCGCCGTCGCGGCCGATGCGAACGTTGTCGAGGATCGACCCGTAGAACAGGTAGCCCTCCTGCGGCACGACGCAGATGCGGGCCCGCAGGGAGTCCATCGTGCAGTCGCGCAGGTCGACGCCGCCGTAGGAGATCGACCCGCTGGTCGGGTCGTACAGCCGCGCCATGAGCTTGGCGAGGGTCGACTTCCCCGCCCCCGTGGGGCCGACGAGGGCGACGCGCTCGCCGTGCGCAACGTGGAGGTCGACGTCGCGGAGCACCATCGTGCGCCCGTCGTACGCGAACGACACGCCGTCGACGTCGATGTCGCCGGTGTCGGGCAGGTCGACGGCACCGGGGCGCTCCGGCAGCTCCGACTTGGTGTCGAGCAGGCCGAACAGCTTGTGCAGCGCGGCTCCTGCGGATTGCAGGACGTTGAAGAGCTGCGACAGCTGCTGCACCGGCTCGAACAGGTAGCCGAGGTAGAGCACGAAGGCGATGACGGTGCCGACCGACACCGCGTCGCGGTGCTCCAACACGCCCCCGACGCCGATCACGGCCGCGGTCGTCGCGATGCCGGCCAGCTCGATCACCGGGAAGTAGCGGGCGGAGATCTTCGTCGCCGTCATGTTGGCGTCGAGCTGGGCCCGGTTGTGCCGCCGGAAGCGCTTCACGGTCGACTCTTCCTGCGCGAACGCCTGGATGACCCGCACGCCGGCGATGCCTTCCTGCAACGTGGAGAGCGTTTGGCTGATGCGGTCGCGAACCTCGAGGTACGCCTTGTTCGAGTCGGTGCGGAAGCGGATGCTGGCCATTACGACGATAGGGAGCGCCACGAGGCAGACGAGCGCCAGCACGGGCGACATGTACAACAGCACGAAGATGGCCACCACCAGCAACAACGCGTTGTTGATGAACATCACGAGCCCCTGCTGCACGAGCTCTTGCAGCGAGTCGATGTCCGACGTCATGCGCGCCACCAGCTTCCCGGTGAGCTCGCGGTCGTAGAAGCTCTGCGACATCCGCAACAGGTGGTCGAACACGCGTATGCGCAGGTCGCGGAGGAACGACTCGCCGATCCTCGTGACGAGCACGATCTGGACGCGGGCGAGGACGAGGGCCGCGAACGCCGCGCACAGGTACAGCACGACGGCGGTGTAGAGCGCGCCGCGGTCGGACCTCTCGAGATCGCCGCCGCCGAGCCCGACGTCGGTGCCGTAGCGCACGAGGAACGGGCCCGCAAGCGTCGCCAGCGTGAACCCGACCATCGCGAAGCTGGCCACGATCACGCGTCGGCGGTACGGGCGCAGCATCCGGAGCGCCCTGCGCACGACACCCAGCGCCTGCTCCGCGGAGAGCCTGTCGTCGTCCTCGACGCCGGCGCGCATCCAGCCGCCGCCGCCACCTCCGCCCCTCACGCCCGCGCTCCCTCGACCTCTACTTCAGGGTCACCATCGCCCTCGATCACAGCCTTGGCCCGTTCGGCCTCGGCCGCCGCTTGCTGCGCGAGCACCTCTCGGTAGCGAGGCTCCGACTGGAGGAGGCCTTCGTGCGTCCCCTCGGCGACGACCCGGCCGCCCTCGAGCAGCACGACGCGGTCGGCGAGCGCGATCGTCGCGGCTCGGTGGGCGATCACGATCGTCGTGCGGTTCTGCATGACCTCGGCGAGCGCCTCGCGGATCTCGTGTTCCTTCGTCGGGTCGACCGACGACGTGGCGTCGTCGAGGATCAGCACGCGAGGGTCGGCGAGGATCGCCCTGGCGAGCGCCACGCGCTGGCGCTGCCCGCCCGACAACGAGAACCCTCGTTCGCCGATCACGGTGTCGTAGCCGTGTTCGAGCGCCTCGATGAACTCGTGCGCACCGGCGAGCCGCGCCGCGCGTTCGACCTGTTCCTGCGACGCGTGGGGATCGGCGAACGCGATGTTGTTCCGGATCGTGTCGCTGAAGAGGAACGTGTCCTCGAACACGATCCCCACGCTCAGGCGGAGGTCGCGCACCTTCATCTCCCGGATGTCGGTGCCGTCGATGACCACCCGGCCGCGGTCGACGTCGTAGAAGCGCGGGATCAGGCGGGCGACCGTCGTCTTGCCGGAGCCCGTGGCGCCGACGATCGCGACGGACTCCCCCGGGCGCACGTGCATCGAGAACCCGTCGAGCACGGGCCGCTCCGGCGTGTAGCCGAACGTCACGTCCTCGAACACGAGGTCGCCGCCGCCTGGTGGCAGGCCGACGGCCCTTGCGCGGTCGACGATCGCGGGGTCGGTCGAGAGGATCTCGTCGATGCGCTGGGAGGCGGCCACGGCACGCTGCGCCTGCGCGACCAGCATCCCCGTCATCCGCAACGGCGGGATCAGCATGACCACGTAGGCGTTGAACGCGGTCAGCTCGCCGATCGAGAGCTGCCCGTCGAGCACCTGCTGGCCGCCGTACCAAAGCACGGCCACGAGCCCGACCGTCGGGAGGAAGTCGAGGATGGGGTTGAACCGGGCGCGGATGCCGGCGAGGTTCAGCGCCCGGCCGAGCACGGCGTCGCCCCGCTCTTCGAGCCGCCGCGCCTGGATCGGCTCTGCGCCGAAGCCCTTGACGACGCGGATGCCGGTGATGGTCTCTTCCACGACCGTGGCGAGGCCGGCGAGCTCGGCCTGCATCGCGAGCGACGCGGGGTGCACCCGTTGGCCGAACCGCTTGGCGAACACGTTGATGAGCGGCAGCGCGCACAACGCCAGCGCGGCGAGCCCCGGGTTCATCGCGAACAGGATCACCGTGACCGCGGCCATGGTCACCACGTTCGAGATGGTGATGGGGATCATGACGAGGAACTGCTGCACCTGCTGCACGTCGGTCGCGGACCGCGCCATGAGCTGGCCGGTCTGGGCGTGGTCGTGGAAGGCGAAGTGCAAGCGCTGCAGGTGGGCGAAGAGGCGCTGGCGCAGCTCGGTCTCGGCCCGCCATGCGATGCCGAAGGCGTTGTAGCGGCGGAGGCCCGTCGACACCGCGGCGACGATGCCGACGCCCAGCATCGCCAGCGTCCACTTCGCGAGCGCGCCGTCGCGGTTGTCGATGATCCCTTCGTCGATCGCGACGCGGGCGAGCGTCGGGACCGCGACCTTCGCCAGCGTCCAGAACAGCCCGGCGAGCACGCCGAGCACGATCGTCCTTCGCTGCGGCCTGACCAACTCTCCGAGCAGCCGCCACCCTGGCCGGTTGCGGGGCGTGCGCGGCATGCCGACCATCTTATTCGACTCTCTAACTGTTCGACCAACCGGTTGGCGCGGGTGTCCCCCACCCCGCTCATCGTTCTGGGTGCAGAAATGCGCCCTCGAGGCGCATTTCTGCACCCAGAACGCAATCAAGGGGGCCGAATCGCGTGCCGACAAAGGGGAGGGAGGGCACCCGCATGCGGTTGCAACAGCTGGCGCTACGCGTCCAAGACGAGACACGCCTCCGCTTTCACGAGCGGTTGACGGTGATCACGGGGATCGGACCCGACGACCGGCAAGGGCTGGTCGAGGTCATCCTCGGCACGCTCGCGGGCGAGTCGACGGTGTCGAGCGAGCTGGCGTACGTGGAGCGGACCGGCCAGCGGGTCACGGTCGACCAGACGCCCGAGGGCACCTTCCACGTCTTCCACGACGACGGCACCACGACCGATCCGCCGTCGGTGCTGCTCGGCATGTCGGTGCGCGAGCTGTTCGACCTCGTGTACGTCGACGCCCGCCAGTTGAGCATCCTCCAGCAGGGCCCGTCGGAGCCGCGCGAGCTCGGCGAGGCGCGCTCGGCGCTGGCCGCGCTGACCGACCAGCTCGACGCCGCCATGGTCGCCCGCGACGCGGCCGACGCCCTCCGGGTGGAGCTCGTCGCCTTGGACGAGGAGATCCGCCAGATCGAGATCGGCCGGCCCCGGCGCCGTTACGCGCGCCTCGTCCTCCAGCTCGAAGCGTTGAAGGCAGAGCGCGCCGCGGTGACGGCGCCGTCGTCGGCCGAGGCCGACCGGGTCACGGCCGCGCACCTCGCGCTCCTTCGTCCGCTCGCAGCGCGCTGGCGCGCCGCGCAACGCCACCTGTCGGACGCGCGGCAAGCCTTTGGCGACCGCGTGCGGCTCGACGCGGAGACCCTCGCCGGCGCGCTCGCGGTCCCCGACCGCGTCCCTCCGAACCTCGACACGCTGGTCGACGAGCTCGCCGCGGCGGAGGCCGTCCGGGCGAGCGTCGCATCGAAGCTGGCGGGGATGATGGCCGACCACGTCGACACGCCGTCGCACCCCGACATCCCGCGGCTCGCCCGCGCCGACCAGGACCGGCTGTGGCACCTCGCCGAGCGCGCCGCGCAGACGGGCCTGCGCCTCGAAGAGGAGTCGCTCCGCCTCGGCGGCCTCGCACCCGAAGGCGAAGCGGACGGCGAGACGCCGCGCATCGTCAAGGAGATCGAATCGGCGCACGAAGCGGTGGAGCTCGCGCAAGAGGTCGTCGAGAAGCGCAAGGGCGTCGGGGTGGTCGCCGTCGGCGGCGCCGCGGCGATCGGCGCCGTCGCCATCCCGTTCGCACCCCTCGTCGCGCCGATCGCGCTCGCCGGCTCCGCGGCCGCCGCGTACTGGGCCGTCCTCGCACCTCGCCAGCAGCTCGCGGAGGCGCAGGACTGGGAGACCGACACGCTGATCCGCGCCGGCGTGCCCTCCTACCTGTCGTTCCACCTCCGGCGGATGCAGGCGATGCAGGACCCGACCTTGCGCGCGCCGCTCGAACGCGCGGCGCGCGAGCACCGGACAGTGATGCACGCGTGGCGGCTGCTCGCAGGCGACATCGCGCCGGCGGAGGCGCTGAAGCTCGAACGCGAGGTCCGCGCGTACGCCGCGTCGGTGTCGTCGCTCGGCGGTCTCGGCGACGACGTGACGGAAACCCGCCGCCGGCTCGTCGAGGAGATCGAGCCCGCGGTCGAGCGGGCCAGGGAAAACCTGCTGCAGGCGTGCCGCCCGTTCGGGATCGAGAACGTGACCCTCGCCGCCGACCTCGTCCGCCAGCTCGTCGAGGTCGCGCGCGTGGCCCGCTTGCAGCAGGCGATGCACGATGCCGAGCGCGAGGAACTCGAGGCCCGCCGACGCATCGAGGAGCCGCTCGCGCAGATGGGGCTCGTCGGCGTCGACGACGTGTCCGCCGCGCTCGCCGCGTTCGAGGAGCACGCGGCGGCGGCCGACCAGCGCGTTCGCTATCGCGTCGCGAACCGGGCGGTCAGGGAGATCGACCGCGAGATCGAGCGGGTCGAGGCCCACGTCGTGTCGGAGCGCCGGACGGAGTACGGGACGACGTTCACCGCGGCCGACGCTCGCGAACCGGAGCCCCACGAGCTGCAGTCGCGCCGGGAGATGACGGCGATGGCGTTCCACACCGCGATGCGCCTGGTGCCGGACATCGACCGTATCGCCGACCGCAAGGCCGCCCTCGAGCGCCGCGTGGCGTTTCTCGAGAGCGAGTTCGGCGACACTGCCGCGTCGCCGTCCGCGGCAAAGGTCACGGAGATCGAGCGCGAGCTCCAGCACCGGCTCGCCCGCTTGCGCCATTGCGGGCGGTCGGGCGAAAGCCTGCCGTTGCTGATGGACGAGTGCTTCGTGAACCTCCGGCCCGACGTGAAGTGGGCGATGCTCGACCTCGTCGACCGCCTGTCCGGCCACGCGCAGGTCGTGTACATGACGAACGACCCCGACGTCCCCGTCTGGGCCCGCCGCCGCGCCGCCGCCGGCACCGTCACCTTCCTCGACCCCCTCCGCCAACCCGTCTGCTGACGCCCGCCGGATCGTTTTGTGCACCGATGCCACGTCATTCAATGGCAACGGTGCACAAAACGACTCGGACCTCAGTCGAGGCGGCGGAGCTCGGCCGCGTAGCGCTTGGCGTTGGCGACGTAGCCGGCGACGGCGAGGGCGAACGAGCCTTCTTTGACCGCTCCTTCACGGATGGTCGCGGGCACGCCGAGCGCCATCGCGTACGAAGGCACGCGCATGCCGTTCGGCACGACGGCGTTCGCACCGACGAGCGCGTGCGACTCCACGACCGCGCGGTGGAGAACGACCGAGCCCGACCCGACGAGCGAGTGGTCTTCGACCGTGCAGCCCTCGAGGTGGGCGATGTGCCCGACGACGCAGTCGGCGCCGATCACCGTCGCCAGCTCCGCGGTCGCGTGGACGACCGTGCCGTCCTGCACCGAAGTACGCGCGCCCACCTCGATGTGGCCGTAGTCGCCGCGCAGGACGGCGGTCGGCCAGATCGACGCCTCGGCATCGATCGCCACGTCGCCGATCACGACCGCATCGGGATGCACGAACGCGGACGGGTCGATGCGGGGGACGCGGTCTCCGAGGGCATAGATCGGCACGCGGGCGAAGCTACCGTCAGGCCATGGAGCCGCCCAAGGCAGTACGCCGGCCGCAACGTCTCGAGACGCACGGCGACGTCCGCGTCGACGACTGGTACTGGCTACGCGATCGCGACGACCCGGCGGTCATCGCCTACCTCGAAGCCGAGAACGCGTACACCGACGAGCAACTCGCGCACCTCGAAGGCCTCCGCGAGGCGCTCTTCCAGGAGTTCAAGGCGCGCATCGTGGAGACCGACGAGTCGCCGCCCGTGTTCTGGGGCGGTCACTGGTACTCGACCCGAACGGTCGAGGGCCTCGAGTACGCCATCCACGTCCGCCGGTCGGGCACCGCGGACGCACCGGAGCAGGTGCTGCTCGACGAGAACGAGCTCGCAGCGGGCAAGGAGTTCTTCGAGCTCCGCGCCTTCGAGGTGGCGCCCGACCACCGGTTGCTCGCCTACGGCGTGAACTACGACGGGTCGGACGCGTGCGACGTCCTCTTCCGTGACCTCGAACGCAAGCGCGATCTCGACGACGTCGTCGCCGGGACCCACGGCGACGTCGCCTGGGCGAGCGATTCGCGCACGGTCTTCTACACGACCGTCGACGCCGCCCTCCGCCCGCACCAGCTGTGGCGCGTGCGGCTCGGCGAGCCCGAGTCGGCCGAGCTGCTCTACGAGGAGCGCGACGAGCGGTTCCGCGTCGGGATCGACCGCACGAAGAGCGGCAGGTTCCTCATGATGACGATCCGCTCGTCGACGACGACCGAGGTGCACATCCTCGAAGCCGACGACCCGACAGGGACGTTCCGGGTCATGGAACCACGCGAAGACGGTGTGCGGTACTCCGCCGCGCATCACGAGGATCGCTTCCTCATCACCACCAACGCCGACGGCGCGGTCAACCACAAGCTCTGCGAAGCGCCCGTCGACGACCCGCGCCGCGCCCGGTGGACCGAGCTCGTGCCCCACCGCGAGGACGTACGCCTCCTCGGGGTCGGCGTCAGCAAGAACTGGATCGCGCTCGCCGAGCGCGGCAACGCCGCGTTGCGCCTGCGCGCCATGCGCGCCGCAGACGGCGAGATCCACGACGTCGACGTGCCGGAGGAGGTGTCGACCGCGTCGATCGGCGACAACCCCGAGTACGACAGCGACGTACTGCGCTTCGAGTACTCCTCGTTGATCACGCCCGACTCGGTGTTCGACATCGACCTCGAGACCGGCGACCGCACGCTCGTGAAGCAGGAGCCCATCCGCGGCTACGACCGGTCGAGGTACCGCACCGAAAGAGGATGGGCGACCGCAGACGACGGCACCCGCGTTCCGATATCGATCGCGTACCGCGCCGGTATCGAGCGCGACGGCTCGAACCCGTGCCTCCTGTACGGCTACGGCTCGTACGAGATCTCGATCGACCCGAGCTTCTCGCCGTACGCAGTGTCGCTCCTCGACCGCGGCGTGGTCTTCGCCATCGCCCACCCGCGCGGTGGCGGCGAAATGGGCAGGCGGTGGTACGAGGACGGCAAGTTCCTCAACAAGCGCAACACGTTCACCGACTTCGTCGCGTGCGGGGACCACATGGTGAAGGAGGGGTGGACCTCACCCGAGCGCATGGTGGCGATGGGCGGCAGCGCGGGCGGCCTGCTCATGGGGGGCGTGGTGAACATGCGCCCCGACCTGTTCACCGCGGTCGTCGCGCAGGTGCCCTTCGTCGACGTCGTCACGACGATGCTCGACGAGACGATCCCGCTCACCGTCCCCGAGTTCGAGGAGTGGGGCAACCCGAAGGACCCCGAGTACTACGCCTACATGAAGTCGTACTCGCCGTACGACAACGTCGAGGCGAAGGACTACCCCGCATTGCTCGTCACGACCGGCATCAACGACACGCGCGTCGCGTACTGGGAGCCGGCCAAGTGGGTCGCCAAGCTGCGGGTCACCAAGACCGACGACAACCCCCTGCTCCTGAAGACCGAGCTGGGCGCGGGCCACGGCGGGCCGTCCGGCCGGTACGGCGACTGGAAGGAACGCGCGCTCTATTACGCGTGGGTGCTCGACCGCCTCGGCCTCACCGCGTAACGCCGCGTACGCCGCCTACCCCAGCGTCTCCGGGTGGTGGAGGACGATCGGGTCGTCGTCGTCGTCGGAGTCCGCACGCAGGTCGATCAGGCCGCCGAGGGCCTTGATCTCCGCGTCGCGGATCACGTCGAGGATCTCCTGGCCGAGCAGCTCGTCGCGGTCGAGCAGCGCGTCGCGGAGCGCTTCCACGATGTAGCGGTGGTCGGTGATGAGCTTCTCGACCTCCGCCTTCGACTCTCGCAGGATCTCCTCGACGGCATCGCGGCCGTGGTCCGACGACAGCACCTTGGCGACGACGCTCGCCCCCGGAGGCCCTGCCATCAGCTCGAACGACACGAGGGTGTCCTTCATGCCGAACGCGCCGACCATCTGCGCAGCCGCGCTCGTCGCCGACATGAGGTCGCCAGCCGGGCCCGTGCCCGACTCGCCGAAGAACTGCTCCTCGGCGACCATGCCGCCCATCGAGATGGCGATGCGCGAGAGGATTTCCGACTTCGTCGTGGTGAACCGCTCTTCGAGGTCGGAGTGCGCCAGCAGGCCGAGCGACTGGCCGCGCTTGATGATCGACAACACCTCGAGCTTGCGCGACTTGCCGACGAGATGGGCGACGGTCGCATGGCCGGCCTCGTGCGTCGCGATGGCTCGACGCTCGGCCTCCGTGTACTCGACCGGCTGCTTCAGGCCGAGCTCTTCCGTCATCCGCGCTTGCTGGATGTCGTCCCAGTCGAGTCGGCCCTTGCCGCGGCGCAGCGCCCACACCAGCGCTTCGTCGAGCAGGTGCTCGAGCATGACGGGGCTGTAGCCGAGCGTCATCGCCGCCAGCGTGTCGCGAACCGCGGGGTCGTCGAGCTCGGCCGCGTGCGACTTCTTCGCGAGGTAGTAGTCGATGATCTCGCGGCGGCCGCGACGGTTGGGGATGTCGAACAGCACCGAGCGGTCGAAGCGGCCCGGGCGGAGCAGCGCGGGATCGAGGTCGGTCTTCCGGTTGGTCGCGCCGATCACGAGGATGTTCGCGGGTTCGGGCGCGGGCTTCCGGAGCTGGTGCTCCTCGGAGAGCCAGCGGTTGACGGCGTCGATCGCGAACCCCTTCAGGCGATCGGCGAACGTCGGTGCGTCGAACGACTGCAGCTGGATGAGCAGCTCGTTCACGACGCCGCTGATCCCCTCACGCCCGCCACCGCCGCCCATGCCGCTGCGGGCCGCGCCGATGGCGTCGATCTCCTCGATGAACCCGATGGCGCCGCCCTCTTCGCGGGCGTAGCGGCGAAGGGCGCGGAAGTAGCTGCGGATCTTGCGGTTCGTCTGGCCGTAGTACATCGACTGGAACGCCGACGAGCTCACGAACAGGAAGGGCACGCCTGCTTCCCGCGCCATGGCCTTGGCCATGTAGGTCTTGCCGGTGCCAGGAGGGCCCTCGAACAGGATCGCCCGGCGCGCGTTGCCACCCATCTTCTCGCGGAAGGTCTTGTGGGCGAGGAACAGGTTGAGGGTCTTGACGATCTCTTCCTTGACGACCTCGCAGCCGACGACGTCGTCGAGGCTCGTGTCGATCTCGCTCGCCCGGTAGAGCACGTGCGGCGAGCGTCCGGCGCCGAGCAACGGGACGATGAGCACCATCGTCAGCAGGGCCATGATCAGGAAGCCGGGGACGAACGGCATCCACTCCTCGGGGAACGACGGCTTGCCGGGCGTGACGGGCGACCCGAGCATCGTTCGCATGAACAGCCAGAGCCCGACCGGGAACAGCGTCCAGAACAACCGTCGCATCCGTCGCTGCCGGTTGCGTTCGCGGGCGAGCGCCACGTCCGCGCTGCTGCGAAGCACCTGCTGCGCCTGACCAAGCGTCTGCAGTTCCATCCCGGCTCCCATCCGTCCCGACCCGCACGACCCCGACCACCACACTGCGTGGTTGTAACTGAACTTCGTTCTGCTCCCGGCCTGTTCCTGCTAAACGCCAAGGAGCCTGGGCGCTGAGAGTACGACTACGCAGAGTGATATGCGAGGGCGCGTTGGCGCCCTTCGCGGTCTTTGGGCACCCGCATCGCGGCTCTTCGTCCGGGGTGTCCGATTCACGCCGGGGCGGTCGACGTCCTTCGACGCCAAATCGTCACGCGGAATACCCGACTACCAGGGTCGGGTTTACACTCGTGCATGCCCGACGCCGGCCGTAGGCCCCAGCCGATCGACCCTCGTGGCCCGCGGTTCAACCAGGCGGTGCTCACAGTCGCTCTGCTCGCCGGCTTCCTCGCCGACGCCAGGTGGGTCGTTCCGCTGTTTGCCGCTGTCCTCTTCCTCGGCGCCGCCTTCGGCCCGCGCTACGGCCCGTTCCTGCGTCTCTACGCCGACGTGGTGAAGCCGCGGCTCGACCCGCCGTCCGAGCTCGAAGACCCCCGGCCGCCCCGATTCGCGGCGACGGTCGGCGTGCTGTTCCTCACCGCGGCGACCGTCGCCTTCGCGGCGGGAGCAACAGCCGTCGGTTGGGTCCTCGCGTTGATCGTGGCCGCGCTCGCGGGGCTCGCCGCGGTCACCGGCATCTGCGTCGGCTGCGAGATTTACCTGCTCGTCGCGCGCCGCAGAGGGGTGGAGCTCGCGGCATGAAGTGGGTGATCGTCGCCGCCATCCTGTTCGCCCTCGTGTTCGCGCGCGGCTGGTACCTGCGTTACCGCGCCGCGGTGGCCGCCGAACGCCCGGTCCACCCGCGCGTGCCGCGCGATCTGCTCGGCCGCGCCGAGCGAACGTGGGTCGTCTTCACCACGCCGTACTGCGCGTCGTGCGGGCCCGTGCAGGAGCGGCTCGCGTCGGCGGATCCCACGTCCGACATCGTCACGGTCGATGCGGCGCGCGAGCCACACCTCGCCCGCGCCTTCCACGTCAAGAGCGCGCCAACCGTGTTGCTGGCCAACGCCGCCGGCGACGTGCAGGAGCGTTTGGTCGGCGCCGCGGCCGTCGACCGTTACCTCGCGCTGTCGTACCAGGCCTGACACGCGGGCCACGTCGGGAGCAGCCCCGACCGCTTCGCGTCTAGGAGCGACGGCGCCGCGACGTCTCGGGGCGACAACACCAACTCGTCCCTCGGCACCTGCCAGTCGATCGCCAGGTGCGCGTCGACGGGGCTGACCGTGAACTCGCGTGCCGGCGTGTAGGGCGCGTTGACGACGTAACACAGCGACGCCCACTCGCTGAGCACCACGAACCCGTGGCCGATGCCTTCGGCGACGAACACGGCGCGACGGTGGTCGGGGTCGAGCACGACGCTCTCCCACCGACCGAACGTCGGAGACCCGACGCGTATGTCGACGACGACGTCGAGGATCTCGCCCTCGGGGCAGTAGACGTACTTCGCCTGCCCCGGCGGGACGGCCGCGAAGTGGATGCCGCGAACGACGCCGCGCCGCGACCGTGAGTGGTTCGCCTGCGCGAGGTCGAACGTGCGGCCCGTGGCCTCACGAAGCACGTCGCCGCGGAACCACTCGACGAAGAACCCGCGGTCGTCGTCGTGGCGCTCTGGCGTGAACACCCATGCGCCCGGCAGCAGCTCGTCGACCTGCATGCCGTCAGCTCTCGAAGCGGCCGAACCCGCCCCGGTAGAAGACAAGGGGGTGCCCCTCGTGCTCGACGCGGAGGTCGACGATCCTCCCGATCACGATCACGTGATCACCGCCATCGTGCTCCGACTCGATAGACGCCTCGACCCACGCAAGGACACCGTCGAGCACTGGTGCGCCCGTCGCCGGGCCCGGCTTCCAGCCCACCCCGCGGTACTTGTCCGACCCGCTCGCCGCGAACGCGCGGCACAGCGCTTCCTGGTCGTCGGCGAGGATGTTGACGCAGAACGAGCCGGCGCCCTGGATGCGCGGCCACGTCGACGACGTCTTCTGCGGGCAAAAGAGCACGAGCGGCGGGTCGAGCGAGAGCGACTGGAACGTCTGGGCGGTGAACCCGACGGGGTCGTCGCCGTCGATCGCGGTGACGATGGTGACTCCCGTGCAGAAGTGGCCCATCACCTGCTTGAGGTGCGCGGCGCCGAACGTGGGCGCGCCGCGGCGCTCGAGGTCGTCGTCCATACGGGCGCGGGACCCTAGTGACTCGAGTCGGATTCGCCCAGCGTCAGGCTGAGGCCCTCCGCGGCGGCGAACACCTCGACGCCTGCCATCGCACCGATGCAGCGCGCCTGGTCGGCCAACTGCTCGACGAACGCGTCGTCGTGGGCAGGGTCGTGGTGGAACAACGCGAGGCGCTTCGCGCCCGCTTCCTTCGCGACGAGCACGGCGTAGTCGACGGTGCAATGGCCCCAGTGCGCCTTCTCCGCGAACTCCTCACGGGTGTACTGCGCGTCGTGGATCAGGAGATCGACGCCCTCGCACAGCTCGATGACCGAGTCGGCGACGCGGTCGAGCGTCAGCGGGGCCTGGTGGTCGCTCACGTACGCGACCGACGCGCCGTCCCAGTCGACGCGGTAGCCGACGGTCGGCCCGCAGTGCGGCACGGGGCGGACACGGACCTTGGCGTTGCCGATCGCGACGTCCTCTTCCATCACGTCGTGGAAGCGGATGGCACCGCGCAGCTCGGAGAAATGGACGGGGAAGTAGGGCGGGCGCATGAAGTCTCCGAACACGTCGCCCAGCGGCCCTTCCTCCTGCGTCGGCCCGTAGACGTCGAGCTCGGCGCCGACGCGATCGGCAGGCGGGAAGAACGGCAGGCCCTGCACGTGGTCCCAGTGGATGTGGGTGATGAGCGCGGTGCCCTTGAACGTGCCGTCGGTGGGCTGGGTCTGGCCGAAGAAGCGCAGGCCGGTACCGAGGTCGAGGATGATCGGGGGCTCGTCCGCGACCGTGAGCGCGACGCACGCGGTGTTGCCGCCGTAACGCCGGTTCGCTTCACAGGGACACGGGGTGCTTCCTCGCACCCCCCAGAACGTCACCTTCAAAGGTCTTCCCCCCTCGGTGACGTTGAGGTTACCCGTGGGTTATCGCTATTCCTTCTGGTGTGACGCAAGACACATCAACTGCAGCAAGCAGCCGCCGCGGCGCGGTTCGAACGACGTTCAGTGCACCCACCAGGCCGCCGCGACACCCCCCAAGAGCATTCTGGGTGGATGAGCCCGGCGTATGTCCGGACTCATCCACCCAGAACGGCAGGCACCCGGCAAGCACCCGGCACGCACCCGCACGGCCGGGGGCCGCGACGCCTGCCGTCAGCGCGCCGACGTGACGGCCATCAGGCCCTTCTGCTGCAGCATGACCTTGAGGTCGTGGGGGCTCGACGCCGCGGTCATCGCGCCACGGATGTCGATCTGGCCCTGCTCGTAGAGCTTGGCCAGCGCCTGGTCGAAGGTCTGCATCCCGTAGTACTCGCCATCGGAAATGATCTCGTGGATCTCGCCGCCCTTGACCGGGTCGAGGATGCACTGCTGGATGCGTCCGTTGATCACCATCACCTCGAGGGCGGCGACGCGGCCCTCGCCGTCGGCGGTCTGCACGAGGCGCTGGCAGAGCGTTCCCTTGAGCGACCCCGCGAGCGCGACGCGGATCTGGTGCTGCTGGTGCGGGGGGAAGAAGTCGACGATGCGGTTGATCGTCTCCGTGGCGTCGATGGTGTGGAGCGTCGACAGCACGAGGTGGCCGGTCTCGGCGGCCGACAGCGCGGCCGCGACCGTCTCCTGGTCGCGCATCTCGCCCACGAAGATCACGTCGGGGTCCTGGCGCATCGCGGCGCGCATCGCGTTGGCGAAGTTGTCGGTGTCGAAGCCGACCTCGCGCTGGTTGATCGAGGCCAGCTTGTCGCGGTGCAGCACTTCGATCGGATCCTCGATCGTCACGATGTGGCACTCGCGCGTGTCGTTGATGTAGTCGATCATCGCCGCGAGCGTCGTCGTCTTGCCCGAGCCCGTCGGGCCCGTCACGAGGACGAGGCCGCGGTGCTCGCTCGCGAGGCGGGCGACCACCTCGGGCAGGCCGAGCTCGGAGAACGAGGCAGCCGACGTACCCACCCGGCGGAAGATCAGTCCGACGGTGCCGCGCTGGCGGAACGCGTTGACGCGGAACCGGCCCAGGTGGGGGACGGCGTACGCGAAGTCGGCGTCGTTCTTGAGCTCGAAGACCTCCGCGACGTCGTCGCGCATGATCGCGCCGGCCATCTCCGCGGTGATCTCGGGGGTGACCTGCGGGAAGCCTTCGAGGACACGGAGGGCACCGTGCACGCGGATGCGCGGGCACGACCCGACCTTCACGTGGAGATCCGAGCCTTCCGCGTCGGCGAGCCGGTGGAGCATCTCGTCCAGCAAGGGATGTGCCACGTGATCAGATCGGCATTCGCCGCGAGCGGCTTGACCATTAGGTTGCGACCATGGGTCTCGATCAGGGGACGGTCGCCGCCAACGGGTTGGAGATCGCCTACCTCGCCACCGGCCCCGAAGACGGGCCGCTCGCGCTGTGCTTCCACGGCTTCCCCGACACCGCGCACACCTACCGCCACCTGTTGCCGCTGCTCGCGGAGGCCGGGTACAGGGCGGTAGCCCCGTTCCTGCGTGGCTACGCCCCGACCGCCGTCCCGGCCGACGGCCGCTACCAAACGGGCGCCTTGGTGGCCGACGCCAACGCGCTGCACGAGGCGTTCGGCGCGGACGGGCGGGCGGTGGTGATCGGGCACGACTGGGGTGCAAATGCCGCGTACGGCACCGCCGTGCAGCATCCGGAGCGGTGGCGGCGCGTCGTGGGTCTTGCCGTTCCGGTCGGCCCTGCGTTGGCGACCGGGTTCTTCACCTACGACCAGATCCGCCGCAGCTTCTACATGTACTTCTTCCAGGGCCCGGTGGCCGACTTCGTCGTTCCCGCCAACGACATGGAGTTCGTGGCGCGGCTGTGGGCCGACTGGTCGCCCGGGTACGACGCGACCGACGACGTGGCGCGGGTGCGCGAGTCGCTCGCCGACCCTGCGCACCTCGCCGCCGCCCTCGGGTACTACCGTGCCGCGTTCAACCCGGTCCTCCACGCGCCGGAGCTCGCGGCCGAACAGCAAGCGGCGGCGTCGGTGCCGACGCAGCCCACGCTTTACCTGCAGGGCGAGGACGACGGGTGCATCGGCGTCGAGATGGCGCGGGCGAGCGAGGGGATGCTGTCGGCCGGGAGCGAGGTCGTGGTCGTGCCTGGCGCTGGCCACTTCCTCCACCTGGAAGCGCCAGACGAGGTCAACGCCCGCATCGTCGAGTTCGTGACGCGGGACTAGGGGTTCGGTGACGACCGCGACGCTGCCGAAGCTGCCGGACGGGTTCGTCGTCGTCGTCAACGGCGAGTGCCCGACATGCCGGCTGGTCGCGCCGGTGTTCGACCGCTTCGACGTCCGGGTCGTGTCGGAGGACGACGACGACGGGCTGGGGCTTTCCTACGAGCTCGGCGTCGAAACGGTGCCGACGCTCCTCGTCGTCGAGGGTGGCGAGGAGCGCGAGCGGCTCGTCGGCTGGGACCGCGGCGAGTGGGAGCGGGTCACCGGCGTCGTCGACCTCGGCGACGGGCTCGCGTGCGTCTTCAAGCTCGAGTCCCACTCGCACCCTTCGGCGATCGAGCCGTACCAGGGCGCCGCCACCGGCGTCGGGGGCATCCTGCGCGACATCTTCACGATGGGTGCGCGGCCGATCGCCGTGCTCGATGCCCTCCGTTTCGGCGACCCTGGCGACGCCCGGACCCGGCATCTGGTGGATGGCGTCGTCCGGGGCGTCGGTG
>DASVEG010000390.1:0-12348 GCA_036380695.1 Acidimicrobiales bacterium
AGTTCGACGTGTGGGCCGTCGCCTCCCACGAGTTCGGCCACGTGACGGGCTGGGGCGGAGAGCACTATACGCCGGCGCCTGATGCGGGCGTTCTGTGCGACGAAGGCAGCCAGCAGAAGCACACCATGTGCCCGGGCATCGCCACCAGCAACCAACGCATGCGCACCCTGGAAGCGCACGACATCGGCACGTTCAACAACGCGTACCCGGTGCCCAGGCCCGACCCCATCTGCTCCATCGACCCCACCGCCGCGAGCACGACCGAGAACGAGACAGGCCCGCTCGACCTCGACATCTGCGACTGAGGCAGCCGTAGCCCCGCGCCCTCGACCCGGAGTCCGACCGTGGCTCGCTGTTGCCGCCCTGAGCTTCGCCGCCGCAGCTTGCGAGCCGGCGCTGTCGGACGCAGAGCGCCGGTGGGCGGAGGAGGTGACGGGCGCGACGGCGCGGCTCAACGACATCACCGCCCTCGAGCTCGTGCCCGCGGTAGCGAGGTGGGACGGGCCGATCGATCCCGACTTCGACGGCGTGCTCGCGGCATGCGAACGGATGGAGCCGGCGGCCGTGGACTTCGGCAACGCGGCGTCGGACCCGCCCCCGCGTTTCGACGACACGAAGCCGCTGACCGACCAGATCTACGAGACGTGGATGCGATTCGCGAGCGATTGCCAGGCAGCCGCGCGAGCGCGGGACGGCGACGCGTTGAAGGCGCTGGCCGGCGAGCTCACCGATCTCGGCACATTGACCGACAGGCTCGGTCGAGAGCTGCCGGACGACATCGAGTGTCCTGAGCGCCTGCGCGACGAGATCCAGACCTGCAGCGCTCGGTGATCGGCACCCCCTGCTCAGAGGCAGCGCGCCGCAACCTCCAGGAACACCATCCCGCCGTCGCCGTCGAAGTCGCGCACGTTCGCGAGACCCGTCGACACCCGTTCGACGAAACCCCACTGCCAGACCGCCTCGGGGTCGACGTCGCACCACGAGGCCAGCTGTTCCGCCCGCTGGCGGACGCGGCGCGCGGTGTCGCCGGTGAGGAGGTCGTCGTTGTACTCACGCATGGGAACGCTCAGGTCGTGGGCGCGCTCCGACCGGAGTCCCTCTGGGTCGACGAACTTGAACGTGTCCGCCCCGGCGTCGAGGGTGTTCCAGCCGTGCGCGTCGCCGTGCACCAGCACGGCTTGCGTGGGGTCGAACGCCGCGGCACGGCGGTCGCAGTACTCGACCGCGCGGTCGATCACCTCCCGCGGGCACGGCCGCCCCAGCTCGTCCCACGACGTCGTGACGTAGTCGGCGAGCCACATCGCCTTCTCGGGGCCGGTTGGCAGCGCGCAGTCGTCCGGTAGCGGCCGCCAGAACGCCCGCATCGTCGCCGCGATCGTCTCCAGTGTCTCCGGGACCGACATCCCCAGCTCGGAGAGGTTCGGGCCGAGCCGTTCGAGGAGCATGGCGGGCGTCTCCTCGTCGTACTGCAAGAGCTCGGCGCATCCCCGGCCCCCCGCCAGCCGGTGGACGAGCACGCTGTTGCGGAAGGCGTCGGCGCCGTCCATGTCGAGCGGCATCGCCACCTTCAACACGCACGCGCGACCCCCGGCGTCGGTCGCGGCGACGACGTACGCGGCGGTGCCGCCCCGGAAGGCGTCGCCGGTGACGAGCCCCCATCGATCGCACAACCCGGCGACGACATCGGGGAGGTCGTCGAGCCAGCGCTTGCCGGCCGCGCCGTTGGCCGCGGCGCGTTGGCGCACGAGCTCCGGGACGTCGAGCGGTCCGCGCACCGCCAGGTCGCCGACGCAGCCTCAGGCGCCGTCGGGGTAGCCGCCCCGATGCAGCACCATCGGATGATGGGGGAGGGCGGCCCTCGGGTCCGCCAGCATCGCCTCGGTCTGCTCGGCGTACGGTTTCATCGCGCGCCACCCGCCGGCATGCGGCTGCAACCCTTCGGCGAGGAGCGACCCGCCGCCCTTCGCGGGCTGGTCGAGCGCCTCCAACGACGTACGCAGCGTCGCGATGGTGCCGGCGCCGAACGTCGACGCCCACCGTGTCTCGATCTGCGCGAGCCCCGGCGCGTACGCGTCGCGGGCCGCAGCCCCGGCCTTGGTCGCGCGCACCACCTTCGACTTGTCGGGCGCCACGGTGACGAACCCGTTCTTGGCCAGGAAGTTGACCGCCGCAGACACGCCTTCCTTGGCGACACCCGCGCGCAAGGGGATCTCTCGCTGTGGCGTCCCCCCGTCGTCGACGACGCGCAACACGTTCGCGGCAATGGTGAGCGACAGGTTCGACTCGGCCTCGAACTCCTGGGTCAGCACGAGCAAAGCCCTCGAGAGCAGTGCCGACACGTCGAGGTCTGCCGCCTCGGCCGGGGGTGCAGGCACCAGGTCGGGAGCGACGAGCGTGGCTCGCATGCCGTCGCCGTAGTCGACCACCGGCAGGTAGTCGGGCAGGCCCGCGGGGGCTGCGGACGCGATCGCCCGCAGCGACGCCAGCAGCGGATCGACGACGTCTGCGCCGAAGCGTTCGCGCCATCGCTTGTCGATCACCGCGTTGAGCGGCCGCCATTCGTCGCGAGCCCTCCGACCGCCGGGGGTGAGGTGAACGAGGTGGTCTCGGTAGCGCGGCTTGGTTCGCATGTCGCTCGGGTCGGGCGTGATCGTCAGGTACGACCACCACTCGAGGTGATGGAGGCGCGACTTGACGATGCGGTCGGACAGCCACGCGCGGGCCTGCAGCTCGCGGACCGGTGTACCGCCGTCGGCGACGAACCGCACGAAGTTCGTCCACATCACCTGCGAAACCAGCCAGGGCCCGGCGCGGGCCGCGACGTTCCGTTTCACCGTGGCGATGTGCGGGCTCCGTTCCTCGAACTCATTGTCGAACTCGATGGTGTACGCGACGAGGGCGTGGGACAGGAGCGTCGACAGCGGCAGCGTTGCTCGCGGCATCGGCAACTACGGAGCGAGGAGCGTCGCGACGTCGGGATGGCCGAAGTACGTCGCCCACTCCGCGGGCGTGGCGCCGAACTGGGGGTCGCGGACGGTCTTGTCCGCGCCGCGCTCCAGGAGGAGCCGCACGACGTCGGCGTCTCCCGCGCCCGCGGCGTAGTGGAGCGCGGTGGTGTCGCCGACGTCCACCGGAGCACCCGCGTCGACCAGTTCGATCACGCGATGCCAGTGACCGAGGGCGGCCGCGTCCGTGACGGTCGCGGGCGGCTCGGCCGGCGTCGTCGTTCCGGCGTACAGGTCGCGGAGCGTGGCGACCTCCGCGGCGTGGTGGATGAACTCGTCGATCATGTGCAGCACGAACGCGGCGCGCGACTCCTTCTCGTACGGCCCGCCGACCGGGCCGATCTCGGCCGCGAGCGACACGTCGTCGAGCTGCGCCGTGACCTGCGTCCAGCGTTCGTGCGCGGTTTCCAGCGCGTCGATCGCCTCGCTCGCCGCGCCCGACCTGCGTACGAGCCACGGCACGTCGTCTTCGGCGTCGTCGACCGAGAGCATCACCGCGTTACGCCGCTGCCCGTAGCACTGGATCAGGTGCGCGAGCCGCCACGCGATCGTGGTGAAGGGCGCCGGATCGGGTGGCGGGGAGACGATGTCGACCCGCCACGTCCCTGCGTCGCGAGGCCGGAGCGACCAGCAGTTCGCGACGGGCTCCCACAGGTACTCGTCGTCGGTGAGGCCGTCGAGGCGTTCGCGCGTGCGTCCCCAGGCGTACTCGCTGAACGCCAGGAGCTCGTCGCGCGTTGCCGTCACCGGGTCAGCCATGGCTCCGTTCTAGATCACGAGTTGTCAGGCCGCGAGGTGGGCGACCGTCACGACGCGACCCAGCGCCCGGCCGACGGTCTTCGGGTCTTGCTCGTAGCACCACATCACGATGTCCTTGGCCAGGCGGGCGTGGCCCTCCTCGTCGCTCGCCATCGCGTCGAGCGCGGTGCGTTCGCCGTCGCTGGCGGAGCATTCCGCGCGGCGGCGGAGCACGTCGGCCGCAGCGCTCTCGTTCACCCAGCCGTCGAGGTACGACTCGACGGCGATCCGCGCGAGCTGCTTGCGACGCGACCGCGCCCAGCCGCCGATGCGACGCCCGAGCAACCCGGGGATCGCACCGAACCGGGTGCGCGACCGGCCGGCCAGCTCGTCTGCAGTCCGGGCATGGGAGATCTCCTCGAGCGCGGCGCGGTGGCACGCCTCCACCAGATGCGTCGGCGCCCCGAGGGCGATCAACCGCAATGCCAGCTCGCCGAAGGAGGCGACCGACGCCCATTCGGTCCTTGCCTGGCGATCGTCGCCGGAACCAGAGCCGTCGTCGCCAACGGGCAGGAGCAGGCGGCGGCGACGCCTGCGCCGGAGCGGGCGTCCCTCGACGACGCACTGGGTCATCCCGTTGCCCATGTCTCGGCATCCCGGCTCGAGCGGCACCGTGGACAGCGATGTGCTCGTGGTCGTGGACGTGCTGGTCGTCGTGGACGTACTGGTCGTCGTGGTGTCGCCCGTCGTCCGCACGCCCGAGGTCGCCGCCGAGCCGCACCCCGTCGTCGCGAACACGGTTGCCAGCGCGACGGCCGTGAGCGTTTGCCTCCGCCTCGCTCGTCGCGCCCAAGCCGGTGAAAGCCTCGTGCTCATACGGGAACGGTAACGGCCGCCGCTGGCGCGCCGGCGTCGCGGCCTCAGCTCGACTGGGCGGGCGACGAGCGCGTGAGCTCGCCGAACGCGGTCGCGACCTCTTCGGCGGAATGCACCACCCGCTCCGCCAACGCGGCAAGCGCCTCGTCGGCACCCTGCCGCGCCGCGCGCGCGATCTCTTCGACCTCGATCGTGAAGCGCTTCTCGCCCGCCTCCAGCGAGGCCCGCAAGCGTTCGGCGATGGGGCGGGTGCCCTCGACGTAGCCGGTGAGCACGACCCGCTCGATGATGTCCCACGGTGGGCACGTGAGGCACGGGTCGGGCTTCGGGAACTTCGGGATGGTGTGCTCGACCAGCTTGCAGAGGATCGGGAAACGGTCGCAGATGTCCTGGACCACGAGTTCCAGGACCGTGCACGGCCCGTGGATGCGGGACAGGTAGGAGTGCAGGGCTCGCCCGTTGCCCAAGTCGTGCCGCGTGCCGTACTCCTCGATGCCCGGGTAGTCGAAGTGCGAGCCGAGGATCTCCATCCACCAGCACCTCGCGACGTACGTCCCGGGCGGCGCGATCCACTTGGCGACGTTGACGAAGTACCGGCTGACCTTCTTCCAGTTCGTCTTGTCGGCTGCCGCCTCGAGGCCGTTGATGTTCATGTCGAACCAGTGGTGCCAAGTCGAGTCGGTGACGACGCGGCCGACCCCTGCGACGCGACCGTCGTACACGCTGATCATGGGAATGGTCGTCGGGTTGACCCCGCCCTTCTCGTGGTCGAACGGAGGGTGGGGGACGACCGACCCGTACGCGATGACCTGCGGCAGCTCTCGGTGGCCGTCGACCGCCGGGTACTCGTCGACGGCGCCGCCCCCGAAATTCACCGTCGCCGTCGCGTCGATGAGGGACCGTTCGATGCAGTACCCCTCGTGGGGGTGATCAGGCATGACGTTGATCGGCCCGAGCTTCGGATGGCACAAGACCTCGTGCGGGTACCGCCGGCGGAACACGCCGTTGTCGAACACGCGGTAGGGGACCCAGTCGAGCGGTTGGGGCGTCGCGTCTTCTTCCGCCTCGTTCGGGATCTCGTCGAAGCCCATCGCCTGTTGGACCGTCGCCGGCTGGTTGGTGTCCAGACGCGTCAACCCGTTGATCGGCGGCACGCCTTGGGCATTGGTCCACCGGCGCATCGTCCCGATGCGCGGGATGCGCGAGCACATCGACGCGCCGAGATAGTCGTGATCACCGGTTGCGAAGAGGCCCCCGCCCGCGTTCATCCACTGCATCAGCCGCAAGAGCTCGTCGTCGGAAGCGGGGAGGCTGCCGGGCAGCGTGATGTTCGAGTCCGGGCCCGCGTCGTTGCCGGGTCGGAAGCCGAAGAGGAACGCCTCGTCGTACCGGTCGAGCACGAGCTGGCCAGCTACCTGCGAGTCGAATCGAAACCCGACGTAGCGGGCTGCGCCCGGGGCAACGGCGCCGTTGTCCGCGAAGGCCCCCGACGACCGGTCGGCGACGTCGACGTTGAAGCGCGTACAGCCGAGGGTCGTCTCGCGAAGGAGGCGGACGAACCGGCCGACGCCGAAACCGTTGCCTCCTTCGGCGATCCGGATCTGGAAGGACTCGACGACGACGAGCACGTTGATCTCCTCCATGCTGAAGAGGTCGTGCACGTGGGTGTGTGGCCGGCCGAGGTCGAGGTCGAAGTCGAAGTCCGGGCGTCCGTCGGGCATGGTGACCGCCTTGTTCACGCCGTCTCGCGGTTGAAACGGGCTTGCCTGCAGCAGACCGACCGTAAATCGGAACCTCCTTCGCAACTGTCTTTGGGGTGACAGGCGGCTCGTACCGCCGGCTATAGACGGCCACCGCGTTTGTGCACCTGATCGGGTATTTCAGGGCAGCGGTGCACAACGCGGTTTCCCTACGGGCCGGCGGTGGCGATGACGCGCGCCTCGACCTCGACCGGCGGGTCGTACGCGACGTGGCGCTCGTCGACGAGCTCGACGCGCAACACGTGGTCGCCTGGCGTCACGCGTACCGATGCCTTCGTTCCGTACGGCATCGACTGCAGCTTGCCGTCGACGTACAGGTGGAGATGGGCACCGTCGTTCGCAGACGCGCTCGATGCGACCTTCGTTCCCTCGACGTCGACCTCGATGGGCACGTCCTCGTTCGCCTTGACGGTCGCGCCGGGGTCGGGGGAGAGGAGGGTGAGGTAGAGCTTCGGGTCTTCCTTCGCGGGCACGACGAACCCGGTGCCGGCCACCGCGAGCCCAAGGACACCGACGGCGACGGGTGCCCAGGTGGGGCCGCGACGCTGGGCCCACAACCAAGCAGCGATGGCGAACACCGCAACGCCAGCGGCGAGGGCGGCGACCCGCCATGGCTCGGTCCCCCCGCCGCCACCACCGCCCGAACTCGTCACGTGGGCGAGCACGCTCCACCCGGTCATGGTTTCCGCCCCCTGACCATGCCCGCGCCTGCGACGAGCACGGCGACGGCGCTGACGCCGAGCGCCGTCCACGCGATGCCCTTCCCGTCGCCGCCGCCGCCGTCGGTGCCCCCGCCGCCGGTGGCCGCGTCGCCGCCGTCGCTGTCGTCGCCCGCGCTCGCCGGCGCTTTCGAGACCGTGACCCGCCCGGCGGGCTGGTCGGCGTCCTCCGGCCCCGTCCAGCTCACGACCTCGCCGTTCTCGTAGGTCTGGATCGCGGGGAACGTGAGGACGCCGGCCTCGTTTGGCATGCGTGTGGAGAAGCCGAATTCGTCGAACTCGCCGTGCTCGATCCGACCGCCTTCCCACACGACGGTCCGCCCGTTGAGGGTGCGCGTCCAGCCTTGCTTCGGCTGGTAGCGAACCTCCTCGAATGCGTCTGGCATCTCCACCTCGACTTTGATCGTGGCCGCCGACTCGTGCTCGTTCGGCACGCGCACGACGAAACGCGCGAAGGCCCCTGTCGTCGACTCGGGCGGTTGGATCGTGACGTGCGCCGCGGCAGGCGTCGCCGTCACGCCGACGACCAGGACCACCACGCAGGTCGCGACCGACCACAGCCGGCTCTTCCGAGCGAATCGCTTCACCGATTTCTCCTATCCGATGTCCACGGTGACCGTGGCGCGTTCCTCGGTGAAGCGCCCGGTCTTGGCTACGACTTCCAGAACCCACCGGCCGGCGACGGAGAGCTGCCGGCCTTGCACCACGAAATGCCCCGGTGCCAGCTCGGTGCCGGCGGCGGTGAGCGGCCCGATGCCGTCCTCCGGGAGCGTGAACAGCACCTCCATCGCCTCGACGGGCGAGGGCGCACCCGCGGTCGTCACCGCGGTCAGGTGCACCTCGTTGTCGCCGACGCGGCCAGGAGTCACCAGCACCTCCACACGGCCCTCGCCCAATGCGACCGACGTCGTGAACACACCACCACCGGCCGCCTCGACGCGCGCCGGCGCCACGTTCACGAGCACCGCCGTCAGGACGATCACGACGGCTGCCAAGGCGGACTCGACGACCACGTTGCGGCGCAGCTTGCGAACGGGCGCATCGTCGACCTCGCCTCGCAACCACCGCTGGTTGACGAAGCCGAACGCGAGCATCGGCGCGAACGCGACGACCTTCGACGCGAGCAGCACGCCGTAGGTCGTGTCGATCGCGTCGATCGAGCGGACCTCGACCATCGACCGCCACACGCCGGTTGCCACGAGCAGCGCGACCGCGCGGAACGCGAGTGTCGAGAACCGCGACAGCACGCCGCGTACCGCGTCGTCGTCCCCCGCCAACGCGGGGAAGACGACACGCCAGAGCAGCAGGAGGCCGCCGACCCAGGCGGCGGCCGATGACACGTGCACGACGTCCGCGATCACGTTGAGCGCGACGGGCGGCGTCGTCCCCGCGTGACCGGCGAGGCCGGGCGTGGCGAGCACGAGCAACACCGGCGCCGCCGTCACCGCCGCGGGCCACTGCGTCCGAGCAACCGCGACCGCGGCTGCGAGGAGGGCGAGGCGGGCGAGCGCTACCGCGCCGTAGCGAGTGTCGGCGACGTCGCGCAGCACGCTTCCCGACATGGCGTCGCCCACGGGAACGTCGCCCGCGAGCGCGCCCTGCAGCACGAAGAGGACGACCGTCGCCGCGCCGGCCACCGCTGCCGCGACCAAGAACGGGCGCCGCAGCCGGTCGTCTCGCCACACGAGCAGGCGTAACGCGGTGGCGCCGCCGAGCACGAGAAGGGACGCGAACAACACGAACCGCGCCACGCCGGCCAAGGCGCTCGGCGCCGGGCCCGCGCCCGGCTCGCCTGCGAGCAACTCCTCGGCGATCCCCGAGGCTCGCTCGCCCGGCTGGCCGACGTGGAACACGAACGCTTCGCGAATCGGGTGCCCGTCCGCCGACACGACCCGCCACGTGACGGTGTACGTGCCCGCCGCGAGGTCGTCGTCGAGGGCGACGGCGATCGTCCGCCGGTCACCGGCGTGTCGCGCGTCGCCGTCGTCGACGCGTCGCGCGTCGGTGTCGTACACGCGGATCGCGCCAAACGCGAGCTCGACGGACTCGTTGAAGCGCATGACGACCTGGGACGGCGACGTGGCCACCGTCTCGTCGGCGGCTGGTGTCGTGTCGCGCACGATCGCGTGGCCGGCCGCGGGCGCGGCGAACCACGCCATGGCGCAGAACGCGGCGGCGACGACGGCGGCGACCGCGGCGGTTCGCGGCCGCGCCAACACACGGCGCATGTGGTGTCCTTCGGGTCGGGGTGTCGGTGTGCGGCTGGAGTTACGGGCCGTACGGCGGGCCCCGAAGCCCAGAGGCGCCTGCAAGCAGTGCGGGACGCGCGTGCGTCGCGGCCAGGAGTCGCGATCGCGATCGTGCAGGCGTGAACGACCACGCGTGTCGGGTGCGGGCCACGAGCGCCAACGCGCCGCGCACGGCGAAGACGAGCACCGCGGCAGCGATAGCGACGACGGCCTGGACGGCGAGACCGAGGGCGACGACCTCGAGACGCCACTCCGCACCGGGGTGCGACAGGCGCTCGAATGCCTCGACCGCGAGCCACCCCGAGGACTGGACGGCGACGAGCTGCACTGCCGGACGTCGCATCGGCACGAACCCCGCGAACGCGGCGACCACGACGCCGAGCGCGACCGCCGACGCGACGACCGGCGCGGTGTGCCCCGTGCGGTGAAGCAGCTCGGTTCGGGCGTGGCCGTCCGGCGTCGCGAACGTGAACGTCACCAGGTGGGTGACGAAGACCCCGGCGGCAGCACCGGCACCGGCCAGGAGTCCTCTCCGCACGCCGCGCAGCCTAGGGGTTGAAGACCTCCTTGCACCTCACGCCGCGTCAGGTCGTACCGTCCGCCGTATGGCGATCAACGGCGGGTCCCGCACCGGTCGGCGCGTGGGCGAGCTGGCCTCAGCGACGGGGCTCACGGTCCGGACGCTCCACTACTACGAGCAGATCGGGCTGTTGGTTCCGGCCGGACGCACCGAGGCGGGCCACCGCTCCTACGCCGATGGCGACGTGCAGCGGCTGTACCGCATCTGCTTGCTGCGCCGGCTCGGCCTTCCGCTCCACGAGATCGCGCGCGTACTCGACGATCCGGCGTGGGGTCTCCGCCCCGCGATGCACGCGCACCTCGCGGATCTCGATCGCCGGATCGAAGCCGCCCACGCGCTGCGCGGCCGCCTGGCCCGGTTCGTCGGCACCGTCGAAGACGACGCCGCGGCTGACCAACGGACCGACTCGCTACTGGAGATCCTGGAGGACATGACCATGCTCGACTCGACCGTGCAGCGCCGCATCTCGATCCTGGTGTACGCCGACCTCGCCGCCGCGTACGACTACCTCGTCGACGTGTTTGGCCTCGGCCCCGGGCAGCTCACGCGCGACGGCGACGGCAATGTCGTGCACGGCGAGTTGCAAGCCGGCGACGGGGTCGTGTGGCTGCACCCGGAGTCGCCCGAGTTCGGCTTGGCCTCCCCCCGTACCGTCGGCGCGGCCACCGCGAGCGTGGCCGTGATGGTCGACGACGTCGACGCCCACTTCCGCCACGCCAGCGGCAAGGGGGCCAAGGTCGAGTACGAGCCGGTCGACCAGCCGTACGGCTATCGCGAGTACAGCGCTCGCGACAGCGAAGGCGGTCTGTGGTCGTTCATGAAGCCGCTCGACTGAGCGACCCGGCCTGCGCTCAGGCGGGGACCGTTCGGCGCAACCAGCTGATTCCTTCTGCCCGACCCACCCGTCCGCCTCCCGCCACACCAGCCATCGTCCTCACTGTGGGGCGCGGGCACACCGCCGTCTGTCAACGATCCGACAGTGCCGGGTACTGTTCGCGCCGCCATGGCCGCCAAGAACACCCTCACCGAACCCTTCAAGAACGGCGAGCACGTCATCGCGACGCAGCCGCTCCGCGGCGTCCCCGAAGGCACGAAGGGCACCGTCAAGATGTCGAGCGGCCTGAGCTGGCTGCGCTACTGGGTGGAGTTCGACGGCGGGCCGTGGATCGGTTCGGTCTCGCAGGCCCACCTCGTCCGCGCCAAGGACTGGGAGGAGTTCAAGCGCCGCCGCGAAGAGGAGCGGCTGCGGCCCAAGGAGCCGGAGAAGACGGCCGACACCGCGGACGCGGATTCCGGCGGCGGCGACGCACCGGCCACCGGCGCGGCCAGCCGTGTGCCGGCTCACCTGCTCGAGCGGTCGAAGCAGGCGCGTGCGCGACTCGGCGCGTCGTAGCCCATGAGCGAGCCGAGAGCGGAAGCGCAGTGAGCGAGCCGGGTCAGCCTTCCTCGAACATGGCCGCGCTGGTCGAGGCGCTCGACGCGCGTGCGAAGCAAGCGGGCACCGAGGGCGCGGCCACGGTGCTGCGGGGAATGCTCGGCACCCTGTCCGAGACGTTGTCGGGGATCGAGGACCGGCTCGATCGCGTCGATGCGTCGCTGGCCCACGAGCGGGGCGCTGGCGCGGGGTCGGACCAGATCCACACGGCGCTGTCTGCGTTGAGCGCTCGGCTCGGCCGGTTGGAGGAAGCCTTCGTCCAAGCCGTCGAGGAGTCGGGGAGCGGGACCGACGCCGTCGTCGACCAGATCCGCCGCGCCGTCGTCGACTCCCTCCGCGAAGAGCGGTCCGCCCTCCCGCCCACCGAGCCGCCGGCGCCCCCGCCCGAGTTTCCCGACGTCTCCGAGCTGTTGCGCCCTATCGTCGACGCGTTGAGCGAGCGGCTCGGCGGCATCGAGGACGGCATCGACCGCCGTCTCGCCGACACCGAGCGCGCCATCGCCGAGCTGGCGGCGCTCGCCGCCCGGCCCCTGCCAGAGCCGCCCCCGCCGCCCCCGCCTCCGCCACCGGTCGAGGTGCACCCCGTCGACCTCGAGCCCGTGCTGCAGCGCATCGCCGCCGTGCGCGACGCGGTGGACGAGCTCGCGGCGCGGCCGCTGCCCGAGCCGCCGCCCGCGCCCGAGCCCGCGGTGCCTCCTCCGCCCCCGCCGCCGGTCGACGTCCGCCCCGCGGTCGCCGACGCGATCGCCCCGTTGCTCGCCCGCCTGTCGCAGCTCGAGAACCAAGTGCGCCGGGTCGCCGACGCGCCCGCGCCTGCTCCACATGCGACCAACGCCGGCGACGCGATGGTGGAGCGACTCGAGCAGGCGATCGACGACCTCCGCCGCGACGAGGGCACGGCGCGCGTCGTCGGTCTCGTCGAGGAGCGCATCGCCGCCGTCGTGCGCGCCGTCGCCGACCGGGCCGAGGCCATACGCCGCGACGTC
>DASVEG010000391.1:0-9577 GCA_036380695.1 Acidimicrobiales bacterium
GATCGTCTTCGCGAGCGTCGCGTCGAACTCGTCGTCGCTCTGCTGCGCCGACAGGCCCTCGGTCAGCGCACGGGAGAAGCTCGCGACGACGCCTTTGTTGCGGGCCAGCCGCGCGTTCGCCTCCTCGCGGCTGTAGCCGCCGGACAACGCGACGACGAGCAGCACGCGGGCGTGGTTCGCGAGGTCCGCGTAGAAGTTGTCCTCCTCGGGCAGCGTGAGCTTCAGCATCACGTGCTGGCCGTCGGGGATCGTGTCGAGCTGGCGCAGGATCGCGGCGCGCAGGATCGCCTCGGCTTCCGCCTTCTGCGGGCTGTGGATGTCGACCTCGGGCTCGATGATGGGCACCAGGCCAGCGGCGAGGATGCGGCGGCCGATTTCGAACTGCTGGTCGACGATGGCGTCGATGCCGGCTTGGTCGGCGAGCTTGACGACCGAGCGCATCTTCGTGCCGAAGATGCCCTTCGCGTTCGCCCTGGCGAGCAGGTCGTCGAGGTCGGGGATCGGCTTCATCAGCTGCACGCCGTCGGCCTCGTCGGCCAGGCCCTTGTCGACCTTGAGGAAGGGCACGACCTGCTTCACGTCCCACAGGTACTCGGCCGAGCCACGGCCCTCGACCTCGCGGTCCATCGTCCCCTCGAAGAGGATCGCCCCGAGCACCTTGTCGCCCGTGAAGGCCGGGCTCGTCATGATGCGCGACCGCATCTGGTGCATCACTGCGAACATCTCGTCGTCGCCCGAGTACGAGCCCTCGTCGATCCCGTAGAGCTTGAGCGCCTTCGGCGTGCTGCCGCCGCTCTGGTCGAGGGCGGCGATGAAGCCGTCGCCGCGCCGGAGCTTCTGGAACTGCTGTTCGTTCACAGGGCGGACGCTACCCAGCGCGCCCGTCGCCCAGCCAGTGCGGGACATGAACGGCATCTCACACGCGCGGCGATACGGTGGACCCCTACATCACAAGGGGGATCCGGTGTCCGACACCGTCCAATCCGAGCGGGGCTCCCGGCAGATCATCGATCGCGTCGTCATCCGGTTCGCGGGCGATTCCGGCGACGGCAGCCAGCTCATCGGCGACCGCTTCACGACCACCAGCGCGATGTTCGGCAACGACCTCGCGACCCTTCCGAACTTCCCGGCGGAGATCCGGGCCCCGGCCGGCACGCTCCCCGGCGTCTCGGCGTTCCAGGTCCACATTTCCGACCACGACATCCTCACGCCGGGCGACCGCCCGACCGTGCTCGTCGCGATGAACCCGGCCGCACTGAAGAACGAGCTCGACGACCTGATTCCGGGCGGGACGATCATCGTCAACGTCGACGCGTTCGACGAGCGGGCGCTGCAAAAGGCGGGGTACGCGACCAACCCGCTGGCCGACGGGTCGCTCTCGACGTACACGGTCTACGAGGTGCCGATGACGTCGCTGACGATCGAGGCCGCGAAGCCGACGGGCGCGAAGCCTCGCGACGCCGAGCGCTCGAAGAACATGTTCGCCCTCGGCCTGTTGTCGTGGATGTACACGCGCCCCGTCGAGAGCACGATCACGTGGATCGAGCAGCGGTTCGCGAAGAACGAGACGATCCGCGACTCGAACCTCTTCGCCTTCAAGGCCGGCTACAACTTCGGAGAGACAGCCGAGCTGTTCGAGGCGCCCTACGAGGTGCCGCCCGCACCGCTGGCGCCCGGGCTCTACACGAACATCACGGGGAACACCGCGCTGGCGTGGGGGCTGATCGCTGCGGCGCACCAGGCCAAGCTGCCGCTGTTCCTCGCCAGTTACCCAATCACCCCCGCGTCCGACATCCTCCACGAGCTTTCGAAGCACAAGAACTTCGGCGTCCGGACGATGCAGGCCGAGGACGAGATTGCGGCCGCCAGCGCCGCGGTCGGTGCCGCCTTCGGTGGCCACCTCGCCGTCACGACCACCAGCGGGCCGGGCGTCGACTTGAAGTCCGAGACGATCAGCCTCGCGGTGAGCCTCGAGCTGCCCATGCTGATCGTCGACGTGCAGCGCGGCGGCCCGTCGACCGGCCTTCCGACGAAGACCGAGGCCGCCGACTTGATGCTCGCGATGTACGGCAGGCACGGCGAGGCGCCATTGCCGATCGTCGCGGCGAAGACGCCGTCGCACTGCTTCTTCGCAGCGATCGAGGCGGCCAGGCTCGCCATCAAGTACCGCACGCCGGTGATCCTCCTGTCCGACGGCTACCTCGCGAACGGCGCAGAGCCCTGGCGGCTGCCGTCCGTCGACACGCTGCCCGACATCTCGGTCGACTTCGCCACCAAGCCGAACGCGGACGACGGCGTGACGTTCCATCCGTACCTCCGCGACCCGGAGACGCTGGCCCGTCCGTGGGCGGTGCCTGGCACGCCAGGGCTCGAGCATCGTGTCGGAGGCATCGAGAAGGAAGACGTCACCGGCAACATCAGCTACGAGCCCGACAACCACGAGCGCATGGTGCGATTGCGCGCCGCCAAGATCGCGGGAATCGCGAAGGACATCCCGCCGATCGTCGCCGACGACCCGACGGGCGACGCCGACGCGCTCGTGCTCGGGTGGGGCTCGACGGAAGGCGCGATCGTGGCGTCTGTCCGCAACGTGCGGGCAAGAGGACGCAAGGTCGCGTACGCGCACCTCGTCCACCTCAGCCCGTTCCCGGCGAACCTCGGCGAGGTGCTCCGCCGCTACCGCAAGATCCTCGTCCCCGAGATGAATCTCGGGCAGTTGGTGCGGCTCGTCCGCGCCGAGTTCCTCGTCGACGCGAAGGGTTACTCCAAGGTCCAGGGCCTTCCCTTCCGCACCGACGAGCTCGAAGCCGCGATAGGAGCGTTGCTCGATGACTGACGTCGCCGTCCCCATCACGACCAAGAAGGACTGGTCGAGCGACCAGGAGGTCAGGTGGTGCCCCGGGTGCGGGGACTACTCGATCCTCACCGCTGTCCAAATGCTGATGCCCGACCTGGGCGTGCGCCGGGAAAACACGGTGTTCGTGTCCGGCATCGGGTGTTCGAGCCGGTTCCCGTACTACATGAACACCTACGGCATGCACTCGATCCACGGCCGGGCGCCCGCGATCGCGACGGGCCTCGCGGTCGCACGGCCCGACCTCGACGTGTGGGTCATCACCGGTGACGGCGACGGCCTGTCGATCGGCGGCAATCACCTGATCCACGCGCTGCGCCGCAACGTGAACCTCACCATCCTGCTGTTCAACAACCAGATCTACGGGCTCACCAAGGGTCAGTACTCGCCCACGAGCGAGCTCGGGAAGGTGACGAAGTCGACGCCGTTCGGCTCCGTCGACACCCCCTTCAACCCGGTCAGCCTGGCGCTCGGCGCGGAGGCGACGTTCGTCGCCCGCACGCACGACCTCGACCGCAAGCACATGCAGGAGGTCTTCCGGCGGGCCCACGAGCACAAGGGCGCGGCGTTCGTCGAGATCTACCAGAACTGCAACGTCTTCAACGACGCCGCGTTCGAGGGCGTCACCGGGCGCGAGGTGCGCTCCGACATGCTGATCCCGCTGGTGCACGGCCAGCCGATCCGGTTCGGCGTCGAGAACCAGAAGGGCGTCATCCTCGACTCCCAGGGCCGCGCCAAGCTCGTCGAGGTCGCCGACGTCGGCGAGGACGCGCTGCTGGTGCACGACGAGGCGCGCAGCGACCCCGGTCTCGCGTTCCAGCTGTCGCGGATCGCTCGCGGGCCGTTCGAGCCGACGCCGATCGGCGTGTTCCGGGCCATCGAGCGCGAGCACTACGGGTCGCTGGTCGGCAAACAGCTCGTCGCCGCCCAGGAGCAGCACGGTCCCGGCGACCTCTCGAAGCTGCTGGCATCCGGCTCGACGTGGACGGTGTCCTGACCGAAATGCGCCGCCGCCGTCCGCAGGGCGGGTGCGTGGGGTAAGAACGGGGGACGGGCGGGAGAGCCCGGTGTCGCTGCCGCGATTACCGGAAGTTTCCTGTGTTTCCTACAGTGTGAGCACGGGGTGCCGCCCTTCGGCGCGCGCACCGCGCGACGAACCACCGACGAGGAGGACGAGGGATGCAGCGGGCTACGAGACGGCGGGGCATCGTCGTCGGGCTCGCGCTCGCACTGGGGTCGTTCGTGAGCGTTGCGTCCCCCCTGGCGAGCGTGGCCCAGACGGCAGACGTGAAGACCGAGCCGGCCGCCGTCGAGAAGGAGGCGTATTACACCGCCGAGGCGGATGGCGCGATCCCTGCCACCTTGACCAACGAGTTCCCGCCCGGCGTGACCTGCGTGGTCATCCCGCAACTGTGCAGCCAGCAGGCGCAGACCGTGACCGGGCCGGTCGACTCGAGCATGCCTGACCCCAAGGTGCCCGACCACCAGGCGCAGCAGCCGGTCATCCCTGGTGAGCTGCCGGTGGGGATGCTGGGCGGCAAGCCCCGCTACACGTCGTACGTGAAGTTCCCGATGCCCGCGATCCCGAAGGGCAGCTTCATCGAGAAGTTCGACCTCGTGATCACGCAGAGCGACCTCAGCTACGCCCTGGAGTCGCCGGCGTTCCGTCAGGCGATCCTCACCGGGCTCGTGACCTACCAGCAGCGCACGCCGCAAGCGTTCACGGAGTACCTCGCGTCGGTGGGCCGCACGACGCCCCTGATCGACCGCAAGATCACCGGCATCGAGTTGTGCGCCGTGCTCGCCAGCTGGGCGGGTACGCCGTCGCAGGACGCGACGACCCAGCCGGCGCGTGACTGCGTCTTCGGCGCGAACGGCGTGTTCGACCTCGACACGATGACGTGGACGTTCGACCTCAGCCTGCTCGCCCAGGCGTGGCTCGACGGGACGACGCCCAACGAGGGCGTCTACCTGGGCCCGCTCGGCGCGGAGAACCTCGCGTTCGGTGACGCCGACACGTCGACGAACTGGCAGGTGTCGCTGTACGGCAAGGGCGCGGAAGCGGCCGAGGACCGGCCGAAGATCCGCTACGCGTTCAGCGAGGGCTTCGGCGACGACCTCGGCGGCGGCGGCGACCTCGGCGACCTCGGTGGCGAGCTGACGCTCGACGACGCCGAGGTGTTCGAGGACACGATCCTGCCGTCGTCCGACGTGTTCCCCTCGCTCGTCGACGACTCGACGCTCGTCGGGGGCGACCCCGTCGACGGCGGCGGCACGACGACCGGCGGGGGCACGCCCCGCGTGAACACCGGCGGCGAGCCGCCGATCACCGGCCGACTCATCGGCCAGAGCCGCCCCCAGACGCCGTGGTGGCTGTGGCTGCTCCTGCCCGCGGGCCTCGGCCTGGCGTACCGCTTCGAACGTTCGATCGAAGAAGAGCCGCGCGCCGTCCGCACCGGACGCGGCGCGCTCACGCGCTTGATGGCGCGCGACGAAGCCACCACTCCCTGACGATCCCAGGAGGACAGACGTGCGCATCCCCCGGCGCAACCCACGCGTCACCGCACTCGCCGCCCTGCTCCTCGGGCTCGCGCTCGTCGCAGCGGCGTGCGGCCAGAAGCCCGGCACCCACGTCGCCACGACCGGCGGCGGTGGTGGTGGCGGCGGCACCGACGGCGGCTTCGCGGCCGGCGAGGGCGAAGTCGTAGACGACGGCTCCGGCGCGACCGAGGGTGGCGCGACCGGCGGGTCCGGCGGCGCCGGCGGCGGCGCAGGGGGCGGCGGCACGGGAGCAGCGGGCGGCGCAGCGGGCGGGCGCACCGCGGGCGGCGCGACCGGAGGCGCGGCCGGCGGAGCCACCTCAGGGGGCGCGACCGGCGGTGCGACGTCCGGCTCGGCGAAGGTCATCGGCAGCAACCGCACCGGCGCCCCGAAGGACAAGATCGTCATCGGCATCCACGCGCCGGTCACCGGCGCGGCGCCGCTGCCGGCGACGTCGTTCGAGAAGGCGCGCGACCTCTACTGGCGCCACGTCATCGAGATCAAGAAGGAGAAGGTGCTCGGCCGCAGCAAGGTCGAGGTGCTCTTCAAGGACGACCGCTACCAGCCGAACACCGCGGTCCAGGCGTGCCGCGAGCTCGCCAGCCAGGCGTTCGTGCTCGTCGGCGGCGGTGGCACCGACCAGATCCAGGCGTGCGGGCGGTTCGCGGAGACGGCGAGGCTGCCGTACTTCTCGGCCGGCGTGACCGAAGCGACCCTCAACTCGCTGAAGTGGTACTTCGCGTCGTCGATGACGTACAAGCAGCAGGGCGGCCTGCTGGCCCAGTACGTCGGGAAGAACTTCGCGGGCAAGAAGGTGGCCGCGGTCATCACCAACACGCCGAACTTCGACGACGCCGCCGCGGGCTGGGAAGCCGGCGTCACGGCCCAGAAGCTCAACTACTACAAGACCCTTCGCCATCCGAAGGGCGACACGTCCTGGTACAACACGTTCGCGACCGAACTGAAGGGCGAGGGCGTCGAGGTCCTGTACATCAACTCGTCGCCGGTCGATTACATCCGGTTCGCGCAGCAGGCGCGCCAGCAGGGGTTCCAGCCGCAGTACGTCGGCGTCGGCGTGACGATGGGCCTCAACGCGGTGCTCGGGTCGGGCTGCCCCGACGTGCACGGTGGCATCTTCTTCTCGCCGTTCCCCGGCATCGACTGGGCCCGCCAGAACCTCCCGCAGTTCTTCGAGACCGCGACGAGGTTCAACGCTCCCGCCGACGACATCGGCGTCGCTCTGTGGGGCAACGCCGCGGTCTTCCACGAGCTGTTGAAGCGCTACGAGGCGAAGTTCGGCACCGACCTCACCCGAGAAGGGTTCCGGGCGCTCGCCGAAGAGTCGACCAAGGTGAGCTCCGGCGTGTTCCCCGAGCTGAACTTCGCACCCGGCAAGCACCTCGGCGCCAACCAGGTGCACGTGCTCCAGGCCGACTGCAACAGCACTCCCGTCAAGGAGTACAAGACGCTCGCGACGTTCGCGTCCGGGTTCTAGACGTGGGCTTCGTCTTCCGGACGATCGTCTTCGGCCTCCAGGCCGGGGCGATCTACGCACTCGTCGCGCTCGGGATCGCGCTCGTCTACAAGGCGACGGGCATCCTCAACTTCGCCCAGGGCGAGTTCGGCACCGTCGCCGCGTACGTCGGCTTCATGGTGCTGGCCGGTGGCGTCAGCGCCGAGGCGACCGACAGCAAGGGCAGGCTCGTGCTCGCGACGATCGTCGCCGTCCTCGTCGGCGCGGTCCTCGGGGTGCTCGTGAACGTCGTGGTCATCCGGCGGCTCGCGTCCGCGAGCCCGGTCACCTCGCTCGTCGCGACGGCTGCCGTGACGACGTTGCTCGCGTCGGTGCAGGTGATCATCTTCGAGGCGCGCGCCCGCCGCTTTCCCCGTTACGTCGATGGCGGCTTCGAATTGCCGATCGCCAACGTCAACGTGTCGTGGCACACGATCGCCATTCTCGTCGTCCTCGGCGGCGTCGCCGCGTCGCTCGCGGTCTTCTTCCGCACGCCGTACGGCATTGCCCTGCTCGCAACCGCGCAGGAGCCGTTCGCCGCCGAGCTGCAAGGCGTGCCGGTCGGCCTCATGCGCACGATTGCGTGGGCGGGCGCGGGCGCCCTCGGCGCCCTCGGGGGCATGCTCGGGGCCGGCGTGTTCGCCAACCTCCAACCCGGGTTGATGACCGGCTCGTTCCTCATCCCCGCCTTCACCGGCGCAGTGCTCGGTGGCATCGGGTCGCTCGTCGGGTCGGCGGTCGGCGGGCTCGTCGTCGGCCTCACCGTCGCCCTCGCGAACCAGGTCGTCCGCACCCTCGACCTCGACATCCCCGGGCCGCCGCAGATCGCCGTGCTCGCGGTGCTGCTCGGCGTGCTGCTCGTTCGCCCGAGCGGTCTCCTCGGGAACCGCGTGTGACTGCGACCGCAACCCGCCGTCGGGCCACCACGAGCGACGACGTGCTCGCGTCGTCGGGACGGTTCGTGCCGTCGCCGCAGGGCCGCATCGCTCGCTTCGGCGTGCTCGGCCTGCTGATCGTGCTCGTGCTCGCGATGCCGCAGCTGATCCCCGAGGTGTACACGAACATCCTGTCGAGGGCCGCGGTCTACGCCGTCGTCGCGCTGTCGATGAACATCCTCGTCGGGTACACCGGCCAGGTCTCGCTCGGTCACTCGGCGTTCCTCGGCGTCGGCGCGTTCGCATCCGGCTACACGATTACCGAGCTGCACCTGCCATTCCTGTTCGGGTTCCTCGTCGCCGCGCTCACGGGCGCGCTCGCCGCGGTGCTGCTCGGGCTGGTGGCGCTCCGGCTCGCGGGCCTCTACCTCGCCCTCGTCACGATCGCGTACGGCCAGTTCGCGCAGGAGACGATCTTCAACATCCGTGAGATCACCGGCGGCGGCGCGGGCATGGGCGCGGCCCGGCCGGAGCTGCTCAGGGACAACGCCAGGTACGCCTACTTCTGCTTCCTCATCGTCGCCCTCGTCCTCGCCTTCGACTGGCGGCTGACGGCGACCCGAGCCGGCCGCGCCATCCAGGCGCTGCGCGACGACGAGCGTGTGGCCGCGTCGTGGGGCATCGACATCGCGCGCTACAAGCTCCTCGCGTTCGTGGCGTCCGGCGTGCTGTGTGGCATCGCCGGTGCGATGTTCGCCTCGATCGAGGAGATCGTGTCGCCGCAGGACTTCGGGTTCAGCTTGTCGCTCACGTTCTTGCTCATGACCGTCGTCGGCGGCGCCGGCAACCGGTGGGGCGTCGCGCAGGGCGGGATCCTGTTCGCGGTGCTGCCCACCCTGCTCGAGCGGGCCCACGAGAACTTCCACGTCTTCCCGTTCACCCTCATCCGCGCCACGTGGGAGCCCGCCATCGCCGCGGTGCTGCTGCTCCTGACGCTGATCTTCTATCCGGGCGGCATCGCCCAGCAGCAGGCGCACCTGTTGCGGTGGCTGTCGTTCGGCCCCTTCAAGGGCGAGCACCACGACGAGAAGCCACGAGGAGGTGCCGTCGGTGCCCGTCCTTGAGGTCGAAGACGTCGGGATTCGCTTCGGCGGCGTCCAGGCCCTGAGCGAGATCAACTTCTCGGTCAACGAGGGCGAGATCATCGGCATCCTCGGGCCGAACGGTGCCGGCAAGACCACCCTCTTCAACTGCGTGTCCGGCTTCTACACCCCAAACTCGGGGCGGGTACGGGTGCACGGCGAGGATGTCACCGGCATGCGCCCCGACGAGCGAGCGGCCATGGGTCTCGGCCGCACCTTCCAGCAGGTCGGCCTGGTCCGCAGCTTCACGGTCCTCGAGAACCTTGTCGTCGCCCAGCACCAGTCGGTGCGGTACGGCCTGCTCTCGGGGCTGCTGGCGATGCCGTGGACGCTGGGCGAGGAGCGCGAGCTGCGGCGCCGGGCGATGCGGGTCCTCGACTTCATGGACCTCGCCCACCTGCGCGACGCACCCGTCGGCGCGTTGCCCTACGGCACGCTCAAGATGTGCGAGGTGGCCGCCGTGCTCGCCACCGATCCCGACATCCTCATGCTCGACGAGCCCCTCGCCGGCACCGGGCCAGAGGAGGGCGAGGAGTTCTGCAGCCGCCTCGAGGACATGCGCCGCGAGCTCGGCATCAGCATCATCATGATCGAGCACCACGTGCCCCTCGTGCTGCGGGTGTGCGACTACGTGTACTGCCTCGACTTCGGC
>DASVEG010000392.1:0-2764 GCA_036380695.1 Acidimicrobiales bacterium
CCGTTCTCGCTCGCGGCCGCGACGTCGAGCTTCGCGTCGCGGTTGAAATCGCCCATCACGACCGGGCCAGGGCTGTCGCCAACCGCAACGTCTGTCTTGGCCGCGAACGTCGCGGGTCCGTTGGCGAGGAGGACCGACACGCTGTCGCCGAGGCCGTTGGTGACGACGAGGTCCTCGCGGCCGTCGCGGTTCAAGTCGCCGACGGCGACGCGGTCGGGCGCGTCGCCCGTCGCGAACACGCTCGGCGCGGCGACGTTCCCGTCTCCGGCGCCAAGGCCGACCCGCACGGTGTCGTCGAACGGGTTGACGGTAGCGACGTCGATGTTGCCGTCCCGGTCGAAGTCGGCGGTGGCCATGGCGCGAGGCGAGGCCCCCGTCGCGAAGTCGATCTTCGTGTTGAAGTTGCCGCCGCCGCCCGGGACGGTGTTGAGCAGGATCTCCAGGAAGCCGCCGCTCGCGTTGATCGATGCGACGTCCGGCGCACCGTCGCGGTCGAAGTCGGCAATCGCGAGCGCCTCGGGATCGTTCCCCACCGCCACATGGACGGCAGGCGAGAACGTCCCCGCACCGTCGCCCACGAGGATGGAGACGTCGTCGGTGTGGGTGTTGCCGGTCGCGATGTCGATGGCGCCGTCGCGGTTGAAGTCGCCCGACGCGATGGCGTGGGGTCGGTTCCCGACCGCGTAGTCGGTGCGGGCCGCGAAGGTTCCGTCACCGACGCCAGCGAGCACCGAGACGTTGTCGCCTTCCTGGTTCCCGACCGCGAGATCGAGGATGGCGTCGCCGTTGTAGTCGGCGGTGGTGATCGCCCACGAGAAGCCAAGGGGCGTCGCCGCATACGCCGTCGGCGCGCCGAAGTTGCCTGTGCCGTCGTTCAGCGCGACCTGCGCGTTCGCGTTGACCTCGACGGCGGCGAGGTCGAGGTCGCCGTCGCGGTCGAAGTCACCGGTGACGACGCCGCGCGACGGGAACGCACCGACGCCGGTGGCCGCGCCGATCCCGCCTGCGCCGTCGCCGTCGTACACGCAGAGGTTTCCGTTGCCAGCCGTGGCGACGTCGAGGTCGCCGTCGCGGTCGAAGTCCGCGAGCGCGACGCCCATCGGGTCGCTGCACACGGCGTAGTCGGTGCGAGCCGCGAACCCACCGGCACCGTTGCCGAGGAAGACCGACAGCGTGCCGGAAACCTTGGCCGACGCCACGATGTCGGGATTGCCGTCACGGTTGAGGTCGCCGGTCGCGACGTTGGCTGCGCCGAAGTCGCCGGGGTTGTTTCCCGCATCCGGGATGTCCATGTCCGTGCGGGCGGCGAACGTCCCGTCCCCGTTGCTCGGGTGTACCGACACGCTGTCGCCGAAGCGGTTCCCGGTGACCACGTCGATGTCGCCGTCGCGGTCGAAGTCCGCGGTCGCTATGCCCCACGGCTGGGTGTCGCTCGCGTAGGCCGCGACCGGCGCGAACGAGACCGCCGTGGGCGCGGTCGCCGTCGACTCGATGGTGGGGAGGACGGACGCCGTCGCAGCCGCGACGACAACGACACCGAACCGGCGGGTCCGCTTCACGGCATCCTCCTGCGGATCCTCCTGCCGAAACCCAACGGTTGAGCCTCTTTCGGGTTCAAATAGTCCGTTGCCGGCGCGCAGTCCTTCAATGGTGCCCGCGTGTCATTGCCGACCCTCGGTGTCATGCCGCGGCGTGACGTTGACAGTCGGGACGCGGGATCGGGGGCTCGCGGCACGCCCCCGATCGACGTGCGCGCCACATCTACCATCGCCCACGTGAGGGGCATCGAGGTTCCCGAGCGCACCGAGGACTTCACCGCCGATCCCGTCGAGCTGTTCTTCGATCTCGCGTACGTGTTCGCGTTCTCACAGCTCGTCGGCCGACTCGTGCACGAGCCCACCTGGACTGGTGTGGGACGCGCCGCGGTGCTGTTCGGATTGCTGTGGCTGCCGTGGCAGCAGCTGACGTGGGCGGCGAATGCCGTCTCCGGCAACGGGCGCGCGGTGCGACTCATCTTCCTCGTGGCGACGGCAGCGAGTGTGCCGATGGCTGCCGCCACGTCGACCGCGCTAAGGGGCGGTGGACCGGTGTTCGCGGTCACGCTCGGCGTGATCATGGCGCTCGGGTTCCTGACCCAAACCCTTGGCGTCCGCAAGGGCAGCACGTTCTACCGGGCCGTGGTCCGATGGGTGACGCCCAACGCAGTCGCGGTGGTGACGCTGGTCGCTGGGTCGTTCGTCGACGGACGTGGGCGGCTCGTGCTCTGGCTCCTGAGCCTCGCCATCGTGCTCGCAGCGATGATCGCGGCGGGCCGCGGAGAGTGGGTCATCCGCTCTGGCCACTTCGCGGAGCGGCACGCGCTGATCGTGATCATCGCGCTCGGCGAGGTCGTCGTCGCGATCGGTGTTGCCGTGGTCCACACGCTCGAGGCGGGGGACGGCCTTCCCGGCACGACGGTCGTCGCGCTCGTTGCCGCAGGCGCGTTCGCAGGTCTGTTGTGGTGGGCCTACTTCGACCGGGCCGGCCCGGCGCTCGAGCACCGCGGTGAAGGCATCCGCGGCGACGCCGACCGTGGTCGCTTCGTGCGCGACGTCTATACGTGGGCGCACGCGCCGATCGTCGCCGGCATCATCCTCGCCGCCGCCGCCCTCGAAGAGATCACGGCTCACCCCAACGACGACGTCGCGCTCACCTTCCGGATCATGCTCGCCGGCGGCCTCGCGCTCGGCCAGTGCGGCAAAGCCGCAGCCGTGTGGCGAGCCTT
>DASVEG010000393.1:0-6121 GCA_036380695.1 Acidimicrobiales bacterium
GCGGCCGGCGCCCGTCTACGTCCGGCGGTCCGTCTAGCTTGTGGCGATGGACGACCGCCTCTGCCTGCTGACCGTCCACGCCCACCCCGACGACGAGTCGTCGAAGGGCGCTGGCACCGTCGCCAAGTACGCAGCGCAAGGGATCCACACGGTGCTCGTCTGCTGCACGGGCGGCGAGGCCGGCGACATCCTCAACCCGGCCATGGACACCGACGAGGTCAAGGCCGACCTGCACGGCGTGCGCATGCGCGAGCTGCAGCGGGCGACGGAGGTGATCGGCTACCACGAGGTCGTCCTCCTCGGCTACCGCGACTCGGGAATGCCGGACACCCCGTTCAACGAAGACCCTGCCTGCTTCGCCAAGGCCGACCTCGACGAGGCGGTCGGCCGGCTGGTCGAGGTGATCCGTCGCGAGCGCCCGCAGGTGGTCGTCACCTACGGCGACGACCAGCAGGGCTACCCGCACCCGGACCACCTCCGCGTGCACGACATCAGCGTCCCGGCATTCGAGAAGGCGGGCGACCCCGACGCGTATCCCGGCCTCGGCGAGCCGTGGCAGCCGTCGAAGCTGTATTACACGGCGTGGTCGAGGGCCAGGATGCTGGCGATGCACGAGAAGTTCCTCGAGCTCGGCTTGGAGAGCCCGTTCGACCAGCGGTGGTTCGAGCGCCCGTCGCAAGACGACCGCATCACGACGAAGATCGACGTGAGCGACCACATGGACGTCCGCCGCGAGGCGCTGCTCGCGCACGCGACGCAGATCGACCCGACGTCGCCGTTCTGGTTCGGCCTGCCGCCGGAGGTGTCCCGCACCGTCTATCCGGTCGAGGACTACGTGCTCGCCCGCTCCCTCGTGCCCGTGCCCGAGGGCATCGAGGACGACCTGTTCACCGGCATCCGTGCCGCCGCCGCCACCGGCGGCGAGCGTCGCGAGCGCTGACCAAAGGAGAACCAACGTGCCGAAGTGGCTCACGCAGGAATGGCTCGACGAGCAGCGGAAGCTCGCGCAGGACCAGCCAGAGCGCCCCGGCGCGTCCGCCCGCATGCAGTACGTGATCAAGGGCGGCCCCGAGGGCGACGTCTCGTACTACTGGGTGCTCGACGACGGGAAGCTCACCGAGAGCTCGCTCGGCGTGCTCGACGACAGCGAGCTCACGCTGACGATGAACTGGGACGACGCCAGGCGGGTGCAGGCAGGCGAGATCGACGAGCAGGCCGCGTTCATGCAGGGCAAGGTCAAGGTCGAGGGGAACATGGCCAAGCTCATGTCGCTCCTCCCCATCACCGGCTCGCCCGAGTACCGCGAGCTGCAAGAGAAGCTCCGCGCCGCTACCGAGTTCTAGAGGCGGTTTCTTCGCCGTTTTCGCGTTCCGGAGGCAATAGGGGCGGTACAGGCGCCTCTATTGCCTCCGGAACGAAGGGGCGCGGGGCTAAAGGCCGGTGCCGGGGGCGACGGCGCCGTCGGTCGCGAAGAACACGCGGGGCACCTGGGGGACACCGAGGGTCGCGGCGAGCACCGCGGCGTGGCGGGCCTCGATGCCGCCGACGCTCATCGCCGTCCGGTTGAGCTTGCCGGCGTCGAACGAGCCGGCGGCCGAGACGTACGTCGCCGCCGCGGCCGTCTCGAGGTCGTAGGCCAGCTGCACGGCCGACCGCTCGTCGGTGAGGCCGGCGAGCCGCGGTTCGAGCGAGCGAAGCACCACCGGGTTCGGCTTCTCGAACGCCTCGCCGCCGAGCTCCTTGGTCGCCCCTTGGAACAGCTCCGCGTGGTCGGTGTGGTGCCTCTGGAACAGCGTCGCGGCGTCCTTGAGCGCGGTCGTCGTCAGCAGGCCGCTGTCGATCGCCTGCTGATACACCTCGACCGCCACGAGCTCGAGAGACGACGCCGTGCGAAGGATCGTGAGGTCGTTCTCGGAGGCTTCGCCCTCCTCGTCGGCCGCGTCCTCCACCGCGTCCTTTGCCGTCGCGCCGCTGTCGTCGTCGTCGGTCCCGCACGCCGCGAAGATCGCCGCGCTGGCGATGCCGATGCCGCCGATGCGGAGGAAGCCGCGGCGGTGCAGCCCATCGGTTGCGGCATCCGCTTTCGCGGCCGCGGTGGCGCGCTCGCCGGTGAACAGCCGGGCCACCAGCTCGCGGGTCTCGCGGAGTGCGGAGACGTGGTCGGGCTGCATGCCGGCCGCGGCGCGGCGTACGTCGTCGCGGGAAACGTCCATGTCGTCGCGCCTCACTTCGTCGTCGTCGAGGTCGTGGTGGTCGTCGTCGGGTCGATCGCGAAGATCGTCGGGTCGACGGCGCGGTCCTGGTTCTCGAACGTCGGCACGGCGGAGTCCAACGGGATCCCGAGCGCTTGGCCGATGACCACGGCATGCTGCGACTCGACCGGCAGGATCGACGCCGCGAGCCGCTGGGCCGCCTCGCTCTCGAGCACGCCGAGCGCGAAGAGGTACGTCGCCGCGGCGGCGTTCTCGATGTCGAGGGCCACGCGGAGCAGGCCGCTCTGGTCTTGGGCGTTCCGGAGCTGGTCGGCGACCGCCCGCATCAAGCGCTCGTTCGCCTTGCCCTTCGCCTTGCTGCCGGCGATCGAGGCGAACGCCGCGGCGTGCTGGCGGTGGTGATCGGCGAACGTCTGGCCCGCGAGCGTCAACGCGGACGACAGGAACCCCGTCTGCGCCGCTTGCGTGTACGCCTCGACCGCCACGAGCTCGACGCTCTCGGCGAACGCGGCGAGCGTGGGGTCGTCGAAGGTCTCTTCCTCGCCTTCCTGCGCGGCTGCCGGAAGCAGGCCGGCGAGCGGCAAGGTTGCGCTGCCAACGGCGACGGTGCCGGCCGCGGCGACCGCCCTCGCGAGCATCTCTCGGCGCGTGCTGCGCAGAGTGCGGGTCGCGGCGTGCAGCTCGCGGACGTCCGCTGCCATCGTCGCCAGGCCGTCGCGGTGGTGGTCGTCGGCGTCGGCGGTCAGCAGCCGGAGCTCCCGTTCGCTGATCTCCATGTGGTCTCTCCTCGGGTGGTGCCGGTCACTCGGGCGCCTCACCATACGGTGCGGCCCGGTGCGGGGATGAAGTCGGCTGGGGTCATCCGGTTCGCCCGGCGGCACCGTACGCTGAGATGTGGCCGGATCATTGACGGACGCGAGCGATGCTGCGCTGGTCGTCGCCATCGCGCGTTACCGCGACGACGCGCTGGCCGAGGCCTACCGCCGGCACGCCGGCGCGGTGTTCGCGCTGGCGCGGCGCGTGCTCGTCGACCGGTTGCTCGCGGAAGAGGTCGTGCAGGAGGTGTTCCTGCGGCTCTGGAACGCACCGGACAAGTTCGACCCCGACCGCGGCTCGCTGCGTTCGTTCCTGCTCGCGCAGACGCACGGCCGAGCCGTCGACCTCCTGCGGTCGGAGTCCTCTCGCCGCCGGCGCGAGGAGACCGACGCGCGCAAGGCGGCCGAGGCCGGCTACGACGTCGAGCACGAGGTGTGGGACCTCGCGGTGGCCGACCACGTGAAGGAAGCGATCGACACGCTGCCAGCCGGTGAGCGGAGAGCGATCGAGCTGGCCTACTTCGGCGGGCATACGTACCGTGAAGTCGCGACGTTGCTCGACGAGCCAGAGGGCACCGTCAAGAGCAGGATCCGGTCGGGGATGCGCCGGCTCGCAACCGAGCTGTCGGCCGCGGGCATCGATGGTGGGGGGTTCCGGTCATGACGATTCCGACGCCGACGCACGAGGAGCTTCAGGAGCTGCTCGGTGCGTACGCGCTCGACGCCGTCGAGCCAGACGAACGCGACGTGGTGGAGGCGCACCTGGCGACGTGCCCGCGGTGCCGGGCCGAGGTCATGGAGCATCGCGAGACGGCCGCGCTGCTCGCATTTGCCGGCCACGACGCGCCGGCGGGGCTCTGGGACCGCATCGCCTCGAACCTCGAGGAAGCCCCGCCGCCCGTCGACCTCGGGCTCGCCCGCGCCACCGCCGCCGGTCGAGCCGGTCGACCGTCCGAGCCCGGCCGCCCGGCCGCGCCCGCGACCGGCCGCCCGGCCGCGCCCGCGACCGGCCGCATGGCCGCGCCCGGGTGGCGGCGCTGGCCGCTCGGCATGGTCGCCGCGGCCGCGGTGGTGATCTCGGTCCTCGCGCTCGCCGTCGCGTTGCGCGACGGAGGCGGTCGCGACGGCACCGGCCTTCCCGCCGAGGTGGCCTCCGCTCCCCGCGTCCATCTCACGTCGTCGGACGGCCGCCACTCGGCCGACGTCGTCGTCGTCGACGGCCGCGGCTACGTCTTCAACGACAACCTGCCCGCGCTCGACGAGACCGAGGTGTACCAACTGTGGGGTCGCCGCGGCACCACGCTCGTCTCTCTCGGCCTGCTCGGCACCGATCCGGAACAGGAAGCGTTCGCGGTGTCCGGTGAGTTCGAGGCGTTCGCCATCACCGCCGAAGACTGGCCAGGCGTCACCGCCTCCGAGCAGAAGCCGATCGTCGCCGGGGAGGTCGCATAGCGTCGCCGGGGTGACCGGTGTCGAGCGGTGGGGCCGCTACCGCACCCCCGACGTCCTCGCCCTCGTGGCGGCCGCGCTCCCTGGGGAGGCACTGACCGACGACGACGTCGTCGCCAGCGTGTTCGACGACCCCGACCCGACCGTCGTGGTCGGCACGCCGGACGCCACCGGGTTCGCCAGCGCGGTCGCCCGGACCGACGCGGCCGGCAGGGTCACGGCCCACCTGCAGCTCCTGGCGGTCGACCCCGGCGCCCGGCGCGCCGGCATCGGCAGGGCCCTCGTCGAGAGCGTGCACCGCTGGGCCTTCGACGAGCGGCGCGCGAGCGCCGTCGTCACCGGCGCCAACGCGCCGTTCTATTTGTTCGCGGGCGTCGACGTGCACGCCACGGCCGCGCTGTGCCTGTTCGAGGCGATGGGATACCGGCCGGTCGGAGCCAACCTCAACCTGGCGTTCTCGTCGCGCTTCCGCGCGCCGGTTCCCGCTGGCGTCGTCCTCCGCCGGGTGCTCGAGGAGGCGGACGCGGCTGCGGTCGTCGCCTTCTGCGAGCGCCACTGGCCGAACTGGGTGCCAGAGCTTCGCCGCGGTATCGAGCACGGCGCCTGCCACGCCGCCTTCGCCGAGGACGGTCTCGCCGCCGGCCCCGCGTCGGCTGGCCCCGCGCCGGCCGGCCCCGCGTCGGCCGGCCTCTCGCCGGCTGGCCTCTCGCCGGCCGGCCCCGTGGCCGTCGGATTCGGCTGCCACTCGGTGAACCGCCTCGCCTGGCTTGGCCCTATTGCCACCGACCCGGCGCGCCAGCATGGAGGCGTCGGCGGCGCGCTCCTCGGCGCGATCGCCACGGACGTGATGGCCGCGGGGTTCGACACCGTCGAGGTGTCGTGGATCGGCCCTATCGGCTTCTACGCGAAGACCGCAGGCGCGACGGTGTCGCGGGTGTTCCGCGTTTCCGCGTTCACGCCGCCCGCATGACGTCGCGGATCTCGCGGTAGCCCACCAGCGTCACGCCGACTCGCTTCGCGAGCGCCCCGATGCTCTGGTCGTTCGCGACGAGGTCGTGATCGTCGACCCGCAACGCCCAGTCGGGCGCGAGCGAGCGCAGCTCGGGCGTGTCGACCGCCGCGTGCACCGAGATCTCGGTCACGCCCGGCCGAAGGTCGCCGAGCAGCCGCTCCAGCGTTCGGCGAGCGCCGTTCCCGGTCGGCGGGTACACGTAGTTGTCGGGGAAGAGCACGCCCTCCTCCGCGGCGAGGCGCCGGAACGGGAACCCGATGGCGCGCTCCGACGACGCGCCCGTGAGCCGGATCGGCAGCCGGAAGTCGACGGCGAGCTCGAGGTACACGTCGAAGAACTCGGGTCGCAGCTGCAGCGTCGCGAGATGGGAGTCGAGGTGGCTGACGTCGAACCCCCAGTAGATCGCCCGCTCGATCTGCGCGCGCAGTTCGCGCCGCACCTCGTCGAGGTCAGCGTGGTCCCACACGTCTTCCAGTGTCCGCGGGAACCCGCCGTCGCCGTCGAGCAGCGACGGCGCGTGGGTGATGGGGCCCCACCGGTAGACCTCGAGCTCGGCGTTGAGGGTGAGGTGCACCCCGACGTTGGCGGCGTGGCTGGCGCCGAGGTCGGCGCAGTTGACCAGGAGGACCTTG
>DASVEG010000394.1:0-4215 GCA_036380695.1 Acidimicrobiales bacterium
TTCGCCAAGACGATCCACAACGCCGGCAGCGACCTGCTCGACCTCATCAACGACATCCTCGACCTGACCAAGGTCGAGGCCGGGAAGATGGACATCCTCCCGAGCCCGTCGGCCCTCCGCGACGTCGCCGCCCGGCAGGAGCAGAGCTTCGAGCCGCTCGCGTCGCAGAAGGGGCTCTCGCTCACGGTCGAGGTCGCCGACGGCGCGCCGGAGTCGATCGTCACCGACGAGCAACGGCTCCATCAGGTGCTCAAGAACCTGCTCTCCAACGCGGTCAAGTTCACGGAGGAGGGCGGCGTCACGCTCCGCATCGGCGAGGCGCCGGAAGGGGTCGCGTTCACGACCCCGACGCTCGCGAGGGCCCCGCGCGTCATCGCCTTCTCGGTGTCGGACACCGGCATCGGCATTGCGTCCGACAAGCTTCGCCTGATCTTCGAGGCGTTCCAGCAGGCCGACGGCACCACGAGCCGCAAGTACGGCGGCACCGGCCTCGGCCTGTCGATCAGCCGGGAGATCGCCCGCCTGCTCGGCGGCGAGATCCGCGCCGAAAGCACCGTCGGCGAGGGCAGCACGTTCACGCTCTTCCTGCCGGCGATCTACGAACCGGTCGAGCCCGTCGTCCCCGACGACACCGACGACCAGGACGCGGGCATGCCCGGCCTCGTCTCCGCTGCGAACCCGCGCGTGGCCACCATGACCACGGGCGTGCCGCTCGACCCCGACCCCTTGGCGCCCCTCCTCGGCGACCTCGGCGACGACCGTGGCGCGATCGAAGCCGGCGACCGCACGATGCTCATCGTCGAGACCGACCATGCGCTCGCTCGCGAGGCGCGCGACCTCGCTCGCGCTGCCGGGTGCAAGACGCTCGTCGCCGCCCGCGGCGGCGCGGCGCTCGCGTTGATCCGCGAGTTCCGGCCCGACGCCGTCGTGCTCGACGCCGACCTCCCGTACACGGACGCGGGCGCGCTCATCGCGCACGTGAAGCAGGACCCCGAGCTTCGGCACATCCCGGTCCACGTCGTCGCCACTGCCGACGAACGCCAGCGCTTCCTGCGCGTCGGCGCGATCGGGTTCACGCCGAAGCCGCTCAGCAGTGCGGACCTGCAGCGGGCCATCGACGGGCTGCTCGCCTTCGTCGACCGCGCCACCCGCGTGGTGCTCGTCGTCGAGGACGACGACACCGAGCGCGCCGCCATCACCGCGTTGCTCGGCGCGCCGGACGGCGTCGACGTCGTCGCGGTCGCGTCGGGCGAGGAGGCGCAAGCCGTCCTCGAGACCGACCCGATCGACTGCATCGTCCTCGACCTCAAGTTGCCGAAGTCGAGCGGGTTCGCCGTGCTCGAGAAGCTCAAGGGCGAGCAGCGCTTCCGCGACATCCCAGTGATCATCTACACGGGCAAGGACCTCACCCGTCGTGAGGAGACCCGCCTGTCGAAGTTCGCCGAGACGATCATCGTCAAGGACGCACGGTCGCCCGAGCGTTTGCTCGAGGAGACGACGCTCTTCCTCCACCAGCCGGGCAGCCGGCTCCCGCAAGACCAGCAACTCATGCTCGAGCAGTTGCACGCCAACGCCGCGGTGCTCGAGGGCAAGCAGGTGCTCATCGTCGACGACGACGTGCGCAACGTGTTCGCGCTGACCAGCGTCCTCGAACGGCACGGCATGTCGGTGCTCTTCGCGGAGAACGGCAGGGAGGGCATCGCCGCGCTCGAGCAGCACCCGGACATCAACCTCGTGCTGATGGACATCATGATGCCGGAGATGGACGGCTACGAGACGATGACCGAGATCCGGAAGCGGCCACCGTTCCGCAAGCTCCCGATCATCGCCCTGACCGCGAAGGCCATGAAGGGCGACCGCGAGCGCAGCATCGCAGCCGGCGCTTCCGACTACATCACCAAGCCGGTCGACGTCGACCAACTCCTGTCGCTGATGCGGGTGTGGCTGTACGGGTGAGCTCGCCTGCGGCCCGCCTCGAAGACCTCGAGCTGCGCCTGCTCCTGGAAGCCGTCTACCAGCACTACGGCTACGACTTCCGGGAGTACGCGCGCAGCTCGCTGAAGCGACGCATCTGGCGGCGCGTGCACGAGGAGAACCTCGGGACGATCTCCGGGTTGCAGGAGCGCGTGCTGCACGACCCCGGCTGTCTCGAACGCCTGCTGCTCGACTTGTCGATCAGCGTCACGTCGATGTTCCGCGACCCGTCGTTCTATTCGGCGTTGCGGTCGAAGGTCGTGCCGCTGCTGCGGACATACCCGTTCATCCGCGTGTGGAACGCGGGGTGCGCGACGGGGGAGGAGACGTACTCGCTCGCGATCCTCCTGCACGAGGAGGGCCTCGGCGACCGCACGCGCATCTACGCCACCGACATCAACGACGTCGTCCTCCACCAGGCTCGCGACGGCGTCTTCCCGCTCGAGAAGATGCGCGAGTACACCGAGCACTACATCCGCAGTGGCGGCCGAGCCTCGTTCAGCGACTATTACAAGGTCTTCGGGGAGAAGGTGAAGTTCCAGCCGTCGCTCGTCGATCAAGTGGTGTTCGCGCAGCACAACCTCGTGTCGGACGCGGCGTTCAACGAGTTCCACCTCATCGTCTGCCGGAACGTGATGATCTACTTCGACCGCTCGTTACAGGACAAAGTCCACACGCTGCTCCACCGGAGCCTCGTGCGGTTCGGCGTGCTCGGTCTCGGTCACAAGGAGTCGATCCGGTTCACCTCGCTTGCCGACTCGTACGAGGAGATCGACGCCCACGAGAAGCTCTACCGGCGCGTCGCGTGAGTCGATGAGCGCGCTCGCACTCGCGGTGATCGGCGCGTCGTGGGGAGGCATGGCCGCGGTCGGCGCGTTGCTCGAGCCGCTCGGCGAGACGATCTCGATCCCGCTCGCCGTCGCGCTGCACCGCAGCCCGACCACCAGGGACGACGCGCTCGTGCGTTCGTTGGCGAGGCGGTGCAAGCTGCCCGTCGTGGAGGCCGACGACAAGACCGCGCTCGAGCCAGGGCACGTGTACGTCGCGCCGGCGGATTACCACCTCTTGGTCGACGACGGTCACCTGTCGCTGTCGGTCGAACCGCCCGTCCGGTTCAGCCGCCCGTCGATCGACGTGCTGTTCGAGTCGGCGGCTGAGGTCTACGGCGAGGGGGTCGTCGCCGTCGTGCTCACGGGGGCGAACGACGACGGCGCGCGGGGCGTCGTGAAAGTGAAGGAGCACGGCGGCACGGTGTTCGTTCAGGACCCGGCGACGGCGGAGCGACGCGAGATGCCCGACGCCGCGATCGCGACGAACGCGGTCGACCGCGTGCTCCCCGTGCCGGCGATCGCCGCCGCGCTGAACGTGCTCGGCGGCGCGGCATGACCGACACCCCGCCCCTCCTCGTCGTCGACGACACCCCGGAGAACCTCGTCGCGGTGGTCGCCGCCCTCGAGCCGCTCGGCCGGCGCATCGTCACCGCGTCGTCCGGCGAGGAAGCGCTCCGGCAGCTGCTCGTCGAGGACTTCTCGCTCGTCGTGCTCGACGTGCAGATGCCAGGCATCGACGGGTTCGAGACGGCCAGAGCGATCAAGGGCAGGGAACGCACGCGCGACATCCCCATCCTCTTCCTCACCGCGATCAGCCGAGAGGACGAGCACCGGCTCGCCGGCTACGAGACGGGGGCGGTCGACTATCTCTTCAAGCCGATCTCGCCGGAGCTGCTGCGGGCCAAGGCGACCGTGTTCGTGCAGCTCGACGCGCAGCGACGCATGCTGCTCGACCAGCGCGCCGAGCTCGAACGCAAGACGGACGCGCTCGAGCAGTCGAATCGCGACCTCGAGCAGTTCAGCTACATCGCGTCGCACGACCTGCAGGAGCCGCTGCGCGTCGTGTCCGGCTACCTCGAGATGGTGCTCGACAACGGCGCCGCGCTCGGGGACGACACGCGCGACTGGATCACGCGCGCGTCGGTCGCCACGAGGAACATGAGCGACCTCGTCCGCGATCTCCTGTCGTACGCCCGCGCCGGGCTCAGCACCGCGCCGAGCGAGACGGTCGACGTGCGCGCCGCCCTCGACACCGCGATCGAGAACCTGTCCCTCGCGATCTCCGACGCGGGCGCCACCATCGTCGTCGCGCCAGACCTGCCGCAGGTCGTTGCCAATCACCGCGAGCTGGTGCAGGTGCTGCAGAACCTCGTCGGCAACGCGTTGCGGCACCGCGCCGAGCACCCGCCTG
>DASVEG010000395.1:0-3855 GCA_036380695.1 Acidimicrobiales bacterium
CGTGAAGACGGTCAACGACGAGCAGTCGGTGACCGTGCACGAGGGCGACTCCCTCACCTACAAGCTGGTCATCGCCAACACGGGTGACACCCCGTTGACGATCACGTCGCTCACCGACGTGGCGAACGGCTCGACCGTTGCGCTGCCCGCGGACTGCACCGGGATCGTCGGCGACGTCCTCGACGTGGGCGACGAGGCGGAGTGCGAGTACACGACGACCGCGACCGCGGCCGACGTGGACAACATCGCCACCGTCACCGGTGAGGACGAGCTCGGCAAGGACGTCAGCGACGACGACGACGCCACCGTCGACGTCATCAACCCCGACATCACCATCGTCAAGACGGTGAACGACGCCGAGTCGGTCACGGTGCACGTGGGCGATGCCCTCACCTACAAGCTGGTCATCACCAACACCGGGGACACGCCGCTGACGATCACCTCGCTCGAGGACGTCGCCAACGGCGAAGACGTCGACCTGCCGGCCTCCTGTGAGGGGCTCGCGGGCGACACGCTGGCCGTCGGCGCCTCGGTGAGCTGCACGTACAGCACCGTCGCCACGGCCGAGGACGTCGAGAACGTCGCGACGGTCGAGGGTGAGGACGAGCTCGGCAAGGAGGTCGACGACGAGGACGACGCCGAAGTCGACGTCGTCAACCCCGCCATCACCATCGTCAAGACGGTGAACGGTGAGGACTCGGTCACCGTCCACGCCGGCGACACGCTCACCTACAAGCTGGTGATCACCAACACCGGTGACGTGCAGCTCACGCTGGCGACGCTCACCGATGTCGCCAACGGCACCGCGGTCGCGCTGCCGGCAGGTTGCACCGACCTCGTCGGTGACGTGCTCGCAGCCGGCGCTTCGGTCGAGTGCACCTACACCACGACGGCCACGGCCGAGGACGTCGACAACGTCGCCACCACGACGGGCACCGACCCGCTCGGCAAGACGGTGGACGACGACGACGACGCCGAGGTCGACGTCATCAACCCGGCGGTCACGATCGTGAAGACGGCGAACCCGTCGGCGATCTCCGGCACGTCCGGCACGACGACGTTCACGTACCTCGTGACCAACACGGGCGACACCACGCTGTTCGACGTGGCGGTCACCGACGACATCCTCGGCAGCATCGGCACCGTCGACCGGCTCGAGCCTGGCGCATCGGTGACCCTCACCAAGACCGCTGACGTGTCGCAGGCCCAGCCTCGCAACGTCGGCACGGTCGAGGGCACCGACGAGCTCGGCAAGAAGGTCACCGACGACGACGACGAGGTCATCACGTTCGTCCTCCCGGTCACCGGTGAGCGGCCCCCGGCGCCTGCGCCGGCCCCGGCCGTCGTGCCGCTGCCCCGCACGGGTGGCTGGATCGCCATCCAGGTGGGCGCCGGCCTCGCGCTGATGATCATCGGTGGTCTGGCCCTGCAGCCGGCCCGTCGCCGCAAGATCGTCGACGGCTCGGAGGCCACCGCGTAAGGCCCTTCGACACCGACCGACCACCCGAAGCAGCGCTTCCGGAGGCAATAGGAGCGGTTGTACCGCCTCTATTGCCTCCGGAACGCGTCTGGGGGTCGGCGGAATAGCGGCGCGGCCGCCTGAGTTGATACAACTGTTGTCAACTTTCTTTCGTCCATGAGGTGCGGCTGTGGCGCTTGATCCGAAACGCTGGACGCTGAAGACGACCGAGGCCTTCAGCGCGTCGACCGACGCGGCCAGGGCCGCGGGCAACCCCGAGGTCACGCCCGACCACCTGCTCGCGTCGATGCTGCGGCAGGACGGGACGGTCGTGCTGCCCGTGCTGCAACGGGTCGGGATCGCGCCCCTCACCCTCCGAAACAAGGTCGACGAGGCGGTCTCGAAGCTGCCCCGCGCCCATGGCGGGTCGGATCCCACCCTCGGTCGCGCCACCCGCGAGGCGTTCGAGCGGGCCGACGGCGAGCGCACCGCGCTCGGCGACGAGTACCTCTCCATCGAGCACCTCTTGCTCGCCCTCGTCGACCGCGTCGGCGTCGACCGCGACGACCTGCTCACCGCGCTGCAAGAGGTCCGCGGGTCGCACCGCGTCACCAGCCAGAACCCCGAAGACCAGTACCAAGCGCTCGAGAAGTACGGCCGCGACCTCACCGAGGAGGCGCGCAAGGGCAAGCTCGACCCGGTCATCGGTCGCGACGAGGAGATCCGCCGCGTCATCCAGGTGCTCAGCCGCCGGACGAAGAACAACCCCGTTCTCATCGGCGAGCCCGGCGTCGGCAAGACGGCCATCGTCGAGGGCTTGGCCCGCCGCATCGTCGAAGGCGACGTTCCCGAGTCGCTCAAGAACAAGCGGCTCCTGTCGCTCGACATCGGCGCGATGGTGGCGGGGTCGAAGTACCGCGGCGAGTTCGAGGAGCGGCTCAAGGCCGTCCTCAAGGAGATCGCCGACAGCGAAGGGGAGGTCATCACCTTCGTCGACGAGCTGCACACGATCGTCGGCGCGGGCGCGGCAGAGGGCGCGATGGACGCGGGCAACATGATCAAGCCGATGCTCGCCCGCGGCGAGCTGCGCATGATCGGTGCGACGACGCTCGACGAGTTCCGCAAGCACGTGGAGAAGGACGCCGCGCTCGAGCGGCGCTTCCAGCAGGTGTACGTCGGGCAGCCGTCGGTCGAGGACTCGATCGCGATCCTGCGCGGCCTCAAGGAGCGCTACGAGGTCCACCACGGCGTCCGCATCCAGGACTCCGCGCTGGTCGCGGCGGCCGTGCTGTCGGACCGCTACATCACCGGCCGCTTCCTTCCCGACAAGGCGATCGACCTCATCGACGAGGCGGCATCGCGCCTTCGTATCGAGATCGACTCGATGCCCACCGAGATCGACGTCGTCGAGCGGCGGATGCGCCAGCTCGAGATCGAGCGCGTCGCGCTGGCCAAGGAGACCGACGCGGCGTCGCAGGAGCGGCTGGCCGCGCTCGACCAAGAGCTCGCGAACCTGCGCGAGCAGTCGGACGCGATGAAGGCCCACTGGCAGGCCGAGAAGGACGCGATCACGCTCATCCGTTCGCTCAAGGAGCAGCTCGAGTCGGCCCGCGGCGACGCCGACCGCCACGAGCGCGAGGGCGACCTCGGCCGCGCGTCGGAGATTCGCTACGGCGTCCTCCCCGATCTCGAGAAGCAGATCGCGCAGGCGACGGTCGAGCTCGAAGAGCGCCAGCGCGGGCAACGCATGCTGAAGGAAGAGGTCGACGAGGAAGACGTCGCCGAGGTCGTCAGCAAGTGGACCGGCGTGCCCGTGTCGCGGCTGATGGAGGGCGAGGTCGCGAAACTCGTGCGGATGGAAGACGTGCTCCACGAGCGCGTCGTCGGCCAGGACGAAGCGGTGGCCGCGGTGTCCAACGCCATCCGGCGTTCGCGGGCCGGCCTGTCCGACCCCAACCGCCCTATTGGCTCGTTCCTCTTCCTCGGTCCGACCGGCGTCGGCAAGACCGAGCTCGCGCGCACGCTCGCGGAGTTCCTGTTCGACGACGAGCGGGCGATGGTCCGCATCGACATGAGCGAGTACATGGAGAAGCACGCGGTCGCCCGGCTGATCGGCGCTCCCCCCGGCTACGTGGGCTACGACGAGGGCGGCCAGCTCTCGGAAGCCGTGCGCAGGCGGCCGTACTCGGTCGTGTTGCTCGACGAGGTCGAGAAGGCGCACCCCGACGTGTTCAACGTCCTGTTGCAAGTGCTCGACGACGGGCGCCTCACCGACGGCCAGGGCCGGACGGTCGACTTCACGAACTCGGTGCTCGTCATGACGACGAACTACCCCGGCGATCCGCGGGAGTACTTCAAGCCCGAGTTCCTGAACCGCGTCGACGAGATCATCCGCT
>DASVEG010000396.1:0-3028 GCA_036380695.1 Acidimicrobiales bacterium
AAGAACGCGCACCTATCGCGGGCCGAGCGTCAGCGCGATGGCGGCTTGCACGAGCGCGAGGTGGGAGAGCGCTTGGGGGAGGTTGCCGAGCCACTCGCCGGTCGCGGGGTCGACCTCCTCCGGCAGCAGGCCGAGCGGGCGGGAGATCGCGCACAGCGCCTCCATCCGCTCGTGCGCCTCCTCCCATCGCCCGACCCTGGCCAGTGCCTCGACCGCCCAGAACGAGCACGCGAGAAACGCACCCTCACCTGGCGGCAGCCCGTCGCGGCCGTCGTCGGGATACCGGTGCACGAACGGGCCGGTCGAGAGCCGCCGCAGGATGCGGTCGATCGTGCGCTCGACGCGCCACGGCTCGTGGGGCCACGGGTTGCGCCAGGCGAACGCGAGGAGGGCGGCGTCCACGTCCTCGGTCGGGCGATCATCGGCCCGCAGGCCACCGTCGACCGCGAATGCGTTCGCCTCGAGCCATGCGACGACCTCCCGCGCCGCGAGTCGCGCCTGCGCGGCGGCGAGGCTCAACGGCGAGCGCATCGCCTCCAGCTGGCCGACCCGGTCGAGCGCGTACCAGCACGCGAGTTTCGACGCGACGAGGTGGCGTGGCTCGGCGCGGATCTCCCAGATGCCTCGGTCGCGTTGGGTCCATGCATGGGCGAGCCAGCCGCTCATGCGGACGAGGTGGTGGAGCAAGTGCATGGCACCGCTCGCGTCGCCGTGGTTGCCGCGCACCTGGTCCTCGTGCAGGACCGCCGCGAGGTCGGCGTAGAAGTCGAGCTGCAAATGGTCTGACGCGCCGTTCCCGACGCGCACCGGTTGCGATCCGCGCCACCCGCCGAGCGGCAGCTCCTGCTCGTCGTCGCTGACGGCGTGCCCGTCGACGTCGTAGAAAGGTCGCATCGGGAACTCGGCTGCGCCGCACACCGAGACGACCCAGTCGAAGAAGCGCTCCGCCTCCTCGTGCAGCCCGGCGTCGTAGCACGCGTCGATCGCAAGGCTGGCGTCGCGGATCCAGGCGTAGCGGTAGTCCCAGTTGCGTTCGCCGCCGACGCGCTCGGGGAGCGACGTCGTGGCCGCGGCGACGACCGTGCCGGACGGCCCGTACTGCAACCCGAGGAGAACGAGCAACGACCGGCGGACGTCGGCCGCATACGGACCGTCGTAGGTCATGGGCGCGACACGTGACGTCCACGCGGTCCGCGTGCGGTCAACGAGGTCGAGCGCGCCGTGCAGTGAGAGCGCCTCTGGCAGCGGCGACCCGTCGTCGGGCTCGACGTCGATGGTGACGACCGCGGTCTCGCCCGCCTCCAGGCGCAGGACCCCGCCCTGGCCGTCCATCTCGCACCCCGTGCGCACGACGACGCCGTCGAATGCGATGCCGCCCGACCACGTCGACACGTCGCGCGCCGCGCGCCACCTCGCGCCGGGACGCACCGCGACCTCGACGTCGACGACACCCCGCCGCGCCGTCACCAGCCGCACGATCCGGCCAGCGGCCCGATGGCCGGTTCCGATCCACGGCATCACGTCGACCACTTCGACGTCGCCCTCGGGGGCAGGCAACACCGTGCTCAGGACGTGCGTGTCGCCGTCGTACGACTGCGTTCCCGAGACGGGAAGGGCCGCGGTCGAGGCGGGCCCGACCCGCATCGCGCCGCCGTCGCGATCGAGCAATGCGAAGAAGGCAGCGTCCCCGTCGAACCTGCGCGGGCACCACCAGTCGATCGTTCCGTCGTCGGCGACGAGGGCGGCCGTCTCCGTGTCGGTGACCATGCCGTGCGCGCGGAGCGGCAGGCGGTCACCCCCGCCGACGGGGTTCAGCGGGTGACGTCGACGATGTCGACGCGCTCCGGTGCACCGTTGGGCTGCTCGTACTCGACCGTCTCGCCCTTCTTGCGACCGATGAGCGCGGCGCCGAGGGGCGAGCCCGGCGACATGATCTGCACGCCCTCGCGACGCTCCTCGATCGACCCGAGCAGGAACGTGTCCTCGTAGCCGTCGCTGAACCGCACCGTCACCGTCGATCCGGGCAGCACCTCGTCGGGCGTACCCGGCACCTCGGCGTCGGTGATCACCGCGTCGTCGAGCATCGCCTTCAACTGGCGGATGCGGCCTTCCATCCGGCCCTGCTCGTCCTTCGCCGCGTGGTAGTCGCCATTCTCGGACAGATCGCCGAGGTTGCGGGCCGCCTCGATCGCCTGGGCGATCTTCGTCCGGCCGACCGTCGTGAGCTCGTGGAGCTCGGCAGTCAACCGGTCGTAGGTCTCCTGGGAGAGGTGGGTCTCGGGCATGGAGTCAGGCTATCCTCGGGTCAGATGACCGCCTTCCGCACCGAGGTAATCATTCCGTAGGAGCGCACGCCCACCCGCGTGTGCTCTTTTCGACGCCGCCCGATGGGCGGCGTTTTCTCATTCAGGAGCGGGGACTTGACGCACAGGATCGCAGTGATCGGGGGCGACGGCATCGGCCCAGAGGTCGTGGCCGAGGCGCTGAAGGTCGTGCGCGCCGCGGGTGTCGACGCGGAGACGGTCGACTACGACCTCGGCGGCGCCCGCTACCTGCGCACGGGCGAGATCCTCCCCGACGCGGTGCTCGCCGAGCTGCACGGGTTCGATGCGATCCTCCTCGGCGCGGTGGGCTCGCCCGACGTCGCGCCCGGTGTCCTCGAGCGCGGGCTGCTCCTGCGCCTGCGCTTCGAGCTCGACCTCTACGTCAACGTGCGGCCCTTCCTGGGCGGCGCCCGGAACGTCGACTTCTTCGTCGTCCGCGAGAACACCGAGGGCACGTACGCGGGCGAAGGCGGGCTCTTGCGCAAGGGCACGCCGGCGGAGATCGCCACGCAGGGCTCGGTCAACACGCGCATGGGCGTCGAACGCTGCGTCCGCTTCGCGTTCGAGCTCGCGCAGTCGCGTGCGCGCCGGCACCTCACGCTGGTGCACAAGACGAACGTGCTCACCTTCGCCGGCGACCTGTGGCAGCGCGCCTTCGACGAGGTCGCTGCCGGGTACCCCGACGTCGAGACGGGCTACCAGCA
>DASVEG010000397.1:0-9289 GCA_036380695.1 Acidimicrobiales bacterium
GGCGAGATGCTCGCCGAGTTGTTTCAGGTCAACGAAGACCAAGAGGTGGCGGTCAACTGGTCGCTGGCTCGCTGCAAGGACGGTTCGGGGTCGCTGACGGCCCTGTTCTTCTCCGAGCAGATCGACGACATCGCCCGGGCAAAGCAGATTTGCCAGCTGTGCCCGGTCATCGACGCGTGCCTCGAAGGCGCGCTCGAGCGGCGCGAGCCGTGGGGAGTGTGGGGTGGTCAGCTGTTCTTGAACGGGAAGATCCTCGCGTTCAAGCGCAAGCGCGGTCGGCCGCCGAAGAATCCGCAGGTGGCGCAAACCGCCTGATCTGCGGCACCGGCAACGGGACGGGGGTGACGTTCGGCGAGCCCCCGTCCCGGGCCCGGTCAATCGAGGTGCGTCAGAGCTGCGAGTCGAACGGTGCGACGCGCGTGTCGGTCAGGAAGTTGTCCGACGCGCCGAACACGGTCAGCTCGGCGATCCCGATGCAGCGGTACGGCGAGCGCATCGTCGCGCTCCACGTGTACGTGTACAGCCCTGCGGTGGTCGGAGCAACCCGCGTCGTATAGGCCTGCTTCGACCCCGAGTACACCTGCCGGCCCGGGGTCAGGCACTCGAACCGGAAGAACGGGAACACGTACGGCACCGGCTCGGTCGAGACGATCGTGCCGCTCGCGGTGCAGGCCGCGGTACAGGCGAAGGTGGTGACGCCTTGGGTGACCGCCTGCGCCGGCGTCGACGGGGCGACCATCAGGCCACCGCACAGTGCCGCGACGAGCGCGGCGATCTTCAGCAATCTCATGGGATCCTCCAGGTGGGCGGGGCGGCCGCGGGTCAGCCGCCCGTCGGATAGGGATTCGCTCTCGTCCGCTCGTCGCCTGCCTCTTCGGTCTCTTCGACAGACAGAAGCCCTGGCGAAATCGCCAGGGCTTCTGCGCGTCGTCGGGCGGGAGAGGTCGTCAGGTGGACAGCGCCAGGCCGTAGTGGCCGGAGCCGGCGTAGACGAACACCCGCACCTTCCACGTGCCCGACACCGACGCCGTGTGCGTGAACGACTCGGTCGCGCCCACACCGCCGACGCTGCAGGTCACCGGGACGGTGCTGCTGCTCGGGCCGTAGAGGCAGACGTCGAAGTCGGCGTCGAACGGCGGGTAGAGGTCGACCCCCAGCATCTGGCCGGCGGACAGCCCGAACTGGTACCAGTCCGCCGTGTCCGTGCCCCCGAGGTGCCCGTCGCACCACGCGTTGTTGGAGACGGAGAGCGCGGTGCCCGCGGTGTTGCCGGCGTCGCGACCGCTGGAGCAGTCGGTCGAGATGTACGCGTCGAACGTGTACGACCCGCCGAGCAGGCCCTGCGCGATGCGCAACCGGTACGACCCGGCCGAGGTCGCGGTGTAGTCGATCGTCTTCGTGGAGACGCCGTCCCCGCACGCGATGAGCACGCCGAGGGGGCTGTAGAGGCACGCGTCCATCGGCGCGAGGGTCTCGCCCGTCGCCGCGATGTCGATCGTCTGGCCGGTGCTCACCGAGAACCGATACCAGTCGATGTCGTTCACGCCCAGCGTGCTGCCCGCGCAGCTCGTCGGAAGCCCGATCGACATCGCGGTCGTGAAGTCGTTGCCCGCGTCTACGCCGGATCCGCAGTCGGGACCCGCAGCAGCCGCGGGCGACGCGCCTCCGACCCCCAGCGTCGCGAGGACGATGAATGCGCTCACGAGTAGTCGCTTCATGTGTGTGACCCTCCGATACGGGCGGCCCCGTGGGTTCCCCGCCCTGGGGCGGATGCCGCCATCCCGTACATGCGAAGACGGTCTGCTTCGCAACCGGCCGTCTCTTAGGGTCTTGCGACCATGGGCGCGGTGAAGGAGTCGTTGTCGGAGAGCGAAGCGCGACGGGTGGCACTCGCCGCGCAACGCGTCCCGCGCCGGGCCCGATCCGCGCGGCCCTCGAAGCGGACGGTGCTCGACCTCGTCCGCCGGCAGGGCGTGTTGCAGATCGACTCGGTCAACGTGCTCGCGCGGGCGCAGTACCTGCCCGTGTTCTCGCGGCTCGGCGCGTACGACCGCGAGGTCGTCGATCGGCTCGCGTATCGCGACCGCTCGCTGTACGAGGCGTGGTCGCACGAGGCGTGCTTCGTCCCCGTCGAGTTGTGGCCGCTTCACGCGTGGCGGCGGGCGGCGATGGAGACCATGTGGCGGAGGTACTGGGCGGAGTCCGCGCTCGAGTACGTCGACAAGGTGTACGCCGAGGTGCTGGCGAACGGGCCGATGTCCGCGGCCGAGCTGAGCGACGTGGGAGCGAAGCGAGCAGGCACGTGGTGGAACCGGTCGTCCGGCAAGAGCGCGCTCGAGTTCCTGTTCGCCTGCGGGCGGGTCTCGGTTGCCGACCGGCGCGGGTTCGAGCGCGTATACGACGTCACCGAACGGGTGCTGCCGGCCGACGTGCTCGCCGCGCCGGTGCCTTCCGACGACGACGCACGCCGCGCGTTGCTGTTGCGCGCCGCTCGGTCGGTCGGCGTCGGCACCGTCGCGGACCTCGCCGACTACTGGCGCATGAAGGTGACGGTCGCGCGTGCGATCGTGCGCTCGCTCGTCGCCGAGGGCGAGCTCGTGCAAGTCGCGGTCGAGGGCTGGAAGGATCCCGCGTTCGTGTTGCCCGACGTGTCGATCCCGCGGCGGGTCGACGGGCGCTGCCTTCTCTCGCCGTTCGATCCCGTCGTGTGGTTCCGCCCGCGGACGGAGCGGCTGTTCGGCTTCCACTACCGCATCGAGATCTACGTGCCCGCGGCGAAGCGCGTGCACGGCTACTACGTGTTGCCGTTCCTGATCGGCGACCAGTTCGCGGCGCGCGTCGACCTCAAGGCGGACCGAGCGGCCGGCGTGCTGCGCGTGTTCGCCGCGTGGGAGGAGCCGTGCGGGCTGTCACCCGTTGAGGTCGCTCGTGAGTTGGCCGAGGAGTTGGGGCTCGTGGCGTCGTGGCTCGGCCTCGACGGTGGGGTCGACGTGGCGGATCGCGGCGACTTGGCCGGTCCGCTTGCGGCAGCGGTTGGGGCGTTCGCCTGACCACTGCGGGCCATCCGTTGCGCGTCATAACGCAAATGGTCATTCACTCCTGTTGACCGCCCGCCACCGCGCCGACACCATGCACGACACCACCCGATGAGGTGGCGTCGAGCCCCAAACACGGCGGGGTAGCGGCTGGAGGACAACGACCGGGGTGCGCGGTGGACGCGCAGCCCGAAGGGGGTTTTCGCACATGGTTGGTACGGGTTGCCGCGCGCCTGCGCGGCGACGCGCCGGGGTCATCGCGCTTCTCGCGGTCCTTGTCGCAGAAGTGGCTGCGCTCTTCATGCCCGCCGCGGCGGGTGCTGACGACCTTCTACCGCTGAACACTGCTGGCATCGAGCTCGTCGACCGTCGCACCGCGGAGTCGAAGACGTTCACGACGGATACACCTGGCCGGTTCGAGACCCGTATCTCGCCCGTGCCCATCCACTATCGGGCAGCAGATGGCGTCTGGCACGAGATCGACACGACGCTCCTGCCCGCGGTCGGCGGGTTCACGAACGCGGCGAACGGGTTCGACCTCGTCTTCTCCGCGATCGCGAATGCCCCGTCGGTCGCGACGATGCGCATCGACGACGCGCACGCTGTCGGCTTCGGTCTCGCCGGGGCGGGGCCGTCGCTCGGGGTCGCGCTCGGTGACACGGTGACGTACCCAGGCGCGATGCCCGGTGTCGACCTGGAGATCACCTCGCGCCACGACGGGCTCAAGGACGAGCTCGTTCTCGCTTCGGCGAACGTGCCGCGCACCTACCGATTCCCGTTGTACCTTGACGGCCTCGACGCGCGCATCGCGGCGGACGGCTCTGTCGAGTACGTGGACGGCACCGGTTCGGTGCGCCTGATCACGTCGCCCGGTGTGATGTACGACGGTGCGTCGGAGGGTGGCGACACCGACGGCGCCGTCTCGAACGGCATCACGTACGCGCTCGTCCCTGACGGTGAGGGCGTGGCGCTGGAGCTGTCGATCGACGGCGCTTGGCTCGATGATCCGGCCCGCGTGTTCCCGGTGCGCGTCGACCCCAACCTGCACTACACCGGCGGGGGAGCGCGCACCTATCGCAACCCGTGCGGCGCGTACTTCGACCCGAGCCAGGTTCGTGTCGGCAACGCGCTCCCGACGGGCTGCGGCGCCATCGACGGCTACTGGCGGACCGTCGTCCACTTCAACTACGACGCGGTCCTCGGCAAGCGTCTCGTCAACGCGCGGCTGCGGTTGTGGAACCGCGCCGAAGGAACGCAGAACGCGTACGCGACCGCCGTCACGTGGGCGACCCAGTGGGACTGGAACTGCGTGCGCGCCGGCGCCCAGACGTCCGCGAACGGGGAAGACGAGCAGAACTTCTACGACGGGATCCTGTACTCGACGTACGAGGAAGGGATGCGTGTCAGGGACGGCAGCAGGGCGTTGTGCCTCGTCGGCTACGAGGCGTCGCGCCTCTACACGTACAAGCGCTTCGACGCCTTCGCCCTCTACCTCTACTGGGAGGAGCCGAACCGCGATCCGTTCGGGTCGTACGACGGCGCATCCGGTGGCCAGCGCACTGCTCGCGTCACGGGTTGGGGCATCGACCCGGATGCCGGGCAGAGCACGATCCAGGCCTACGTCCATCGCAACGGCGCACACGTCGCGACCATCCAGGCGAACGTGTACCGGCCCGACGTCGGAGCGGCATACCCGCAGTACGGCTCGTACCACGGCTTCGACTACACGATGAGCGCGACGCCGGGAAACCACAGCATCTGCGTCACGCTGGTGAACTACCCCGCGGGATACAACCCGTCGCTCGGTTGCCGGACCGTCACGGTTTCGGCGGCGCCACCGAGCGCGCCGACGAACGTACGAGCTACCGCCGGTCTCGCGTCGGTGACGGTGGCGTGGGATCCGCCGGTCGACAACGGAGGCTCGGCGGTCACCGGCTACACGGCGACGCTCTACAGCAACGGCGTCGCACTGAGCTCGCAATCGTGCGACGGCAACTGTCGAAGCCGCTCGTTCACCGCGCTCACCGCCGGGACGACGTACTACGCGATGGTCTACGCGACGAATGCCATCGGGAACGGGCCGGCGGCGCGGTCGAACGACGCAACGACGCCCGGCCGTCCCACCGCCCCGCAGGGCGTGACGGCGACAGCCGGCAACGGCCAGGCCACCGTTCGATGGACACCGCCCGCGAGCGACGGCGGCTCGCCCATCACCGGGTACACCGCGCGGGCCTACATCGCATCCACGAACGCCTTGGTCGGCACGCAGAGCTGCGCGGCGGATTGCCGTGAGCGCACGTTCACCGCTCTCGTGAACGGGACCGCGTACTACATGACCGTGGCCGCCACGAACGCCGTGGGCGAGGGGACGGCCGGTCGGTCGAGCAACGTGACGCCAGCCGGTCCGCCGGGAGTGCCGACGAACGTGTTCGCGTCGGCCGATGTTCGCTCGGTGATGGTCTCGTGGGAGATGCCGGCCTCTGATGGTGGGTCGTCGATCACCGGCTACACGGTCATCCTCAAGAACCAGGCGAACCAGGTCGTCGGGCAGACGACGTGCGACGACAAGTGCAGGAGTCACACGTTCGAGTCGCTCGGCGAGGGAGTCACGTACTACGGCGTCGTCCAGGCGACCAACGCGGTGGGTACGGGCCCGGCCGGGCAGTCCCCGAACGTGCGGACCCCGGCCAAGCCCGGCGCACCGACGAACGTCGTGGCGACCGGCGGCTCGAGGACGGTCAACGTCACGTGGGGTCCGCCGTCCGACGACGGTGGTGCACACGTGAGCCAGTACAACGTCGTGCTGTACCAAGGCGACCCGATGCAGCCCGCGCAGGCGCAGTACTACGCGATGTTCCTGTGCAACGTGCCGTGCAACACGGCGACGTTCACCGACCTGCCGGACAACACGCCCTTCTACGCGACGGTCGCGGCGATCAACGCCGTCGGCCAAGGGCCGGCTCAGGCGTCGAACGGCACGCGGACGGCGTTGATCAACCTGCCGCCGCCGCCGACGATTCCTCCTCCGCCCACCATTCCGCCGCCGCCCACGTCGACGACGTCGACCACGCAGCCACCGCCGCCACCGCAGCCGCCGTTCTACTGGGGCGTCGACACGGTGAATGCGATCACGCAGTCGTCAATCGACTTCGTCACCGACAAGTACCGCGGCAAGCCCGACTTCATCGGGCGCTATCTCGGTGGGCAGTACGCGATCACGAGCGCGGAGATCCAGACGATGCACAACAACCAGGTGAAGATCCTCCTGGTCGACCAGAGCTTCGCCAACACCGGCAACCTCACCAGTAGGTCCGACGGTCGGACGCAGGCCGACCAAGCCGTGGCCGAGGCGAGGCGTCTCGGTGTGCCTGCGAACGTCGCGTTGTTCGCCGACATCGAGCCGGAAGCGACTCTCGGCGCCGACTGGATGGAGGGTTGGTACGACGGCATCGTTGCCGGCGGGTACAAGCCCGGCTTTTACGGAAACCCGCGTGGTCCGAGCCACTCCGGTGGCTCCGGCAACCTCGGCAGGGCGTACTGCACCGCTGCGGGCAGGAACGCGCAGTTCAGGTCGAACGTGTTGATCTGGGGCTACCCGCAGATCGTCGGCCGCACGACGAAGCCGGACGCGCCCGACTACGGCCCCGACGTGCCGGACTGCGAGGCCAGAGTGTGGGCATGGCAATACGGGCAACCGGAGAAGGCCAACGACCGCGTCCCCGACGGCGGCAACTACGACACCGACGAGGCGCTGCCCGAGCTGTTCAACAACCACCTCTGGTGATCGCGTGAAGCGCACGGTCGCCGTCTCTGCTGTCGTCCTCGTCCTGGCGCTGCCTGCGTGCAGGGCATCGGATGACCGCGAGGCGGCGCCGTGCGCGGCGCGAACGCTTGCCGCGTCCGTATCGGACGTCGCCCCCGGTGCGGCGGGGGGCGCTGGTCGCGAGAGCGTTGTCGTCGAGCTCGAGAACACGGGCTCGACGACGTGCGCGATCCAGGGGTTCGTCGACGTGCTGTTCGTCGACGCCTCGGGTGGCGCGCTGCCGACGCAGTCACGGCCAGCGACCGCGGGCGAGCCACGCGCCGTCGAGATCGGTGGCGGGCAGGCGGCGAGGTTCACGTTGCGGTGGCTCGGCGCCGGTCCGGAGTGCGCCGAGGTGCGCGAGGTCGCGGGCGCCCAGGTGCGACTCCCGCAGGCGCGGGGAACGGTCGCGCTCGATCTCAGCTCGCTGTCGGTGAAGGCATGCGGCGGCGACGTCGAAGTGAGTGCGCTCCAGTAGGTCTCGTCGCATGGGCGGGTTGCGTCGCGGGTACCGCACGGACGTGTCCTGGCGAGTCCGGCCGCTTCCGATCGTTGGTCTGTTGCTGTTCGCGCTCGTGTCCGGTGCGTGCGATCGCGACGACGACCGTGACCCCGCGGCCACTCGTGACGAGGCCACGACGACCACGACAGCGGACGGGTCGTCTACGACGTCATCGTCATCGTCATCGTCATCGACGAGCGCGCCGGGGGCGGGCACCGGTTCGCCGGGTCCGAAGACCGGTCCCACGGCAACGGGTTGTCCCGCGACCCCCGGGGCCGGTACTCCATCCGGGTCGCGCGAAGCCGGCCCGCGCGCGGACGTCGACGGTGACGGCAAGTCGGACGAGACCTACTCGTACGTGGGCTCTGGTGGCACCAATGTGGGCGTCGTCACGGCCTCTGGCGCGAGCAGCGAGGTGACGATCGCGAGCGCACGGCCGGTGCAGCTGATCGGCACCGGCGACAGCAACGCCGACCGCAGGGACGAGCTGTTCATCTCGACCGGCAACACCAGCGCCGACGAGGTGGGGACCCTCCACCAGTTCGCAACGCTCGTCGACTGCAAGCTCACGTTGGTGCGGAACGCAGAGGGCAAGCCGTACGAGTTCCGTGTCGGCGGCAACGAACGGATGGGTGCCGGCTTCGGTTGCGTCGACACCGACGGCAACGGGTCGCTCACGCTCGTCGGCACCGAGTACACCTCGTCCGACGGCCAGACGTTCTCGTGGACTCGCACGGAGGTGATGGTGGCCGGGGGCTCGGCGCGCAACGCCGCGGTCGCACGGGGCACCTACCGCGCAGGCGTCGATGACGAGAGGATCGCCTTGCTGCGCTCCGCATCGTGCGGTGAAAAGCGCTTCACCGGCTGACCTCCCGCGATCGGCGGAAGCGTGGGCGGCGGCTCGCCGGCTCGTCGGTACCCTGTCGGGCGACGGGCGCTTAGCTCAGCTGGAAGAGCGCTGCCCTTACAAGGCAGTGGTCGGGGGTTCGAGTCCCTCAGCGCCCACCGAGCTTGTCATTGTGCGAACCGCTGCTTCCATGGCCGGGAGCACGCGGAACGTGGGCAGGATCAGGTCCTTGCGCTCGACCCTGAGCTCGTGCACGAACGCCTGAGCGACGGCCTTGCGTAGTTCGTCGGGTGCCGTCGTCGTGACGGCGACCAGGTCACGGTGGACGGCGGCGATGTTGTCGGGTGTCAGGGCGGGCGTGTCGTTCGCTGTGACGGCCTGTAGCGATGCGTGGCGAGCGCGCAGGTGCTCGGCCCTGGTAGTCAGGTCGCGTACGCGGTGGGCGAACGTGTCCGCATCGAGCGGGCCCTCCTCGAATGCGCTGATCCAGCGCTCGATCGACGCCTCGACCTTGCGAAGCTCGGCGCCGACGGCGGCCGCGTCATCGGCGTGGCGCGCGGTCGTCGCGCTCGTGTCACTGCGCTGTTGCTCGGCGGCGTCGAGCAGCGCGTCCGGATCGGCGTACAGGTCGATGAGAGCGGCGAGGACGGCCTTCTCCAGCGCGTCGGCTCTGACGTTCTGCGCCTCGCACGCCTTCTTGCCGCGGCGGTTGCGGTTCCAGCAGGCGTAGTAGCGGTACCGCTCCGACCGTCCGTGCGCTGAGACGCCGACGTACCGGTGCGCGCAACGGCCGCACGTCACGAGCCCGGTGAGGAGGTACTCGCTGTCGCGGGACCGGAACCGCTGCCCGTACCCCTCGCCCCGCTCGGCCAGGATTGCTTGCACGCGGTCGAAGACGGCGGTGTCGAGAAACGGCTGGTCGGAGCTGCGGTGCCACGTGCCTCGGAAGAAGACCTCGCCCATATAGGCGCGGTTGCGGAGCATCTCGAGGAGCATCTGCCGCGTCCAGAGCTTCCCGCTCCTCGTGCGCAGGCCGTCCTCGTTGAGCTCGTTGGCCAGCGCGGTGCAGCCGAGCGTGCCGGAGGCGTAGCGGTCGAAGATCC
>DASVEG010000398.1:0-6664 GCA_036380695.1 Acidimicrobiales bacterium
TGAAGTCGTCGAGGTCGACGAACAGCACCGCCACGCCCGTCGCCGCGGTCCCGCGCTTGGCGACCGCGTGGTCGACGCGATCGGAGAACAGCACGCGGTTCGCTAGGCCCGTGAGCGCGTCGTGGAGCGCTTGGTGACGAAGCTCGGTCTCGAGCCGGTTGCGCTCGGTGACGTCGCGGCAGTTGAGGACGAGGCCTTCGACGTCGCTGTCGTGGCTCAGGTCCTGGGCCGTGATCTCCATCTGCCGCCACGAGCCGTCGCGGTGCCGCACGCGGATCGTGCCGGACGTGTCGGTGAGCGCGGCGGTGCGGACGCCACGCAGGCTGGCGATGGCGCGTTTCTTGTCCGTGCCGTGCACCAGCCGCAGCGGCGACGTGCAGAGGAGGTCTTCGACCGAGTACCCGAGCATCGTCTCCACCGCGCCAGATATGAACGAGAAGCGGCCTGCGCTGTCGAGGATGGCGACGATGTCGCTCGAGTTCTCGATCAGGGCGCGGAACCGGCGCTCGCTGCGCTGGCGGTGGAGCTCTGCGATCCGCGCCGCGGACTCGAGGGCGAGGGCGACGACCGCCGCGAGGTCGCCGAGGGACTCCGCGACGTCGTAGCGGACGGGGTCCTTCGTCGTGACGATGAGCGCACCGCGGACCTCGTTCTGGCTGACGAGCGGGATCGTCAGCACGTTGGCGTGCTCGTTGGCGGGCGACCGAGCGCCCCCGCCGGTCGAGGCCGCGACCGCGAGGCCGTCCGCGTGCTGGTCGGCGAGCGCGACCGAGGTGTCCGGCCCGTCGCCGACGAGGGCGAGCGCCGCGGCGAGTGCGGCGGCGAGCATGTCGTCGCGGCTCGTGGCGGTGACGAGCGCCTCCTCGGCGCTGCGGAGCATGCGCTCGGCGGCCGCCCTCCGCTCGTTCTCCTTTACGAGCAACGCCATGCGAGCGAGCACGAGCGAGCACAGGAGCGACGAACCACCCACGACCGTGACGGTGTCGACGGGGTGACCGGCGAGGTCGCGCACCAGGAGCACGAGCGGGCCCATCGCGAGGGCGAGGACGAGAAGGCCGAGCCGCCGTCGCGACAGCGTCGCTCGCTTGGGCTCGACCCGGGTTAGAAGGGTCCCGGCGTCGCCGTGGAGCGCGGCGGCGCCGGCGAACAGGAAGCACAACACCGACGCCAGGCCGGCGAGCGCCGCGAACGCGCTCGACACCGTCGCCATCGTCGCGAGCACGTCGGTGACGACGACCATCGCGAAGCAACCCGCAAGGAGGCGGTAGGCGCCGTTCCTCGCGTTGGTCGCGACCGCGATGCGGGCGACGACGGCGATCAGCGCGAGGTCGAAGAACGAGTAGCCGCCGTTGAGCAACCGCTCGAACGTCGGCAGGTCGCCGTTGCGCGAGTACGGCGACATGACGAATCCCCACACGACCATCCCGACGCCGGACGCGACGATCAGCGCGTCGAGCAGGTCCGCGCTCGTCGCCCGAGGATCGCGGCGCTGCCGGTGGATGCCGATCGCCACCCCGAGCAGGAACAGGTAGCCGCAGTAGTAGAGGCCGTCGGCGGGCGACGGGAACGGGAACGGGTCGCCCGTCATCGACGAATGCACGGCCCGCACGACCGTGGCACCGCAGAAGAACGCGGTGCTGAGCGCGAGCAGCGTCCAAGGCGTACGCCCTCCCGCCTTTCGTACCCGGTGGATCACCATCGGGAGCGCCGACAGCGTCACCACCTGCGCCAGCCAGAACGCGGGAACGACGGGCAGCAACGCCGCAACGATCACCGCCGCAAGCCCAACCGCGAGATATGCCCGCCACGTCGCCATGAAAAGGTGCATCGGCGTCCAGACCGGTCCACTGATGACCATTCCGGCGGGCTATTCCGTCAACGCCCGTTACCTCTGTGTGTCGCCTCGTTGACGTTGGCGCGCGTGTTCGTGCTCGGCGAGCCACCCCGTGAGGCGGGGCCAGAGGGTGGTCGCCGCCGCGCTCCCGACGAGCATCGAGACGTGACCGCTCGCCATGGTGGCGACCTCGACGTCGAGCCCTGGCACCGACGTGATCGCGTGCGACGAACCGCTCGGGACGATGTGGTCGTGCTCGGCGATCGCGACCAGGAGCGGCACGTCTATCGCCGCCAGCGGCGACGGCTTGCCGGTCGTGGGCGACGGCACCAGGGGGTTCTTACGGAAGAGGTCGACGAGGTCGAAGAAGAGCGCACCCGGCAGCCTTCGGTGTCGCCAGGCCCACCGAGCGAACGCGTTGTAGAAGTGCTTGTACTCGGGGTCGGGGCGCATCGTGACCCGCCGCCAGACCGTGCGCACGGCGCGGGGCCGCAACCCGTGGAACGACTCGCGGATCACGGCGGCGGGCACGCACCCACCGCTGTCGAGGAGGAGCACGGGCCGGAGGGCGTGGTGCGCGAGGAGCGGTTGTAGACCGCCGGGCACGGCGAAGTCGACCATCGGTGCGAGCAGTGCGGCAGACGCCACCCCGCGAGGTCGGCCCGCGAGGTGGAGCAGGCACACGGTCGCGCCGAGGCAGTAGCCAACGAGGTGCACCTCGGCGGAGCCGGTCAGCTTCGAAACGACCCGCTGTGCCTGGTGGAGCGTCGCGACGTAGTCGCGCATGCCCCGCTGCGCGTCGCGAACGTCCGGGTCGCCCCAGTCGAGCAGGAACACGTCGTGGCCCTTCCGCAGGTGACCGACGAGGCTGCGGTCCGGCGTGAGGTCGAGGATCCACGGCTTCGTGACGAGGGCGTGGACGACGAGCACGGGCGTCCCGCCCGTGTTGCCGCTCGCACCGGCGCCCGTGCACCGGCGGAGGGACGCCCGGCCTTCCTTCCACACGACGGTCGACGGCGTCGCCAGCCCGCGCTTGCCGCGCGCGCCGAGCACCACGTCGACGAGGTGCGGCCACCCGAACCACCACAGGAACCAGCGGAGCGCGGCCATCCGGTAGGCGCGGAACAGCCGGCGAACGGGACCGGCCAGGATGCGGCGACGCGCGGTGTCCCGCGGGATCGCCGCCCACGCCGTCGCCGACGACGAGACGGCCAGCGCGGCGACGGCGACCCACGCCCAGCCCCTCACCGCGTCACTGTGGCATGAGCCGGTCGCTAGCGTCCGCCTTCATGCCAGGCGGCGACGGAGCCCGACCACCCGGGCGCGTCCGTCGCGCGTGGCGCCGCCGGTGGGTGAAGCTCGTAGCGACAACGGCGGCGGCGGTGGTCGTCGCGACGGCGTCTGGCGTTGCGTGGCTCGCGTGGCGCTACTCCCACGTCGACCGCGTCGGTTTCGCGGACGGGGTGCTCGCGGAGGAGGCGGACGGCCAGCCGCAGAACTTCCTCCTCGTCGGCAGCGACTCGCGCGCCTTCGTGGAGGATCCGCGTGAACGCGAGGCGTACGGCACCGAGGCCGAGGTCGGCGCGCCCCACGCGGACACGATCCTGCTGGCGCGCACCTTTCCCGCCGATGACCGGATAGCCATCGTGTCGTTCCCGCGCGACCTGTGGGTCGAGCTCGCCGGCGCCGGCGGGGAGGGCCGCATCAACCAGGCCATCGAGGGCGGCGAGAGCCGCTTGGTGGAGACCATCACCGCCGAGTTCGGGATCCCGATCCACCACTTCGTGCAGATCGACTTCCGTGGGTTCAAGGGCCTCGTCGACGCGGTCGGCGGCGTCGACGTCCACTTCGCCTCGCCCGTGCGCGATTGGGACCCGGAGAAGAACCTGTCGCCCACCGGGCTCCTGATCGAGACGCCTGGGTGCGTGCGCCTCAACGGCGACGTGGCGCTCGCCTACGTCCGCAGCCGCCACTTCCAACGGCTCGTCGAAGGAACGTGGCAGGCCGACCCGACCGGCGACCTGAACCGGATCACCCGCCAGCAGGACTTCCTCCGCCGAACGCTGAGGAGGGTGCTGTCGCGGCAGCTCCTCGACCCGCGCCGGGCCGCGCGGGTGCTGTCCGCCGCCGAGGACTACGTGCGCCTCGACGACACGATGTCGTACGGCGACGTGATGTCGTTCGGCAGCCAGTTCCGCTCCCTGTCTCCGGAGTCCTTGGAGACGTACTCGCTGCCGACGCGACCTGGCCGGACGTCGGGCGGGGCCGACGTGCTGTACCTCGACGCCAGCGCAGCCGAGCCCGTTCTCGACGTGTTCCGCGGCAAGACCGACCGGCCCGCGGTGCTCCTGCCGGGGTCGGTGCGGTTGCGGGTAGTGGACGCCACCGGGCGCAAGGGCGAGCTGAACGCGACGGCGTTCCGCCTCGCCGCGGCGGGGTTCAACGTCGCCGGGTTCGGTACCGCCGACCAGCGGAGCCGGGCGACGGTGATCCGGTACGGCCCTGGCCAGGCGCCGAAGGCCGACCTGTTGGCCGACCAGCTGAGGGCTCGGCCCGTGCTCGACGAGGACCCGACGCTGGCCGGCGTCGACGTCGTCCTCGAGCTCGGCCGCGACTTCAGGGGCGTGACCGAACCCGTGGCCTCCGCGGCAACCACCGCCCCGCCGGGCGCCGCTGGTGGCGGTGGCGCGGCGACGACCGTCGCGCCGCCCGCCGCAGTCCCGCCCGCCGAGGAGTGCTGAGGGCGCGCCGACCGTTCTTGGGGGCGGCCTCAGCGCCGGACGGGGAGGGGCACCGGGACGACGTCGCCGGGCCACGGGGCGTTCACCGTCGGGCCGCACACCGCCATGCCCGACTGGCTGACGCAGGCCGCGGGCTCGGGCTCGAACGGTTCGCGCTCCTCGATCCGGACCTCGCCTGGCGGCAGCGGTTTGGGCGCGGCGACGACGACGGCGCGCCCGGAGGGCGGCGCGACGGGGACTGCGGGTGCCGCCGCGGGTTCGCTGGGCGAGCCGGTCGGCCGCGCGGTGTCCGGTGCCGCGGGTTCGACCACCGACGCGCGGTGGTCGAACCACCCGCTGGCGTCGACCGTCCGCGTCGCGTTGTCGCGAGCTACCGCCGGCGCGTCGGCACGGAAGGGAGCGACGTTCAGCACGAACGGGACCGCAGCGGCGGCCAACGCCAGGGGCGTGGCCCGCTTGCCCTTCTGCCACGCGAAGACGAGCGCGGCCATCGCGGCCTCGACCATCGCCAGCAGACGCGCCCGCGCCCGGTGGCGGCGGACCGCGACGCGGACGGCCTCCTTGCGCGTCGCGGGCTCGGAATCGGTGAGGATCGCCTCCCGGTCGGCCGCGGCGAGACGCGGCCACGCGCGCCGGGTCGCGTCCCAACGCAGGCGGTGCTCCACCTCGTCGACGACCTCGGTCGTGGTGGCGGGCTCCGGAGTCGTCTCGTCGTGCACCAGCGCGAGCTTGCGGTGGTCGTCGATCGCAAGGCGCCACGCGACGCACTGGACCCAGCGCGACAGGTCTGCGGCATCGGTGAACGGCACCTCGCGGGCGAGCGCCCGCATCCCCGCCTCCTGGGTTACGTCTTCCGCGGTCGACCGCGGGACGCCCCTCCGCGCCAATCGTCCGACGACGGTGGCGAACACGTGCTCCCAGACTTCGGCAACCGCAATTTCTGTGTAATCACCCTGGGTTTCGCACGTGAACCACCCGTCACTGTCGCTTCGTCTCGTGAGGGGTCCCATGGTTCGTCGTCTGCTCCGACTACTCGCTCTCCCGGTATTCGCCGCTGCGGTCCTTGTGTCCTTTGCGGAGCCAGCGGCTGCGGAGTGGCCAATTGCACCGCGTTGTTACGAGGTGACGGTGACCTATACGGACACCTGGGCGTGTGTGTGCACGCCTTGGAGCTGAACCCGCCGAACGCTACGCGGAGGTCGTACCCGAAGTTGACGGCATGCACCCACCGCCAGACGACGTGACGAGCCGCGCCGCGGACGAGCTGTACGCGCTCGTTCACGGGGTTGCGTCGTCTGGGGGCGGGATCGACGACGTCGTCGCCCGCGTGTTCGAGCTGTCCCCCCGCCGCGCCGCGGCGCTGCACCTCGCGCTCGCGCGCAGCGAACTTCGCCTTTCGACCGAGGCGACCGACGAGGCGCGCACCGCCCACCGGTTCCTCCGCCTCCTCGCCGCGACCGGCCTCTTCCCCGACGACGCCATCGACACCAGCCGCCGCAGCCCGACCTGACGCGGACGCGCTCCGCCTGCGCTCGGGTCACTACAGCTAGTCGACGCGCTCGCCGATCTCCCGCAACGCGTTCGCGAGCGCGGTGCGCAGCCGCCGCGCGGTCGCGGGTGCGAGGTGCGCGACGACGCCGCGGCCGGCTTCGCCCTTCGGCTCGACCGTGAGCACCACGCGTGGGTCCTCGCACGCATCGCAGTCGTCGGTGACCGCGACCGACCACACGGCGGGCGCTTTGTCGTCGTCGACGGCGGGATGATCGTCGGCGCTGTCGTCGAGGAACTTCCGCATCCGTGCACCGTATGCGGGAACCGACGCGACTGGCCGCGTCGTCTCATCGCCAATAGCCGGGGGCGCAGGAGGCGACGATGTCGACACAGGGGACGAGGCGTTGGTCGTGGATCATGGCGGCGTTGCTCGCGGCGACGATCGCGGGGGCATGCGAATCGTCGTCCGACGACGCGAGCGACGCGACCCTGTCAGGCGACACGGAGGCCGGCGTCGCAGTCGGCGAATCGGATGCGGCGGTCACCGGCAACGCCAGTTCGGACGACGCGCTCTCGGCCAACGGTGGAGCCGCGCCTG
>DASVEG010000399.1:0-4871 GCA_036380695.1 Acidimicrobiales bacterium
CCGAACGCGGGCACGAGAGTGAGGATCCCCCCCACGTCGGCTCCGAGGGCAGGCGCGCCGTCGACGACGACGACGAAGGCGAACAGGAGCGCGACCGCGACCAGCGCCTCGCGGCGGCGCGGCGCGTAGTGCACGTGCGCGGCGGCGAGCAGGAGCGTCGCGGTGGCGAGCACCGCGAACGCCGTGTTGCCGAGCCCGGTGTACCGCCCCGCGGTATGCAACGAGTAGCCGAGCATGCTCGACGCCTGGAGGCGAGCGCCGGTCGCGACGTCCGCGGCGATCACCGCGATCGTGACGCCGAGGATCCACGTCAGCGGGCTCAGGGGGTGACGCGTGGCGCGTGTCGCCACGACGACGGTCAGCGCGTCGAGCGCGAGGAGGAGTGCGATCGAGAACGCGCCCGCCTCCGCGACGTCCGGCACGGCACGGAGCAGGTAGGTAGCGAGCGGGTACGCGCTCACCGCGAGGACGGCATGGCGGAGGGCTCGCCCCGCAACGCCCGCGCCGCCGAAGCGCCAGAAAGCGAACAGCGCGGCGAGGTAGAGCAACACCTGCACGACGACGTAGGTGATGGTGACCGGGCGGTAGATCCCCTCGCGGAACGCCGCGTCCCTGTCCATCTCCGACAACCGGCCGAGGTCGACGGTCCCGGCGTGCGCGCGCAGCGGGTGGCCGGTCATCTGGTCGGGCACCGCGACACCGAGGGCGTCGAGCACCGTCGGCGCCAGGTCGGCGAGGGTGACGACGCCGAGGCGCCGCGTCGATGGCGAGTGCAGGTAGCCCGAAGCGACGCCGGGGCCGGTCACGACGACGGGCGCGAGGCGCCACTCGGTGCCAGGTGGGGTGACGGCCGCGACCACGACCAGCGTGTCGGCCGGCAGGTCCGCGACGACGCGGCCCAGCAGCGCGTCGGTCGAGCGCACTGCGTCGGCCCGCACGTCGGACGCGACCGCGGGGGCGGCGACGGAGGCGAAGAGGATGGCGCGGTCGACGTCGCCCGCGTCGACGACGACCACGTCTGCCTCGGCGACCGCGTCTCGGAGTGCGGCGAGCACCTGCTCGTGGTCGGCGCGGTAGCCGAAGGGCGCGAGGGCGCTGCCGGCGAGCAGGCCGCGGTCGACCTCGCCCGCGTCGACGCTGCCATTGCGGTCCATGACCGCGATCGCCGCCGGCCTGCGCACGGCGCCGATGTCGACCGCCGGGTTGCCGATGTCGGCGTTGCCGACGACCCCGGTGCGGAGCCCCGCGTCGCGTAGCGCGCTGCCGAGCCCCCCCGGCACGGCGTCGGGCTCCTGCCGATTCCGGATGGCTGTCGCAGGCGCACCGACGACGACGACGTCGCCGTCGGGCTCGCGTCCCACCCGCCGAGCGAGCGCCTCAGCTGCGGTCCCGCCCTCGACCGTGGTTCGCGCGCCGTACGCGTGCCCGGCCTCCCGACCCGTCTCCATGCGGCCGCCCGCGCCCAGCGATGCGTACGCCTCCACGGTCGACGGGTGTCGCGACCGAGTGCGCACGTTCATCGCCGCGACCGCTCCCCTGTCGACGAGGTCGGACACGTGCGGCGCGAGCCCGCCGTCGATGTCGTCCCACGACAGGCCCGGAAACCCGAACACCACGACCCTGTCGACCGTGCCGCCGGTGCTGCTGGCCCGGAGGGGGACGCTGTCTGGCTCGGCCCGCCCGCCAGACCACAGCGCGACGGCGGTGGCGACGACGAACGCGGCGACGAGCAGCCCGACGCGGGCGCTCGTCGTGGTCAGCCGCGGCCAGAGCGCGCGGACGACGTCGACCCCTTGGCCGGCGCGGTGGCGGAACCCGGCCAGCTTGCGACCGGTGTGGCGGTGGTCCATGGCCACGTCGACCTCGACCACCCGAGCACCGGCACGGACGGCGTCGATGGTGAGACCGGTCTCCAGCCCGAACCGCTCGGCGAAGTCGAACGAGCGGAGGAGCTCGCCCCGGACGGCCCGCTGGCCGGACAGCGGCGCGCGCGGGCGGAAGCCGGACGCGCGCTCGATGCCGGCGCCCGCGAGCGTCTTCACCGAGCCGAAGCCGCCCTTGCCGCCTGCCGACGGCAACACCGCGATCGTCATGTCGGCGTCGCCCGCGAGCACGGGGGCGAGCAGCGCGGGCACGAGCCCCGCGGTCGTCCCGAGATCGGCGTCGACGAGCAGGTAGACGTCCGCGTCGGGTTCGGCATCGACGCCGGCGCGCACGGCGCCGCCCTTGCCCCGGTTCGCGGGGAGGCGCACGACGCGCGCGCCCGCGAAGGACGCGAGGTTCGAGGTGGCGTCCGACGAGCCGTCGTCGACGACGACGACCGCGTCGACGTCGAGGATGGCCGCCAACGCGGTGACCGTGTCGGCTATCGAGTCGGCGCGGTCTTTCGCAGGGACGATCGCGACGACGCGGGTCATGGCCGCCCGCTCGGCGCCGCCTGCTCGGGGACGACGCGCTCCGCACCTTGGCCGATGCCGTAGTGGCCCGACCGGCCTTGCGTGAGGTCGGCCAGCGCCAGCACCGTCGCCACGCGGCCGCGGTAGTCGTTGACGTTGTCGACCGTGGAGACCCTGGCCGCGACGTCCTCGATACCGCGCAACACGACGACGAAGGGCGGTGGCGCGTCGGGCGCGCGGTCGTCCGCGATCGCGGGCTGCACCGCGACGAGCGGGACGCCCTGCTGCGCGAACGCGGCGACGACCGGGACGGCGAGGTCCGCGGCGGGGAGGTCGGCCTGGTCGTCGGACGCGACGACGAACAACGTGCCGGCGAGCACGACGTCCTCGAGCGCGCGCTCCTCCCCCGCGGGCGGGTCGTACTGGAGGAACGCCGCGTCGCGCAGCGCGACGAGCACGCCACCGGCCGATCCGGCCGACCACGTCTCCACGAGCCGCGCCAGCGCCTCGGCGCGCAGGTCGACGGGGCGCACTGTCGGCGAACGGCCGAGGATGTCGGCCAACGCACGCACGTCGTCGGGGTTGCCGAGCCCCCACTTCGGCGTGAACCACAGCGAACCCTGCGGCTGGGCGCCTGCCGCGACGAGCGCGCCGGTGAGGTCGTCGACCGGCTTGCGGTTGGTGCCTTCGACCCCGACGACCAGCACCCGCGCGGTCGCGAGGCGCCCCTCGATCATGCCGGTGCCGGCTTGCTCGCCGAAGCGCTCCCAGGAGGTGAGCTTGGCCGCGAGCTCGTCGTTCCTCGCGTTCGTCTCCTTGCGGTTCTCCTCGACGTTGTCGAGCCGCGCCTCGAGGTACGCGACCGTCTGCCGGTCGACGACGCCTGCGCCGATGGCGATGCCCGCGGCGAGCGCGAGGAAGACCGCCGTCAACGAGACGAGATGGAAGCGGAAGTTGACCATCAGCAGGGACCGATCATCGGAAGGCGCTGTCCCAGACGTCCTGCACGTACAACCACAAGCTGTCGAGGAACACGCGGGGCACGACGAGCACCACGATCGCCGCGAACGTCAGCATGGCCGCGGCGAGGAACAAGATCAGGTCGCGCTTGCGGAGCCGCCCCTCGTACAGGCGGTTCACGCCCTTGGCGTCCACGAGCAGCGGGCCGACCTTCATGCGGGTGAGGAAGGTAGAGGCCATGCCGGCGCGGCCCTTGTCGAGGAACTCGACCATCGACGCGTGCGTGCCGACGGCGACGATGAGGGACGCACCCTTCTCGTACGCGAGCAGCATCGCGACGTCTTCGCTCGTGCCCGCGGCGCGCACGACACGGTGCTCCACGCCGAGCGCGACGAGGCGCTCCGCCCCCGGCGCGCGCCCGTCGCGATAGGCGTGGACCAGGAGGTCGGCGCCGCACCGGATCGCGGCGGTCGACACGGAGTCGAAATCGCCGACGATGACGTCGGGCTTGAGGCCGACCTCGAGCAACGCGTCCGCGCCGCCGTCGACGCCGACGAGCACGGGCCGCATCTCGCGCACGTAGCCGCCACGCAACGCGCTGAGGTCTTCCTTGTAGTCGTGGCCGCGCACGACGATCAGCACGTGGCGGCCGGCGAAGTCGACTGACAGCTCGGGCAGCTCGATCGGGTCGAACAGCACGCCGCGCTCGCGGCGCATGTACTCCAGGGTGTTCTCGGCGAAGCGAGCGAGCTCGTCGCCCATGCTCACCTTCGCGGCCTCGTACGCATGCTCGAGCGACTGCAAGGTCTGGCGCTCGCCCTTTGCGATCAGCGCGGGACCGATCCACACCTCGTCAGCGTCGACGCGGACCGACTGGCCCTCCGCGATGTCGTCGAGGAGACCGCTGCCGACGCCGTCGACGATGGGGATCCCCGCCGCGGCCAGCAACAGTGGGCCGACGTTGGGATACCGCCCGGAGATCGACTTGGCGGCGTTGATGACCGCGGCGACCCGGCACTCGACGAGGCCCTCGGCCGCGACGCGATCGACGTCCTCGTGGTCGATCACCGCCACGTCGCCCGGCTGCAGCCGCTTGATGAGGTCTTTGGTCCGGCGGTCGACGCGGGCCGGGCCCGTGACCGGGCTCACGTCGTCGATGCGTCTCGCGACCACGTCAACGTCCCCGTTCGCGCGCGGCGGTGGCGAGGAGCTCTTCCGCGTGGTCGCGCGCGGTCGCGCTCTCGGGCTGGCCGGACAGCATGCGCGACAGCTCGACGACGCGCGCCGCGCCGTCGAGAGGGACCGCGGTCGCGATGGTCCTCCCCTGTCGTTCGTGCTTGGAGACCGCGACGTGATGGTCGGCGAAGGCGGCGACCTGGGGCAGGTGGGTGACGACCAGCACCTGATGGTCGGCGGCGAGCGTCGCCAGCGCCTTGCCGACTGCGACCGCGGCCGCGCCGCCGATGCCTGCGTCGACCTCGTCGAACACGAGGGTCGGGGGCCCAGCGGTGAGCA
>DASVEG010000400.1:0-6080 GCA_036380695.1 Acidimicrobiales bacterium
GGCCATGCGCCGCGTTCTCCCGTGTGTCCTCGCGCCGCCCTTCGGCGACCGGGCGGTGAGCTTACGACGGGACCGGGCCCGACCGGTGACTAGCGGCCGGAGTCGCCGACGGGTGCCGTGACGGGCGTGGTGACGGTCGCCGTGACTTGTGCGGCAGCGCGGGCGCGGCGGACGCCGTTCTTTCCCGACTTCTTCACCTCGTACATGACGGCGTCGGCCCGTCCGATCATGTCGTCGACCGAGCGCGGGGCGGCGTCGAACGTGACCGCTCCGATGCTGAAGCCGACGGGCCAGCGGCGGTCGGCGGCGAGCGTTCGAAGCGCGCCGTGCACGCGGTCGAGCGCGACCGCGCTCGCAGCCTCGTCGGTCCCCGGCAGCACCAGCGCGAACTCGTCCCCGCCGAGGCGGGCGACGATGTCGACGTCGCGGAGCGACTCGGTGAGCACCTCGGCGGTCGCAGCGAGCACGTCGTCGCCTGCGGCGTGGCCGAGCTCGTCGTTGACCTGCTTGAAGTCGTCGATGTCGAGATAGGCGACGGTCGTCGGCGTGCGGTAGCGCACGGCCCGGCGGCGCTCGGCTTCCGCCTGCTCGTAGAACGCTCTCGCGTTCATGAGCCCACTGAGCGCGTCGAGCCGCGACAGCGCGCGCTCTGCGGCTGCGCTCCGGCGCAGCGCGGCCACCAGCGCGACGACGAGCCAGAACACGAGGAACCGCACCGAGGCGTTCCACACGGGAACCAGCGCGGACTCGTACGGCGTGGACCGGCTGGTGATGTCGGCGACGAACCAGGCGGTCGCGACGACCCCCGCCATGCGAACGCCGAGCGACGCGCTGGCGTTGGTGCTCGCGAGGAAGACCGGCACGAGGTAGAAGGCCGAGAACGACACGTCCTCACCGGTGACGAAGTCGCCGACGGCGACGACCGCGAGCAACGCGAGACAGGTCAACGTCATCCGCGTCGGCGACACGCGTCCGAGCGCGGCCATGAGCTGCGCGATGAGCGAATCCTCGTGAGCCTCCAGCCGTCCCATACCAGGACAATCGGTCGAAGAGGCGCTCACATGAAGAAAATGCGCGGCCTCGTGTCAGTCGGCGACGGACGACTGCTCGGCCAGCGGGGGCGCGCCGAGGTGATCGGCGAGGCGCTCGATCTGGAACCGCAGGGCGCGGGTGAGCACGATGCGCTCCTTCTGCGTGAGGTCCTCGCCGTCGGCCGACAGCGTCGCCGCGAGGCGGCGGGCGGCCTCGAGGGTGACGGCGGCGTCTGGCTCGGCTCGCAGGTCGACCGGGTCGCTCATGGCCGGGTCAGCGCAAGCTTGAGGGCGCCGGCGACGATGGTGCGCACGCTGCGGTCGCCGTCGGTCGTGCGGGCACCGCTACGAAGCCGGTCGAGGTCTGCGGCCAGCCGCCGGCGCTCGAGCTCGAGCACATGGGCGTGCAACTCCAGCGACAGGCGGGCGCGAGCCAGCAGGTCGGTCGTTTCCGGGCGGTCGATGGTGAGAAGGGCGCTCACGTCCTGATTGTCGGACGTCACGCTCCGTGACTTGAGGAAGAACTAGTTCTTTTTTGCCATGACACTCGTCGTCACGCCCCCACCCGCCGGATACTTGCGCGTCACTTCTTCGGGTCGGTCGACGACTTGTCGAGGACGCGCTCGGGCGCGGCGTCGTAGGGGGCGTCGCCCCAAAACGCCCGGAGCCGCTCCTCGATGCGCGCCTCGTCGCCGTGGGCCGAGGGTCGGTAGTAGAGCCGGCGCTCCGCGGTGCCGATCGGCCCGCCCGTCACCTCGTCGGGGCGGTACTCCTGCGGCACCCACCCGCGCGGGTCCGCGTGCGGGTAGACGTAGCCGCCGCCCTCCTTGAGCTTGTTGCGCTGGTACGGGTGCTCCTGGCGGAGGTGCGCGGGCACGGCGCCCGCCTGCCGCTCCTTGACGTCGGCCATGGCGTTCCAGAGGCCGGCGGCCGACGTATTCGACTTGGGAGCGGTTGCGAGGTACACGACGGCATGGGCGAGGTTGAGCCCCGCCTCCGGCAACCCGACGTACTCAACGGCGCGGGCCGCGGCGTCGGCGACGACCAGCCCCATCGAGTCGGCCATGCCGACGTCCTCGGACGCGAGGATGACGAGCCGGCGGGCGATGAACCGCGCGTCCTCGCCCGCCGTCAGCATCCGCGCGAGCCAGTACAACCCGGCGTCGGGGTCGGAACCGCGGATCGACTTGATGAACGCGCTGATCACGTCGTAGTGCTCGTCCTCGCCGTAACGGAGGACGCGGGTCTGGCGCGATCGCTCGACGTCGTCGAGGGCGATGGTCGGGCGGTCGGCCGTCCGGGCGAGGGCCATCGCGACCTCGAGCGTGGTGAGCGCGGCGCGGGCGTCGCCGCCCGCCATGTCGACCAGGTGGTCGATCGCGTCGTCGTCGGCGGTCGCCTGCTCGGCGGCGAGGGCCCGCTCGACGAGCACCCGCAGGTCGTCCTCGGCCAGCGGCTCGAGGCGGAAGATCGTCGAGCGGCTGATGAGCGGGGCGTTGACCTCGAAGAAGGGGTTCTCCGTCGTCGCCCCGATGAGGGTGACGATGCCGGCCTCGACCGCGGGGAGGAGGGCGTCCTGCTGCGACTTGTTGAACCGGTGGACCTCGTCGAGGAAGAGGATCGTGCCGCGCCCGGCGTCGGCCAGCCGCCGTCGGGCCGCCTCGATGACTTCGCGTACGTCCTTGACGCCTGCGGTCACGGCGGAGAGGGCGACGAACTCGCGGTCGGTGGTGGTGGCCACGAGCGTCGCCAGCGTCGTCTTCCCGGTGCCCGGCGGGCCCCAGAGGATGATCGACGAGAGCCGGTCGGACTCGATGAGGGCCCGGAGCGGCGCGCCCTGGCCGAGGAGGTGCCGCTGGCCGACGACCTCGTCGAGGGTGCGCGGCCGCATCCGCGCCGCGAGTGGCGCCTGCTGCGACAGCCGTTCCTGCAACGCCGCCTCGAACAGGTCGTCTGGTTGGTTCGACTTCCGGGCCGGCACGCCCGCGGAGGCTACGCCGCTTCCCGTTTTCGGGCGCGCTCAGTGCCTCATATGGCACTGAGCGCGCCCAAATCCCTAGGACGGGGGCGGGAGGGTGCGGAGGCCGACGTCCGCGAGGGTCTTGGCGTCGACGGGCTTGGGCGCGTCGGTCATCGGGTCGGTGCCCGACGACAGCTTGGGGTAGGCGATGACCTCCCGAATGTTGTCCTCGCCCGCGAGCACGGCGACGAGCCGGTCGACGCCGAACGCGAAGCCACCGTGGGGCGGTGCGCCGTACCGGAAGGCGCTGAGCAGGAACCCGAACCGGTTCTCCGCCTCCTCGTCGCTGATGCCGAGCGCGGAGAAGACGCGGGACTGGATGTCGCCGCGATGGATCCGGATCGACCCCGACCCCAGCTCCCACCCGTTCAGGACGAGGTCGTAGGCCTGGCTGCGCACCTTCAGCGGGTCGGTCTCGAGCAGGTCGATGTCGTCCGGGTGGGGCATCGTGAACGGGTGGTGGGCGGCGAGCGGGTTGCCCGTGTCGTCCGTCCCGTCGAACATCGGGAACTCGGTGACCCACAGGAACCGGTACGGCCCGTCCCCGACCGGAGGCCGGCCGAGGTCGTTGCGGATCTGGCCCAGCACCTCCTGCACGCGGCGACGCTCGTCGGCGACGAGCAACAGCAGGTCGCCCGGTTGCGCGCCCGTCGCTCCGCGCAGCGCGGTCTGCTCGTCGTCGGAGAGGAACTTGGCGACGGGCGAGTCGAGTTCGGCATCGCGCACGCGCATCCACACGAGACCCTTGGCCCCGAGCCCCTTGGCCCGGTCGGTGAGCTGGTCGAGCTTGTTGCGACCGAACTCGTCGGCGCGGCCTTCCACCCTGATGCCCTTGACGCACTCGGCCTGGAACGCCTTGAACCCCGTCCCCGCGAACACCTCGGTCAGCTCGACGAGCTCCATTCCGAAGCGGAGGTCGGGCTTGTCGCTGCCGAAGCGCTCCATGGCGTCGACCCACGGCAACGTGTCGATGGCGGGCCGCTCGCCCGTCACCGCCTCGGTCGCCTCTGCGACGGCATCGCCGATGAACTCGTACACGTCGTCGACGGTGACGAACGACGCTTCCGCGTCGAGCTGGGTGAACTCGAACTGGCGGTCGGCGCGCAGGTCTTCGTCCCGGAGGCAACGGGCGATCTGGTAGTAGCGGTCGAACCCCGCGACCATCAGGAGCTGCTTCGCGATCTGCGGCGACTGCGGCAGCGTGTAGAAGCTGCCCGGCTGCAAGCGCGACGGGACGAGGAACTCCCTGGCGCCTTCCGGCGTCGGGGTCCACAGCAGCGGCGTCTCGATCTCGACGAACCCCTGCCGCTCCATCGACCGTCGGATCGCGCTGTTGACCGTCGACCGGATGCGCAGGTTGCGCTGCATGCGATCGCGCCGCATGTCGACGAACCGGTACCGCAGGCGGATCGACTCGTCGGCCTCTATGCGGTCGGTGACCGGGAAGGGCGGCGGCTCCGCGGTCGAGAGCACCTCGACCTCGCAGTCGCCTATCTCCACCTCACCCGTCGCGAGGTTGTCGTTGACGGTGCCTTCGGGCCGCTCCCGCACCGTCCCGACGATGCGCAGCACGTACTCGCTGCGGAGGTCGTGGGCGTGGTCGACGACGCACTGCACGATGCCCGTGTGGTCGCGCAGGTCGACGAACGCGAGGTGCTCGCCGTGCTCGCGCCGGCGCGCGGCCCAGCCGCACACCTCGACCTGCTGGCCGACGTGCTCCTTCGTGAGGCTGCCGCAGTAGTGCGTGCGCAAGGTCATGGTCGCTTCACCCGAGTCGTTTGCGGACGTGGTCGACGAGCGTGTCCCGCTCGAGGGACTCCGGCTCGCCCTTGTCCTGGAGCGTGCGGAGCTGGATGCGCTCGCTGTCGATGGTGATCGCGAAACGCGCACCGGACCGTAGCGCCTGCTTCATCTGCGCCTTGAACGAGCGGTCGTCGAAGGCGCGGTCGGCGGCGACGCCCGCGGCGCGGAGCTGCGCGGTGACGTCGCGCGCCGCTTCGCCGCCCGTCGTGTCGAGGACGAAGACGTCGAGCGCGGGCGCGACGTCGGCCGTCTGCAGCACGCCTTCCGCGTCGCACGCGAGGAGGATGCGCTCGATGCCGAGGCCGAAGCCGATGCCAGGCGTGGGAGGGCCGCCGAGCGACTCGACGAGGCCGTCGTACCGCCCGCCACCGCCCGCGCCGTTCTGCGCGGTGTCCAGCGCTTCGGCCATGAACTCGAACGTGGTGCGCGTGTAGTAGTCGAGGCCGCGCACGAGTGACGGGTCGACGGCGTACGCCACGCCGACGGCGTCGAGCCCGCGGCGGACGCGATCGAAGTGGGCCTGGCACTCGCCGCACAGGCGGTCGACCATGCGCGGGGCTTCCGCCGTAGCGGTCACGCACGGGTCGCGCTTGCAGTCGAGGACGCGCAGCGGGTTGAGCTCGATCCGGTCGCGGTGTTCCTCGCACAGTTGATCGCGCCGCGCGGTGAGGAAGGCGAGCAGCTCGTCGCGATACGCGGGTCGGCATGCCCCGTCGCCGAGCGACGTGAGGCGGAGCGTCACCCGCTGCAAGCCGAGGGCGCGATACAGCCCCGCGGCGAGGGCGATCACCTCGACGTCGAGGTCGGGGTCGTCGGTGCCGAGCACCTCGAGGCCGACCTCGTGGTGCTGGCGGTAGCGCCCGGCCTGGGCCCGCTCGTACCGGAACTTCGGCGTCAGGTACCAGACCTTCCAGGGCGACGTCGGGCGCTGCTGGCCGCCGCCGGTGAACGCCTGCGACGGCTCGACGTACGACCGCGCGACGCCCGCTGTCCCCTCGGGCCGCAACGTGATGTGGCGCCCGCCCTTGTCCTCGAAGTCGTACATCTCCTTGCGCACGACGTCGGTCGACTGGCCGACGCGCCGGAAGACCTCGACCTCCTCGATCAACGGGTTGATGACCAGGCCGTAGCCCGCCCTCGTGACGTGCTCCCGGAAGGTGGCCACGACCGCCTCGTAGCGCGCCGAATCCGGCGGCAGGACGTCGAACGTCCCCGGCAGCGCCTGG
>DASVEG010000401.1:0-5927 GCA_036380695.1 Acidimicrobiales bacterium
ACATCGAGGTCGGAACGGAACAACTGACCCGACGGCGACCACACCAACTCCGCGTCGAGGTCGACCTTCGCGCCGGTGGAGCCGACCGGGATGTGCATGCGCCCCTTGGCGATCTCGAAGCGGGCAAGCTCGCGCACCGAAGCGTGGTCCGTTGGCGACGGGAAGCGTGGCGCCATGCGGTCGACGGCCAGCAGGACGCAGTCGCCTTCGCGCTCGATGTACTCATGCCGCAGGTGGCGCGCCGTCACCGGGTACGACATGAGCTCCTGAACGAAGCCCTGGTAGAGCCCGAGCCGGTGGAGGGAGCCGAACGTCGAGCGGAACACGGGGCCAAGGCGCTTCATGCGCTTGTCGCGCAGCGTCTTCGCGGCGCGGGCGTGCGCGCCCTCTTCGTCGGCGGGCGACGTGCCCGGCTCGCCGGGGGTGTGCGGGGTGATCGGGCCCGTGTGGTACAGGGCCCGGATCGCATCGCGCTGGAACTGCGCGAGCGATGCGGTCGCCGTCATCGCGCCGAAACGGAGGCTGGGCGCGACAGCACCGCCTTTATCCGCCTCACTTCGTCCAGCAGCTGCTCGAAGTCCTCGGGGAACGCCTGGTCGCGCTCGACCATCGCTGCGCGCACGACCGTGCGGCTGGTGACGTGCTCGAAGAGTTGCCAGACGTCGTCCTTGACGCTCGTGGAGTGGCTGTCCTGCATCCATCGACCGTCCCAGTGGCCACCCGCGAGGTGGACCTGGACCACGCGCTCTAGCGGGAGCGCGTCGACGTACTCCATCGGGTCGAAGTGGTAATTGGCTGCGTTGTTGCAGACGTTGGCGAGATCGAGCAGCAACCCACAGCCCGCCTCCTCGACGACGGCTTCGATGAAGTCGGTCTCGCTCATGGTCGATGCCGGGTCGTACGCGTTGCTGATGTTCTCGAGCACGATCGGTCGCGCCAGCGCTTGCTGGAGACGGCGTGCTCGGCGAGCAATGACGTCGACGGCCTCGCGTGTCCGTGGCAGCGGCATGAGCTGCAGGGCCTCCACGCCATCGGCTCTCGTGAAGCAGATGTGGTCGCTCACGTACGGCGCGTCGACGGCATCGGCGAGAGCGCAGAGGTCGCGCTCGTAGTCGACATCGGCTGCCGTCGGTTCGGCCGTCCCGATCGACAGCGAGATGCCGTGCGGCACCACAGGCCGCAGCTCGCGGAGCTGCGCGAGCAGTGCCGCGTGCCCACCGCCACGCCCGAGGAACTTCTCGGCGATGATTTCGAGCCAGTCGATCTCATCTGCGTGGCGGTGGATCTCCGCGGCGATCTCGACGCGGTAGCCGAGGCCCGCCCCGAGGAACGGGATCGCGTCGATCAGCGTCCCGGTAGATGTCGTCATCGAAGCCACCAGGACGGTATGACGTCAGGCTCGACTACGAGGCGATGACGAGCGGCGGTACCGGCGGTACGACGCCGCAGTCGCAGCCCACACAGCTGCAGAAGCAGGCCAACGCGTCATCGATGGTCGTTGCGTCGGAACGTTCGACGAGGTCGAACTTGAACTCGTCGATCACGTTGACGGTGTCCGTCGTGGTCAGTGCCATTGGGTCCCCTAGGTCACTCTTTGCCGAGCACGGCAAACGACTCGGCGGGCCGAATACGGGCGAGAGTGGGCGAACCTGTGCAGCAGACAAACGACGGCGATCTGAGCCCCCATCCCCCGATGCACAAGCTATTGACGAAGGAACACCACCGTCAAGTGTTTCTGGCAGCGGTGCAGCTCATCGTCGGATGAGGCTGCGGGCATACCGGCGTTCGGGCACGGCGAGCCCGAACAAGGGCGGAGGCCCGCCGCGGTGCAGGCGTTCCGCGCCGTCGGCGGCCCATCCCAACGCTTCGTAGAAGCGGCACGCGTTCGCATTCGCCTGGATCACCCAGGCCGTACCTGTCGACAGTCCCGCATCGCGCCACACGTGCTCTGCGTGACCGACGAGCGCTCGTCCCACCCCCTGCGTACGTGCTTCGGGATGCACGACGAGCGACACGAGCTCGCCGCCGGCTCGCGTGATGACGGCATGCCCGACGACGAAATGTCGGTCATCGACCGCGACGAACGACTCGATCGACTCTGGCGACTCGACCGGACCGGGTCGGCCGCTGGCGTTCGGGTCGTCCTTGTCGGCGTAGCCGAGCTGACGCGCCACCGCGGCGACTCGCCGCTCCACGCTTTGATTCACGATCCGCTCACGAGGCGCGATGCCGTCGTACTCCGACGGCCACGACGCGAGCTGCATGTCCGCGATCGCCCGCACGTCGTCCCGTGTCGTCGATCGCACTTCGACGTTCATCCTTCCGTGACCGTAATCGTCGACGTCGTCGCTGGTGCCTGGAACGGGCGGTGACGTGGTCGACGCCGCGTTGAATACGCGATTCTTGGGGCGGGTCCGCATCGTGCTCCTTTCCATTTTCCATCGACCGGACGCTGTCCGATCTACCTAGCTGGCCCGCGGGTCACGGAGCTCGGCTCGTCCAGTTGGCGGTGGCGCGGACACGCACCCCGGTCAGCGCCGAGAGCGGCACGCGACCTTGCCCGCCGCCACCGCGACCGCACCGGGCGCGCCGCCCGAGGCGGAGCCCGGGTCCGGAGTTGGTCTGACGGTGCACCGTTGCACGCGCACCCCAGAAGGGTCGCCCTCGGAGCTGGGTGCGACTCGATCTCGACGAGCCCTACGGGTGGCGACCGGTGAACGCGATCAGCCTCGTCTGCTCGTCCGCGTCGTGGGGCACGTCGACACGTGGGCCGTAATGGCCGCTGTCGCGCAGGGCCTGGTCGTACGGCTCCATCCCCGCGAACATCCGCGCCACCTCTCCGGGGTCGAGCGTCTCGTCGAGGCCGGTCGCCCTGGCGAGGTCCCACGTGTGCACCAGCACGTCGCCGGTGCAGAACATGTCGACCGCGGCTCCGACGGAGTAACGCCCCACTTGCGTGTCGAATTGGCGCGCCGCGACTTCCGGATCGTCGACGGCTGCCTGGATGGCACGGTCGACCGCGGACCACGCCGCGAAGGGGTCCTCGTCGACCGGCGGGACTTCCGGCACGGGAAGCCCTGCGCCCGAGAGCACCATGGACGGCATCCACTCGACGAGGTGGCGGACGACGTCGCGCGCCACCCAGCCCTCGCACGGTGCGGGGTTGTCCCACGCTTCATCGGGGACGGCGCGCACGCGTTCGGTGAAGGCGCGCGCGACCTTCCGGTACCGGTCGGAGATGTCGCTCATGCAAGCGAGACGTTACGAAGCGATCGGAGTCATCGCTGCGTTCTCCGCTGCGCCAGCGCGAACAGCTCGTCGGTGGTCGCCTCGACGACCGTCCGCGCTCGCCCCGTCTGGCCGCGGCGCGCGCGCCGGTCGCCTTGCCTGTCGCGCGTGACGGTGAACCACTCGCCGTCGACGCACACGTGGGTCGTGCCGTCGCGACGCGCGGTCGCGTCGTCCCTGGCTGCGGCCCAGGCGAGGACGGCCCACTCCGGTCGCGCGTCGCCCGCGTCCGGCACGCCGCCCGCACCGGCGCGTGCCAGCGCGAAGACCACGCGCTCGACGTCGCCGGCGTGGTCGGTGAGCGCGTAGAGCCGCGTGCGGCTCGACGCCCACGGCAGCGTCGCGCTGGTCACGAGTCCTGCCTCGTCCAGCTCGCGAAGGCGCTGGGCAAGGAGGTTCTTGCCGATCCCCCCGAGGTTGGCCAACAGCTCCGTCCACCGGCGAGGGCCGAACAGCAGCTCGCGCACGATCAACAGGGTCCATCGATCGCCGACGAGGTCGAGTGCCGACGCGACGGCCTCGCGCTGGCCGTACGAACGGCCCGCCGTCAGTCGGGGTCGGTGTCCCACCCCTCGGTCGCCGGCCACACGGGTTCTGGCATCGGCGATCCGGTCTCGACCAGCGTCTTGAGCCGGGCGAGCATCACGGGCCAGCTCCCTCCGACGATCCCGTCGGTTGCCGGACGCGTCACGAGCTCGTGCCTCAGCCATACCTGCGTCACCTGGCCCATCTGTGTGACCCGCCAGCGCACGAGCCCCGGCGGTTCGTCGAGGAACGGGAACCGGAACGTGTGCGAGAGGAACCCGACGTCGGCGCGCACGGCCGTGACCTCGCCGGACACGAACACCTGGGCTGCCGACCCCCACACCACCTTGGCCCCGACGTCGAGGCCCCATGCGACCGCAGGCATGTACCAGTCCGCCTGTGCGGGGCCACTGGTCAACACGTCCCACACGTGGTCGACCGGCGCGTTGACGTAGGTCGTGTAGTGCCGGTTGTCGTCAGCCATCGTGTAAGTATATGTTTTTATACCATGGGGACACCGGCGGAGCAGGGACGACCCACATCGCGGGCGGGGCTCGATTCGCGCGTCGAGGCCGTACTCGCCTCGCCGCCCGCGAGCGGCATGTGTTTGTGGCGACTTACGACGCAGGCGGCGCTGGCCGGGTTCGAGCTCGGCGACGTCGTCGTCGCCCTCGGCGGCCGTGCCACCCCCGACCGGGCTGCGTTCGAGGAGGCGTTCCGGCAGAAGACCTCGAAGCCCGTCGACTACGAGGTGGTGCGGGGCGGCCGGCGTCTCGCGTTGTCCGCCGAACGGCGCGTGGCGAAGGTGTGCGCACCGTTGCCCGTCGTCGCCGGCGAGCCGGTGTTGGCGCGACCCGTTCCCACGGCGTCTCTCGCGACGGTCGCCCCGCGCGCCGGTCGTGTCGAGCTGCATGCCAAGCGCGTCACGTCTGGCCTCGGCGGCAACGGCCGGGCGACGTCGAAGGGAGAGGAGCGCTACGAGCTGACCCTCGACGGTCGCGCGTTCGCGCTGGCCGGCAAGGTCGCGTTCGACGAGTTCGGGCCCCACCGCTTCACCATTCGCGCGTCGGGCGCGATCGGTCGTGGCGCGCGGTTCGAATCGACGCTCGCCGACGCGGTGCGCGGGCTGACCGTCACCGCCGCTGCCCGTCTCGGTGGCCGGGAGCCCTCCTGCCTGATCCGCAGATCCGGTGCCGCGGACGGCGAAGCACGGGTCGCCGTACCCGCGGACGCGATCCCGGCCACGGCGGTGCCGCTCGTCGCCGCGCTGCTCCCGAGAGACGACGGGCTCGCGGTCGGCGTGACGCCGGTGGGCGAGGACGGGTTCCCCTACCTGCCGCCACCCGGCGCGGGCTCGTTCTATCCCGTCGACCCGCTCGGGCTGCCGCGAACGATCGTCTGTCGCGGGCGCGCGCAGGTGCGTGTCGGGCGCGGCGCTCTCGACGCGTGGCGATACGACGTGGTGGCGCTCGGCGAGGTGCGCACCACGACGTGGGTGAGCGACGGCGGCGACGTCGTCCGCATCGACCGCGGGTCGTCGTCGCTCGTGCCGTAACCCACGCCGCTCTCCGCCATTCCCACCGAGCCCGGCGCCGGCGAGTCCGAAAATGCGGTGGTTGCGATGGGTGAATAGTGGTCACCAGTTTTAGTGAATGGCGGTCACCCACGATGCCCCTCACCGCATACTTGACAGAGTGAACCAAAGTGACGAAAGTCACGCCCGCCCGGCCACCCGGGACGGTCCCGCGGGGCTGGGGTCTGGGGGAATTTCATGTATGCCCGTATCGGCAAGGTCGCCACGGCACTGGCCGTGGTCCTTGCGCTCATCGTCCTGCCCGCGCCCGCTGCGGAGGCGCGTACGGACACTCGCAGCAAGCCCATCGTGTACATCCACGGTTACAACGCATTCGGCGACGGGACCGACTGCAACATGTGGTCTTCGATGGACAACACGCTCCGGTCATGGGGGCTGACCGGCCCGAAGGTCACCGTCCGTTACTACAAGGGCGACGTCAACTGCACGAAGGCGCTCGAGAACTACGGCACCGCGGGCGTCCACTACGACCCTGGCACGTCGCAGTACGACCGCTATGTGCGGCTCGAGCACCTCGGTT
>DASVEG010000402.1:0-20668 GCA_036380695.1 Acidimicrobiales bacterium
CGAAGCCGATGACGTGACCGACCTCGTGAACCAGAACACCTTGCAGGTCCTTGTCCACGTTGTCGTCATCGGTGCACGGCTGACCCATTGGAGGGTTGCACGGTCGGAGTGTGAACGAGCGGCTCTCCTGAATGGTGAGGCTGAATCCGGTGTAGATCGGGCCGTCCAACTTCGGCGCGTGGGTGACGCTCGCGGCGGCCACAGGAGCGGTCTGTCCGAAGCCGACGACGTTGTTGCCGCCATCAGGCCGATCGCTGGTCGTACCGTCGTACACGAAGCGCAGGTTCGGCACCGCGTCGGACCAGGTCTGGAACGCGGCGCGGACGGCGGCGATGAATTCTGCGTCTGTGAAGTGCGGGCGCACGCGGTTCGTGGGGTTGACCCGGTAGTGGATGGTGGTCACGCCATTCGCGTCGCGGGGCCATCGGCCGTTGTGCAGCTTGTGTTCGGTGCAGGTGCGGGCGTCGGGGCACGGCCCCGCCGCGTACGGGTCACCCGCTGCCGTCGTTGTGGTGGTTGAGCTCCCAGGCCCGGCCAAGACGGTCGTCGTCGAGCTCGGTGGCGGAGCGGCCGACGCGGTCGCGCGCGCAGTCGTGGTCGTGCTTCCACGTGTCGCACGCGTGGTGGGCGGCGAGAGCCCGGCAGCGTCCGACGGGGTGGCGGGCGCCGCGGGCTGGGTGCGATCGACCTCGGTGATGAGGGAGGAGTCGGTCGCGCCGGCCGGCCGCTCGCGCGAGCCAGCGACGGGGCCGGCGGGCGCGTCCTTCCCGCACCCCGCGGCGACGAGGGTGAGGACGGCGATGAGCGGGAGCCAGCGCGACCGACGGTTCATGCTTCCGTTCCCCCTACGCCGGGCACTCGACGGAGGCGTTGTCCCGGTACAGGCACGTGTGCACGCCATAGACCGGGATCGGTCCGAAGATGGGCACGTGGATGGTGCCGATCTGGTTTCCGGTGGTACCCACGTAGTTGTAGCTCGGCGCGCACACGGTGACCACGCACGGTCCCGGCGTCGCAGGGTCGCCCGTAACCGGGTTCGTGCCCGTCGTCGTGATACCGGCGTGATCGAAGTCCGCACCACACAAACCGCCGACAGAGACGCCGTCGATCGTGATGCAGACACCCGTCACGCGGTACGCGGCGCTGGTGCCGTTGGTGCCGGCGGGCGTCTGTTCGATGGTGCCCACGACGACGCCGGTGGTGCCTACCTCGTTGCCGTGGACGGTGCCAGGCGGGTAGCAGACGTTGCCGGTGCAGAGGTGGAACGGGATGTAGACGGTCAGCTCCTGCCCGCCGTTGGAGCCGCCGGGGTTGAAGGTGTAGGTGGCGCCGAGGTCACCGGCGGCGTTGGCGGTGGCGGCACCGTTCGTGTCGGACGCATGGCCGTACTCGACCGGGTACGTGCTGGACGGGTCGACGTCGACCCACGCCGTGCCTCCGATCAGCTTGGCGTCGTCGGGCGATGCCGTCGCGTAACACAAGGCGACGTGGCCGGGCGCGCCGCTGGTGGCGCCGGATTCGATCGACAGCCACAGGGGCAACCCGAGGTTGTTGGTCCCGTCCACGAGGGGGATCGTGGGGCTATCGGACTGGTCGGCGCAAGCACCGCTGGGCTGGCTCGCCGTGGCGGCAGCGAACGGGGTGAGGGTCACGAGGCCGCCGAGCAGCGCAGCCAGCGCGAACAGTGTGCCCAACCGGCGGCGGCCGCGACGGGCGGGCATGGCGTAGGCGGGCTCGGTGCCCGCCTGGTCGATGGGTTGGTTCATGTCGTGCTCCTTTTCGTCGGCCGAGGCGGTCGCCTCTGCCGTTGAAGGAGCTCATGCGGGCTCGAGGTCATGATACTCATCGTCATCTATACCTAGGTACGTCGCCCGAGCCAAAAGGTGTCGGTCTTCGGCAAGATTTTTTTCGGCGGGGCCTATCTGCCCGGCCGTCCGGTGGACGTACTGGTACCGTCGATCTGGCGATGGACTTCGGTTCGCCCGATACGTGGCGGTGGATCTGGCTGGTGGTGGCGGTCGTAGCCACCGTGGGAGAGCTCGGCATCGCCGGCTCCTTCTTCCTCGTCCCGTTCGCCATCGGTGCCATCGCTGCTGCCGCCGCTGCGTTCGCCGGCGCACCCGTCGGCGTCGAGTGGGCCGTCTTCCTCGTGGCGTCGCTCGTCACGTTCGCCGGCTTCCGCCCGCTCGCCCGGCGCCTCGACGCGGCCTCCTCGTCCACCGTCGGCGCGCAACGGTGGGTGAACCGTCAGGCCGTAGTGATCAGCGACATCCCCGGCCTGCCGGGTGCGACGGGCATGATCCGCCTCGACCGTGAGGAGTGGCGCGCCGAGAGCCTCACCGGTCAACCGATCCGAGCCGGGAGCTCGGTGCTCGTGACCAGGGTCGACGGCACTCGTCTCGTGGTGCTCCCACTCGACGAGCCCGAGGCCCTCCCTTCAGAAGGAGCGTGAAAGAGCGATGACGTTCGTCATCCTGTTGGCTGCGGTCGCGTTCGTGTTCTTCATGATCGTGCTCAGCGGCGTCAAGATCATCCGCCCGTACGAGCGAGGCCTCGTCGAGCGACTGGGCAAGTACCACGCGACCACCGAGCCGGGTCTTCGGCTGATCCTGCCGTTCATCGACAAGATGGTGCGCGTCGACATGCGCGAGCGCGTGGTCGACGTGCCACCGCAGGAGGTCATCACGTCCGACAACGTCGTCGTCTCGGTCGACGCGGTCGTGTACTACGAAGCGACCGACCCGCAGCGGCTCGTCTACAACGTCGTCGACTTCTACCTCGCGGTGACGAAGCTGGCGCAGACGAACCTGCGCAACGTCGTCGGCGACATGCAGCTCGACGAGGCGCTGACGTCACGAGACACGATCAACACGCGGCTGCGCGAGATCCTCGACGACGCCACCGACAAGTGGGGCACCCGCGTCGTGCGAGTCGAGATCCAGCGGATCGACCCGCCGGCCGACGTCATGAGCGCGATGCACGAGCAGATGAAGGCGGAGCGGACGCGACGTGCAACGGTCACGACGGCGCAGGGCGACCGCGAGGCGGCGATCACGCGCGCCGAGGGTCAGAAGCAGTCGGTGATCCTCGCGGCCGAGGGAGAGAAGCAGTCGGCGATCCTCTACGCCGAGGGCGAGCAGGAGGCGCAGATCGCACGCGCGACCGGCGAGGCCGAGGCGATCCTCCGCGTGTACCAGGCGATCCACGAGGGCAACCCGTCGAACGATCTCATCGCCATCAAGTACCTCGAGACGCTCGCGGCGATGGCAAACGGGCAGGCGACGAAGATCTTCCTCCCGACCGAAGCCACCGCCATCCTCGGCGCCCTCGGCGGTGTCCGCGAGCTTCTCTCCGCGGCCGAGGAGCCGACCACGAACGGCCCCGCGAAGGCGGCCTCCAAGCGCGCCTGATTCGTTTTGTGTGCCGATGGCGCATCATGTTGCGCCATCGGTGCACGAAAGCGATCTACGCGTGCGGCTCGGGCGTGCCTTCGAGGTGGGCGTGGTCGTTGTAGCGGACGAGGCGCCACTCGTCGCCCTTCGCGACCCACTCCGTCAACGACGTGAAGGCGGACTGCGCGTTCACGCCGCGGCCGAGCGGGACGTGCCCGAGCACGCGGAACGCGACGTCGATGATCCCGCCGTGGCATGCGACGACGATCGTTCGCCCCTCGTGTTCGTGGACGAGCGCGAGAAGCCGTCTGCCGACGCGGGCGACGAACTCGGCCCACGTCTCCGCGCCTGGCCCCCACGGCTCGAACACGCTGCTGCGATCGCTTCCGTACCGCTCCTGAAACTCCGCGAAGCCCATGCCGTCGAGCTCGTCGCCGGGGTGCACCTCGCAGAGGTCGCAGTGCTGGTCCCACTCGGGGTGATCGAACACGGCCGCGATCGCGGCGGCCGTCTCGATCGCCCGCGGCAGCACGCTGCTGACGAGAACGGGCGACTCCCCCAACTCGTGGGTGCGGCCGAGCCGATCTGCGAGCGCGGCCACCTGCGCGCGGCCGACGTCCGACAGGCCCGTGCAACCCTTCGGCCCCGGGATCACCTGGTCGATGTAGGCCTGCGGGTGACCGTGGCGGATGAGCACGAGGCGGGTCGGCGTCACGCCGGCTCCAGGCGGTCGAGGTGTTCGAGGTGTTCGAGATGCGCGGCGTCGTTGAGGCGCACGAGCGTCCACGCCGGGAACCTCCACTCGGGATACCCGGTGTCGAACAGGTCGTCGGCCGTCGTCCACTCGGTGATACCGGTCGGCGTGTTCCCGTTCGCGAAATGGCGGCGGATCGGCAACTCCCCGAGCGCGACCAGCGACGCCTGCACGACCTCGCCGTGGGCGACGACGACCGCGGTGCGACCGACGTTTGCCTGCGCGATGTCGAACAGCGCCTCACCCGACCGCGCGAGCAGCGAGATCCACGGCTCGTTGCCTCGCTCGAAGGGCTTGTACACGCCGCCGCCAGGAATTTGATCGGCCAACCCGTCCTCGACGGCGATCCCGTCGAGGTGCGGCGGCAGGTGATACGAGCACAGGCGGCAGTCGTGCGCTGGCTCGGCGAGGCCCATCTCGCGAGCGACGATGTTCGCCGTCTCGATCGATCGCGCCAGCGTGGAGCAGTACACGGTCACTTCCGCGGCCCACGGCGCGCGGGCGAGCCGCCGACCGACCAGGGTCGCCTCGCGGCGCCCTTCGTCGGTGATCCCCTTGTCGGCCGTCGGGCCGCCCCACACGCCTTCGACGACGTGCCGCGGTGACGCGTGCCGCATCACGATCAACCGGGTCGTTGCCATGGGGGTCGCGACCTTAGCGACCCGAACGACCCGTCAGGCGAGCTGTTCGACGAACCGCTCGAGCTGCTTGAGGTTGCGGCACTCGAACACGCCGTCGCAGTGCGCGCCGTACTCCGACACGATCGAGTCGCCCGTGTCCCAGTACGACCGGGGCTCGGGGTTGAGCCAGTACACGTGGCGGGCCCGCTTCTCGATCTCTTTCACGACCCACGCCTGCGACGCGTGGTAGTTGTTGCGCGCGTCGCCGAGGAGGATCACCGACGACTTCTTGGTGATCTCCTTGCCCCACCGGTTCCAGAACGTCTCGAACGCGTGGCCGTAGTCGGAGTGGCCGTCGACCCAGATGACGTCCGCCTCCGTGTTGATGCGGTGGATCGCCTCCTGGATGTCCTCGATGCCGTCGAAGTACGTCGTCACCTCGTCGATGCCGTCGATGAACACGAACGACCGCACCTTGGAGAACTGCGAGTTCATCGCGTAGACGAACTGCAGCGTGAAGCGCGCGAACGCAGCGACCGAGCCCGAGATGTCGGCGATCACGACGATCTCCGGCTTCGCCGGTCGCGGGTACTTGAACTTCGGCTCCGCGGGCACGCCGCCGTACGACAGCGAGTGGCGCACGGTGTTGCGGAAGTCGAGCGGACCCTTGCGACCGTGGCGACGCTTGCGAGCGAGCCGCACCGCGAGCTTGCGGGTGAGCGGGTAGATCGCGCGACGCAGCATCGTGAGCTCTTCGCGCGTCGCGTGCATGAAGTCGACCTCTTCGGGCAGGGGCTTGCGAAGCGTCTTCGCCATCGCCTCCGCGCCCCGGTCGGCGACCAGCCGGCGGCGGATCTCCGCCTCGATCTCCTTGCGCAGCGTGTCGATGCGCGACTCGTACTCGTCGCGTGTCAGGCGCTCCTCGAGATCGGTCAACGGCCCGTCGGCGTCGTCCTGCGCCTGCTGCAGCAAGCGCTCGAGTACGCCGTCGAGGTCGAGGTTCCGCAGCGTCCGGTACAGGTAGTAGGTGCCGCCGACGGGGCGGCCCGGCTCCATCCCAGAGAAGCGCTGGACGGCCGCCTTCGCGAGCGCGCGCATCATCGCCTCGTCGGCGTTCTGCAGCGCCTTGTAGAGCATCTCGGCGAGCTCTTCCGGCGTCATGGCCTCCATGCCGCCGCCGCCATCGCGCTGGCCGAGCAGCTCCTCGACCGCAGCCGCCAGCGCCTGTTCGTCGTCGCCGGCGTCGCCGATCTTGTACTCGAGCCCCCGCAGGGAGAAGTACACCTCGAACACGGTCTCGAACGTCTTCCAGTGCGCGTTCGACTTCACGAGCGTGGCCGCCAGCGCGTACTTGAAGAACTCGCGGTCCTCCAAGGGAACGTGGCGGACCGCCTCCATGGCATCGAGGTTCTCCGTCAGCGAGACGGGCAGCCCCGCGTTGCGGAGCTCCTGGATGAAACCGGCGAGCAGGTCGAGGGTGGCCACCGCCTACCTCGCGGTGGACGCGGCGCCGAGTTCCTTCGCTGCCTTCTGGATGTCCGACTGGTACTTCAGGAGGATGTGCAGGGTGTCCTTGGCCTGCTCCGCGTCGACGTTGTCGATGCCGAGGAGCACGAGGGTGCGGGCCCAGTCGAGCGTCTCCGACACCGACGGGTGCTTCTTCAACTCGATCGACCGGATCGAGCGGACGATGCGCACGATCTGATCGGCGAGATGGTCGGAGATGTCTGGCACGCGCGTGAGCACGATCTCCTTCTCACGCTCGAGCGTCGGGTAGTCGAGGTGGAGGTAGAGGCACCGCCGCTTGAGCGCCTCCGACAGCTCTCGCGTGTTGTTCGACGTGAGGAACACGAGCGGGATCTGCGTGGCGACCAGCGTGCCGAACTCGGGGACCGACACCTGGTAGTCGGAGAGGATCTCGAGGAGCAGGGCCTCCGTCTCGATCTCGACGCGGTCGACCTCGTCGATGAGCAGGACGACCGGGTCTTCGGCGCGGATCGCCTCCAGGAGGGGGCGGGTCAGGAGGAACTCCTCGCTGAAGATGTCCTCCTCGATCTCCTGCCACGTGGTGCCCGACTCCTCGACGATGCGTTGCGCCTGGATGCGGAGAAGCTGCTTCTTGTAGTTCCACTCGTAGAGCGCCTTCGACTCGTCGAGGCCCTCGTAGCACTGCAGGCGGATCAGCCGTGCGCCCGTCATCTCGGCGACGGACTTCGCGAGCTGCGTCTTGCCGGTGCCAGCCGGGCCTTCGACGAGGACGGGCTTGCCGAGGCGGTCTGCGAGGTACACGACCCCCGCGATGCCCTCGTCGGCGAGGTACTCGACCCTGGCGAGGTCTTCCCTGACCTGGGGCACGGACTCGAAGCGGTGGTCGCCCATCCCCGCAGCCTAGTTGGGCACTTGACCGACCGGTCTAGTTGGCGTCGACTTCAGCGTTCTGGGTGCAGAAACTTGCGCATAGCGCAGGTTTCTGCACCCAGAAGGAGGGTGGGGCGGCTACTCGCGGATGTGGCCGTCGCCGCGGACGACGTACTTCGTCGTCGTGAGCTCGCGAAGGCCCATGGGGCCCCTGGCGTGGAGCTTTTGCGTGGAGATGCCGATCTCGGCGCCGAAGCCAAACTCGCCGCCGTCGACGAAGCGGGTCGACGCGTTGACGAGCACGGCCGCGGCGTCGACCTCGTGGACGAACCGGTCGGCGCTGCGCAGGTCGGTCGTCACGATGGCCTCACTGTGGCCGGTGCCGAAGCGGTTGACGTGGTCGATCGCGTCGTCGAGCGACTCGACCACCGACACGCTCATCTTCAGGTCGAGGAACTCGGTCGCGAAGTCGTCCTCGGTCGCGGCGCCGATCGACGGGCAGATGGCACGAGCGCGGTCGTCGCCGACGAGCTCGACCCCGTCGAGGGCCTGCAGCACCATCGGTAGAAACCGTGGCGCCACGCCCGCGTGCACCACCAACGACTCCGCGGCGTTGCACACAGACGGGCGCGAAGTCTTGGCGTTGTACGTGATCGCCAGCGCGGTCTCGAGGTCGGCCGACTCGTCGACGTACACGTGGCAGTTGCCGTCGCCGTCGATGACGTACGGGACGGTCGCGTTGTCGAGGATGGCTCGGATCAGCGAAGGGCCGCCGCGAGGGATCAGGCAGTCGATCACGCCGCGGAGCCTCATGAACTCGACGGCGGACTCACGCGACGTGTCCTCGACGAGGAGCAGCGAGTCCTCGGGCAGCCCTGCCTTCGCGAACCCCTCGCGAAGCGCAGCGGCGATCGCCTGGTTCGACGTGATTGCCGCGGACGAACCACGAAGGAACGCGACGTTGCCGGACTTGACGCAAAGCCCGGCGGCGTCGCTCGTGACGTTGGGTCGGTTCTCGTAGATGATCCCGACCACGCCGAGCGGAACCCGCACCTTCTCGATACGCAGCCCGTTCGGCCTCGTCCAGCCCTCCAGAACCTCGCCGACCGGGTCGGGAAGCGCGGCGACCTGCCGGAGCCCGGCCGCCATCGACCCGATGCGACGCTCGTCGAGCCGCAGGCGGTCGACGACCGTCGCGCTCGTGCCGGCACGCTCGGCCCGGACGACGTCCTCGGCGTTGGCGGTGAGGATGTCCTCGCTGCGCTCCTGCAGCAGGTCGGCGCCGATGAAGAGGGCGGCGTCCTTCTCCGCGGTCGACGCGAGACCGAGGACCCGCGCCGCCGCCTTCGCTCTCGTGCCCAGGTCTGCGAGGCTGGCCGCGGTGCTCGCCATGCCGACATGCTACCGGCCGTGAATCGCGCGCTGACCGCCGTCGCGGTCGTGCTCGCCCTGCTGGCAACCGCGGCGTGCGACCGCGACCAGAACGACCCGGAGCCCATCGCGGCCTGCGACCTGCTGACCCGCGGCGAGACGCGCGACGTCCTCGGCGGTGAGGTGAACGCGCCGGAGTCGACCCAAGGCGGCGCAGACGCGCTGGCCGGGCGCAGTGGGTGCGCGTGGTCGACGGCCGACGGGCGCAAGGCGATCCTGGTCGAGCTCGTGCGCACGGCCGACATGTCGGACTCCGTTCGCCGCACCGGGTTCAGCGCGTCGGCTCGGTTCGACGCGGCGCGGTCGCGGCACCCCGACGCTGCCCCGGTCGCCATCGGCGACGACGCGATCTGGGTCGAGGAGTCGGCGCGCCTGCACGTGCTCGCCGGTGACGACTACCTGACCGCGGAAGTGGCGGTGCCCCGACCGGCGGACGCGCGGCCCATCGCCGCGGAGTTCGCGCGGCGCGCCGTCGTCCGCTTGACCCCACCCGGCGGGCAGACTGACGGCGACGAATGAACGAAATCCTCGTCGAACCCGTCTCCCGATTCGTCGAGGAGCTCACACCCGTGCACGCGACGGTGACCGGCACCATCGCGGGCGTCCCGCAGCACCGCCCCCCGGCCGACGTGACGATGGAGGCCTACAACCTGGTCGCCGCGTTCATCGACTGCGACGGCCGCCACACCGACTCGGAGCTGTGGGCGTTCATCACCGCGTTCGCGCCACGCATGGAGTCGCAGCTCCTCCACGCGACGCCCGACCACGTGCGCGACGCCCGCCTCGTGTTCGAGAAGCGCGCGTGGCTCGCGGCGCCGTCGTTGCTGTTCGACATCCTCGTGCAGACCGACAAGCTCAACGGCAGCGGGAACGCGTGGCGGTACTACCAGCGCGCCATGGAGCTCGCGCACGCGGTGTGCGCGACGGACGCGGTGCCGTCCGAGGCCGAGCTCGCCGCGCTGGAGCGGTTCCGCAATGTCTTGCTGCGATCGATGGATCGCGCCGGGCTGGCGCGGCCTGGCGGCGCAGCCGGTGCGCCGGCGAGCGGCTCGGCGGCGGCGAAGGCAGCCGCACCGCTCGACCCGCCGCGGCCGCTCGAAGAACTGCTGGCCGAGCTCGACGGGCTTATCGGGCTGGCCGCGGTCAAGGCCGAGGTGAAGTTGGTGGCGAACCTCATCAAGATCCAGAAGCTGCGCAAGGAACGCGGGCTGCCGGTCACGGAGACGAGCAGGCACATCGTCTTCACCGGCAACCCCGGCACCGGCAAGACGACCGTCGCCCGCCTGCTCGCGCAGATCTACCGGACCCTCCAGGTCGTCGAGCGCGGCCATCTCGTCGAGACGGATCGCGCCGGGCTCGTCGCGGGTTACGTCGGCCAGACCGCGCTCAAGGTCAAAGAGGTGTTCGACTCCGCGCTCGGCGGCGTGCTCCTGATCGACGAGGCGTACGCGCTTGCGCGAGGCGGCGACAACGACTTCGGTCAAGAGGCCACGGACACGCTCGTGAAGCTCATCGAAGACCACCGCGACGACGTCGTCGTCATCGCCGCCGGCTACCCCGACGAGATGCACAAGTTCGTGGAGTCGAACCCGGGCCTCCGGTCGCGCTTCCCCAAGACGGTCCACTTCCCCGACTACACGACAGGCGAGCTGCTCGACATCTTCGAGTCGATGTGCAACAAGTCGAGTTACACCCTCACGCCTGCCGCCGACGCGGCGATCCGCGCCTGGTTCGACGCGCAGCACCGCGACAAGGGTTTCGGCAACGGTCGCCTCGTCCGCAACGCGTTCGAAGCGGCCATGGCGCACCAAGCCAACCGGCTCGCCGCGCTGGAGAACCCGACGAACGAACAGTTGATGGAGTTGCTGCCGGAGGACGTCGTGCCGCCGTCGCCTGCGCCGAGCCCTGGCGTGACCACGTGATGCGGGCGCGCGTGCTCGCCGCGCTCGCTGCGGCCGTGATGGTGGCAGGAGCGTGGTACGTCCGCACCGACGTCATCGAGAAGGACGGCGGCCGCGGCAGCGGCAGCAGCGAGCAGGTGACCGCTGGCCGGATCGTCTGCGCGGCGGAGCTCCGAGACGCATGCGAGGGCGACCCCGAGGCGCTGGAGGCGACCGCTGGCGCGCTGCTGACGGCCGAAGACGCGCGAGCGAGCGGGGTCGGCGCGTGGGTCACACCGGGGCCGTGGGCGGAGATCGTGGAGGCCGGTCGCCCATCGGCGAGCGCCGAGCTCGGGTTCGAATCGACCGTCCTGGCGAGCACCGATCTCGTCGTGGTCGTGCGCAAGGGCGCCAACCCGTGCGCTGCCGACGCGTCGTGGCGTTGCTTCAAAGATGCCGTGGCGGCGGGCAAGCGGGTGTCCGCGCCGGCGGGTGGCACCTTCGTGCGGCTGGCGCTGCGCGCGGCTGCGGCCGGCGCCATCCTCGACAAGACCGACTACGCGACGAACGACCTGAGCGAGGGCGACGCCCCGAACCTCCTCGCTGCATTCGAGCGCGCGGTCGACGCATCGCGCGGATTCGGGGCCACTTCCGTCAGCGACTTCGTCATCAAGACGGGTTCGGCGGATGCGTTCGTGACGACTGCCGCGGACGCTGACCTTTCGGGCGTCCCGACCGCGATCTTCGACATCGTCACGCCAACCCCTCGCATCCGCATCGACGCGACCGCCAGCTACCTGCGCGATCCCGGTCGCGGAGAGAACGACCGCCTCCGCGATCGACTGGTCGACCACGGGTGGGGGCCGAGGAAGACGGGTGCGAACGGGCTACCCTCCCCTGGCGTGCTGTTCGCATTGCGGGAGGCCGTGTGACGCGTTTGCCGAGACTCGCAGTGCTCCTGTCGCTCGTCTGCGCGCTCGTCGCGGGGGCGTGCAACGTCGACGTCGGAGACGACGACGCCACGAGCTCGGACGTGCCCGAGGGGTGCGCGGCCGTCGACATCGCCAGCTCGCCCGAGAAGCTCGACCTGCTGAACGACCTGGCCCGCCGCTTCAACGGCACCGACGAGGCAAAGGGCGGCGACGGCGAGTGCGGCTTCGTCCGGGTGTTCCGCTCGTCGTCCGGCGTGGCCGCGTCGTTGCTCGCCGACGGCTGGCCGGACGAGGAGCGCAACGGGCCGAAGCCCGTCATCTGGTCGCCCGCGGCGAAGTCGTGGGGCGCGGTCGTCAACCAGCGCCTCGCCGTCGCGGGCAAGGACCCGATCGCCGACCTCGAGGCCCGGCCGTTCATGGTGACGCCGCTCGTCATCGCGATGCCGCGACCGATGGCCGAGGCGCTCGGGTGGCCGGACACGCCCATCGGCTACGCCGACCTCCTCGCGCTGTCGCGCGATTCCGCGGGCTGGGCGAGCAAGGGCCACCCCGAATGGGGACGCTTCAAGCTCGGGAAGACGAACCCCAACTTCTCGACAAGCGGTCTGTCGAGCACGATCGCCCAGTACTACGCGGCGACCGGCAAGCAGGCCGACCTGACGTTGGAGGACGTGAACCGCGCGGACGTCGACGCGTTCATGCGCGGCGTCGAGTCGTCCGTGGTCCACTACGGCGACATCACGTTGACGTTCCTCAACAACCTTTACCGCAACGATCGCGCCGGCACGGGGCTGACGTACGTGTCCGCGGTTGCCGTCGAGGAGAAGTCGATCATCGACTACAACCGCGGCGACCCCGACGGGATCCGCGACCCGGGCGAGGAGCCGCGGGCGCCCCGCGTGCCGCTGGTCGCGATCTACCCGAAGGAAGGCACGCTCTTCTCGGACAACCCGTTCTTCGTGCTCGACGCGCCGTGGGTGAACGCCAAGGAGCGCGACGCGGCGAAGCGGTTCGAGGAGTTCGTGCAGCGGCCGGAGAACCAGCGACGCGTCCTCGAGTTCGGGTTCCGTCCTGGCAACGCGCAGGTCGCCGTCGGCGATCCGATCACCCGAGCCAACGGCGCCGACCCGGCCCAGCCGCAGACCACGCTCGGCGTGCCCCAGCCCGAGGTGCTCGTGCGGCTCATCGAGAAGTGGGGCGAGCAACGCAAGGCGGCGAAGGTGATGCTCGTCATCGACGTGTCCGGCTCGATGGGCGAGGAGGTCTCCCCTGGCTCGACGAAGCTCGATCTCGCGAAGAAGGCCGCCGTCGACGCGCTCGACGAGTTCAAGGACGACGACCTCGTGTCGCTCCGCATCTTCTCGACCGAGATCGGCCCCGAGGCGCACCCCGACTACATCGACCTGGTGCCGTTCGGACCCATCGTCCAGCAGCGCGAACGCATCGCCGGCGAGATCCAGAAGCTCATCCCCACCGAGGGCACGCCGTTGTACGAGGTCGCGCAGTCGTCGTACAAGCAACTGCGGTCGGAGTACGACGCGGAGCGCATCAACGCCGTGGTGTTGCTCACCGACGGCAGGAACGAGGACGACTACAACGACCTCAACGCGACGATCACCGCCCTGCGCGCCGGGTCGGAGGGCACGACGAGCACGCCCGTCCGGCTGTTCACCATCGCCTACGGCGGCGACGCAGACAAGGCGACGTTGAAGCGGATGGCCGAGGCCACGAACGCCGCGGCGTACGACGCGAGCGACCCCGGCACGATCAGTCGCGTGTTCACCGCCGTCGTCTCGAACTTCTGACCCATGGCGCCGTCGTTCCGCGACCGGTTCTTCACCCCCGTCGTCGCGCGCGCGATCACGTCGCCGTCGGGGATCCTCCTCGCGGGCGCGGGGGCGGCAGCGGGGATCCTGCTCGGGCTCGGGCCGGCCGCGGCGCTCGTCGGGCTTGGCGCGTGGGCGGCGCGTGTTGGCGCGGCGATCCCGCGGGGCGGGCCGTCGAGCGATCGCATCGACCTGTTCCGCATCGGCGAGCCGTGGCGCCGGATGGTGATGGACGCGCAGCGCGCCCAGCGCCGGTTCGACGAGACCGCGGCGAGGTGCCGGCCAGGGCCGCTACGCGAACGCTTGACCGCGGTGGGCGAGCGGGTCGGGGACGCGGTCAGGGAGTCGTGGCGGATCGCGCAGCGGGGCGACGAGATCGACGACGCGCTGCGGAACCTCGGGATCCAAGGCATCGAGGCGGAGCTGGCCGAGGTCCACGAGGAGCGCCGCGAGCACGCAGGCAACCGCGACGCGGACACCGCGTTGTACCGGACGCAGCAGGCGCTGGAAGCCCAGCTCGCCACCGCGCAGCGGCTGCGGTCGGTCGCGCTCGACGCCCAGAACCGGCTCCGGCTCCTGAACGCGCAGCTCGACGAGGCCGTGGCGCGGTCGGTGGAGATCTCGCTCGAAGCGGGCGACGTGCAGGATCTCGGCGCGCTCGGCGCGGAGGTCGAGAGCGTCGTCGGCGAGCTCGAGGCGCTGCGGCAGGGCCTCGAGGAGGCATCCGGTCGCGGGGGTCGTGTGATGGGTGGCACACCCGGCACCGGCGTTCCCGGAACGGCCTAACCTGCCCAGCATGTTCAAGTTGCTGCGCCGGACGTGGCGTTACCTGACCGCCGCGCTGACCGGGAAGTTCAACGACGTCGCGGACCCCAAGGTCCAGCTCGAGCAGGCCATCATCGAAGCGCAGGAGCAGCACCGGCGCCTCAAGGAACAGGCCGCCAACGTCATCGCCAACCAGAAGCAGACGGAGATGCGCCTGAACCGGGCGATGCAAGAGCTCGAGAGCGTCGCGGGCAAGGCGCGCCAGGCCGTGCTGATGGCCGACGACGCGCAGAAGAAGGGCGATGAGAAGCGCGCCGCCGAGCTCACCCACGCCGCGGAGCAGTTCGCCACGAGGCTCGTCTCCATCGAGAAGGAGGTGGAGAACCTCAAGCAGATGCACCTGCAGTCGACGCAGGCGTCCGACCAGGCGAAGACCGCAGTGAACCAGAACTCGATCGTCTTGCAGAAGCGCCTCTCCGAGCGACAGAAGCTCCTGTCGCAGCTCGACCAGGCGAAGATGCAGGAGCAGATGAACAAGGCGATGGCGCAGCTGTCCGAGACCGTCGGGCAGGACGTGCCGACGCTCGAGGAGGTCCGCGACAAGATCGAGCAGCGCTACGCCAAGGCGCTCGGTGCGGCCGAGCTGCAGGGCGAGAGCGTCGAGTCGCGCATGCTCGAGGTCGAGCAGGCGGCCATGGACTCCGAGGCCCAGTCTCGGCTGTCGCAGATCCGCGCCCAGCTCGGGCTCGAGACCGCGCCGGCCGAGGCCGAAAAGCCCGCGGTCGAACCCGGCGCGGGCGAGGCGCCGTCCTCGTAACGTTCAGCGAGGGAGCACGACGAGGTCGTCTCGATGGACGACCTCGTGGGCGACGTCGGGCGGCAGGTCTGCCGTGCGGCGGCCGCTCCACTCCTTGACGCGCGACGACGGGTGACGCACGAGGCCCTTGGCGAACACACGCCCCTCGTCGTCGGCGATCTCCACCGCGTCGTCGACGTCGAACGTGCCGGTGACGTCGAGGACTCCTGCGGGCAGCAACGAGGTGTTCCGCTCGACGAGCGCGCGCCGCGCGCCCGCGTCGACCACGACGGTGCCGGACGCACCGACCGCGAACGCGATCCACAGCTTGCGGGCCGGCAGCCGCTTGTCGTGGGGGCGGACCACGGTGCCTGCCCCGGGCTGTCCCGCGACCGCAGCCAGCAGCACGCCGGGACGGTCGGCCGCCGCGATGACGGCGCGGACGCCGGACCACGCCGCGATCTTCGCCGCCGCGAGCTTCGACGCCATGCCCCCGCTGCCGCGGTCGCTCCCCGACCCGCCGGCGACGCTCTCCAGCGCGTGGTCGACCTCGACGATCTCCTCGATGAGCGACGCGTCGGCGTGCAGCCGCGGGTCGGCGGTGTACAGCCCGGGCGTGTCGGTCAGGAGCACGAGGGTGTCGGCCCCGATGAGGTGCGCGACGAGCGCGGCGAGACGGTCGTTGTCGCCGAAGCGGATCTCGTCGTCGGCGATCGCGTCGTTCTCGTTCACGATCGGCACCACCCCGATGTCGAGAAGGCGGCGCAGGGTCTGGCGCGCGTGCAGGTACTGCTGCCGGTGGACGAAGTCGAGGGGGGCGAGCAGCACCTGACCGCCGACGAGATCGACCCCCGCGAGCACGTCGTCGTACACGCGCATGAGCCGGCTCTGGCCGACGGCGGCGATCGCCTGCAGGGTCGCCATGTCGTTGGGACGTTTCGTGAGGCCGAGCGCCGGCATGCCCGCGGCGATCGCGCCCGACGTGACGAGCACGACGCGTGCGCCGGTTGCTCGCAGCTCCGCAACCTCGTGACAGAGCTTCTCGACCGCCACCCGCGACACCACGCCCGCGTCGTCGGTGACCGACGACGTACCGATCTTGACGACGACCGTCGAGACCATCAGTCGGGTTCGTACTCGAACTCGAAGCCGCCGATGCGCACCGTCTCGCCCTCCCGCACACCGGCGCGCGTCAGCGCCTTGTAGACGCCGAGTTTCTGTAGGCGCGACTGCACGTACGCCATGGCGTCCGCGTTGGTGAGGTCGTTGAGCGATACGGCGCGACGAGCGGGCCGCCCGTGCACGATCCAGGCGCCGTCGAAGTCGCGCTCGACGCGAACGCCCTCCGGTTCCGGCTGATGGACCGCGTACGACTCGCTGACGGGCTGGGCCGCCCTCGCCTCGCTCACGAGCTGCGCGAGCTGGCCGATCAGCCATTGGATGCCCTCGCCGGTGGCGGCGGAGATGCGCGGCCCGTCCCACGAGCAGGCCTCGTCCGCGGCGTCGGCCTTCGAGCCGACGACGAGGCGCGGGCGGTCGAGCAGCTCCGGGCGGTAGCGGCCGAGCTCGTCGAGGAGGACGGCCTCCTGGTCGCGCGGCTCGCGCCCGTCGACCGACGCGAGGTCGCACAGCACGAGGAGGGCGCGGGCCCGCTCGACGTGGCGCAGGAACCGGTGGCCGAGCCCGCGCCCTTCGCTCGCGCCCTCGATGAGGCCGGGGATGTCGGCGACGACGTACTCGGCGTCGCCGTACCGGACCACGCCAAGGTGGGGCTCGAGGGTGGTGAACGGGTAGTCGGCAACCTTGGGCTTGGCTGCCGAGATCGTCGAGATGAGCGTGCTCTTGCCTGCGTTGGGGAAGCCAACGAGCGCGACGTCGGCCATAAGCTTCAGCTCGAGGTTGAGGTAGCGCTCCTCGCCCACCTCGCCTTGCTCGGCCCACGACGGCGCGCGGCGACGGTTCGAGAGGAACCGCGCGTTGCCCTTGCCGCCCTGTCCGCCGCGGGCAGCCAGGTAACGGTCGCCGGGGTTGACGAGGTCCGCGAGCACGCGACCCTCGAGGTCGCGCACGACCGTCCCTTCGGGCACCGGCACCATCAGGTCGGCGCCACGGGCACCGTGGCGGGCGTGGCCCTGGCCGTGGACGCCGTTGGGCGCGCCGCGATGCGGGTGGTCCTTGAACGCGAGGAGCGACGCCACGTTGCGGTCCGCGACCAGCCACACGTTGCCGCCGTCGCCGCCGTCGCCGCCGTCCGGCCCGCCCTTCGGCACGTGCGCCTCGCGACGGAACGACACCGAGCCCGCACCCCCGTTCCCAGCCTTGACGTGGACCTGCGCCTCGTCGACGAACGCGGACATGGCCGACCAGCCTACGACCCCCCAGAGCCCGTTCCGTAGGAACGCAGGAACGGCCGCGGCGGGATCGCCCTCCGGCGCGCGGGGCGCTGGAAAACTGGCGCGGTGGCAGGTGATCGCTTTTCCGCGCCGGAGCTGACGTCGCGCTCCTACGACGGGATGGTGCGCGTCGCGCAACGGGCGCAGGTGTTCGTCGGCGGCGTCGGGCTGCTCGCACTCTGGCTCCTGCAAGGCGTGCCGTCGACCCGCAAGGTCACCGTCTCCCTGCTGCTCCTCTGCGTGTACCTGCCGTGGACGATCTTCACGCCGCGGATGGCGCGGATCGCGAGCCGGCCCGTCAACATGATGGTCGACCTCCTCGCCATCGGCGTGTTCGCGCTCGTGATCCCCGAGACGCGCGTCGCGGTCATGACCGCGTACGTGCTGATGGTCGGCTTCCACGCCTACGTGAGCGGGCGCGCCGCCGGGCTCGTCGTCGTGGGCGGCGTGCTCGCCGTCATGGCCACGGCAGAGGTTCTCGCGCCACGGCAGCAGCGCCTCGACGCGTTCACGATCGTCATGTACGCCGCAGTGTTGGTCGCGTTCACGGTGATGCTCGACGGACTCGCCGCCGAGCGCCGCCGGGTCGTGCGGCACCTGTCGCGCCTCAACGACGCCCTCGCCGCGCTCACGTCGGAACCGGCGCTCGACCGCACCCTCGACTCGGTCGCCGAGTCCGCGAAGGACGCGGTCGACGCGACGTTCGTGGTCGTGCTGCTGCGCGACGGCGAGCGCATGCTGCCGGGGTCGACGCTGCCCGACGAGTTGGCTGCGGACGCGACCGGCGGCCACCTGAAAGCAGCGTTCGACGCGATGGTCGCGGCGCCGGAGACGACGCCGACGGGACTCGCGATGACGACGGGCGCGGTCGTCGCCGTCGCCGACTTCGCGACGGACACCCGCTTCTCCCAGTGGGCCGACGCGGCGCGGCGCTCCGGCTTCGCAGGCGAGGTGGCGTTGCCGCTGGGCAGCCCCATCGCGCCCCTTGGTGCGCTCAACGCCTACTTCGCAGGCCCTCACGCGTTCGACGAGGACGACGTCGCGCTGCTGACTGCGTACGCGCGGCAGGCGTCCCTCGCCGTGGCCCGTGCCCTCGCGTTCGACCGCGAACGCGACGCGTCGTCCCGACTTGCCGACGCCGACCGGATGAAGTCGGAGTTCGTCGCTCGCGTGTCGCACGAGTTGCGCACGCCGCTCACCGCCATCGGCGGGTTCGTGTCGACGGTGCTGCTCCATTGGGAGCAGCTCACGGACGCGGAGAAACGCGAGCTACTCGGCCGCGCCAACTGGAACGCGACGGAACTGCGTCGCCTCGTCGAACAGGTGCTCGCGTTCGCGCAGACCGGCGACGCCGACACCTCGCTCATGCCCGTACCGATCCCGCTCGCGCACGAGCTCGACACCGTCGTCGCCAACATGCTGCCGGTCGTCGGCGACCACCCGGTGACGATCGACGTCCACCCGAGCGTCGTCGTGCACGCCGACCGCGAGGCCCTGCACCACGTGCTCACGAATCTGTTGTCGAACGCGGCGAAGTTCTCGCCGCCCGGCACGGAGATCACGGTGGCGGCGCGCCGCGTCGGCGACGAGGTCGAGGTGAGCGTCCGCGACCAAGGCCCCGGCATCGCCCCCCACGAGCGCGAACGGATCTTCGATCGTTTCTACCGCAGCAGCGCGGTGAGCGCGAAGGGGACGGGGATCGGCTTGTCGATCGCGCGGTCGTTCGTCGAGCAGCTCGGTGGCCGCATCTGGGTCGAGGACGACGCACGCGCAGGCGCAGACGCGGAGGCGGACGCGGAGGCGGGTGAACGCGCCGGTACGGGCGCGACCTTCGTGTTCACGCTCCCCCGGCGCGATCCAGAGGTGGGGCTGGCGAGCGCGGGGCGCTCGGCGGAGGAGGGCTAGTTCTCGCTGGCGGGGCCGTCGACGAGGATGTCGACGAGCTTGCGGCCCTTGCGCGAGCCGAACTTCACCTTGCCGTCCGCGAGGGCGAACAACGTGTCGTCGCCACCACGCCCGACGTTCTCGCCGGGGTGGATGCGGGTGCCGCGCTGGCGCACGATGATCGCGCCCGCGGTGAGCGCTTCGCCGTCGAAGGCCTTGACGCCGAGCCGCTTCGCCTGGGAGTCGCGGCCGTTCCTGGTGGACCCGCCGCCCTTGGTCTTCGACATGGCTAACCCCTCGTGATCCCGACGATCTCGATCGTCGTGTAGCGCTGACGGTGGCCCCAGCGGCGACGCTGGTTGCTCTTGTTCTTGTAGGTGAAGCCGCGAATCTTCGGGCCCTTGGTCTCGCCGAGCACGCGGGCGGTCACGGTCGACTGACCGGCGTCGGCGCCACTCAGCACCGTCTCGCCGTCGACCAGGAGCACGGGCGCGAACGTGACCTCGTCGCCCGCCTCGCCGCCGAGCAGCTCGACGTCGAGGCGCTGGCCCTCGCTGACCTTCTCCTGCTTGCCGCCCGTCTTGATGACCGCGTACATGGTCCTGTCCTTCGAGAGTGGGGAGGCGGGCGCACGACCTGCGCACGCGCCAGCGGACAAGTGTAGGGGATCGCGTCCCGAGCGTGGAAGTCCGGTGTCACGGATCGTTGCCGGCGACGCCTGACCTTCGCTGGGAACGCCGCCCGGTCCTACGGGATCGGGCGGCGGACCACCAGGTCGCGCTCGCGTCGCTCGACCTCGGCGAACCCGCGGGTCTCGTACATCGCGAGGTGGCCGCGGAAGTCGGCCATGGCCCGCTCCCGCACCTCGGCGGTGAACGGGTACGCCTCGACGAAGCGGATGCCACGAGCAGGAGCGTCCTCGAGCACGCGATCGAGCAGGCGCCCGGCGAGCTTGTGTCCGCGGTAGGGCGGGGCGATCACGAAGCACGAGATGCCGGCGACGTCGGTGTCCGCGGGATCTGCACCGTCGCCGCGGCGGTACAGCGCGTACTCCGATCGCAAGGAGGCGTTCACCCAACCGGCGGGCTTGCCATCCACGTACGCGAGGTAGCCGTGGCACCGGCCGTCGTTGAACAGCTCGACCATCGTCGAACGGTTCTCCTCCCACGTTCGGCCCGGGCCGTCTTCGGCCGACGGATCGAGGCAGTGCGGCTCGGAGCAGTAACACGACGCCCACGCGAAGTTGTCGGGGAAGGCATCGCGGTCGAAGAACGCGAGCCAGTCGTCGACCCTGCTCCCCTCGACCCGATGGACCTCGACGGCACCGATCTCCGCCAGGCGCTCCTTCGGCCCGTCGGCCCGCTGCGAGGCGTAGGCGAAGTTCCGGATGGCCACGTCGGGGAACGGCCACTGGTGGTCGTTGCGTGCGTGGTCGGTCACCGCGGCGACGAAGGCGTCCATGTCGGCGCCTTCGACGACGGTCCCGCAGTCGTCGCACGTCCAGGTCGGTGTCGTCTCCGCGGTCGTCATGTGTCGAGCAGCTCCTGGTGCAGGAGGATGCCGCGGCCGCTGCAGTTCGGGCACGTCTGGCTCAACGACTCGACGAGGCCTTCGCTGATGCGCTTGCGCGTCATCTC
>DASVEG010000403.1:0-7508 GCA_036380695.1 Acidimicrobiales bacterium
TGGAAGTGCGCAGCGACCTCCGCTTCATCGTCGAGCGGGCGACAGCGGTCCGCGACGACGTTCGCCGCGTCGTGCTGCCCCTCGCGTCGGCGACGGTGGTCGCGGCGACGTTGATGGTGGTGCTCGTCGGCGCGCTCTGGGTCGACCGCCACGAGCGAGAGGTGGCGCTGCTGGAGGCGCTCGGCGTCTCGCGCGCGGCCATCGTTGCGCGCGCGGTCGTCGAGGTCGCCCCGCCCGCCGTCTCGGGGGCGGCGATCGGCGCGTTCCTCGCGGTACCCGTCGCCTCGGCGGTGGGGCCGCGTGCGGTCGGGTTCGGCGACGTCGCCTCTGCGGTCGCGGTCTCGGTCCCGGCCCTCGTCGCGTGCGCCGTCACCTTCGCCGCGGGCGTGGCGTTGCGGAGACGATCGCGCCCTCGCCATGCCCGCGCCGCGCTGGTCACGGTTGCGATCGTCGAGGCCGCCTCGGTGGCCGCCGCGACGGCGACCGCTCTCGTGCTCGGCGACGACTCGGGCGGTGGGGCGATGGAACCGCGCACGGTCCTCGCCGCGGTTGCGTTCGTCGTCTCGGCGACCACTGCCGCGTTGCTCCCTCTCATCGTCGCCATGCGCGTCGTGGCGGGTCGCATCCGAGGGCGCCGCCCCGTGGTGATGCTGGCCACGCGGCGCCTCGTGGCCGACGCGTTCCCGACGGCCGCCGTCGTTGGCATCGCGTCGGCGTGCGTCGGGCTGTTCGCGTTCGGGACGATCCTCGAAGGGTCTGCGCGCCGGACCGTCGACGCGAAGGCAGGGGTGTTCGCAGGGGCTCCCGTCTCGGTCGTGGCGCCCGACCTCGAGCGGGTGCCGGCGGCACTCGCGGGACGAGCCACGCCGGTGCGGTGGCTCGCCGACGTCTCGACGCCGGAGGGCGAAGTCGACGTGCTCGCCGTCGACCCCGCGACCTTCGCCGACGCGGCGTTCTGGGACGGGTCGCTCGCCGAGATCTCGCTCGACACCGCGATGGACCGGCTTCGGGCCGGCGCGCGTGCCGGAGGCGGGGCGGCACCGGCGATCGTGGTGGGACGCGTCCCGGCGTCGACCCACCTGGAGTCGCCCGACCTCGACGTCCAGGTGGTGGCGCGCGCCCGAGCCTTTCCCGGGATGCGGTCGAGGCCGCTCGTCGTCGTAAGCGACGCCGCGGTCGCGGGGGCGGGCGGCGAGCGACGGCTCTGGGCCCGAGCGTCGCTCGACGAGGTGTCCGCCGCGCTTCGCACGGAGGGCGTCGACTTCCGCCGGCCGGTGACGACCGCAGCCGTGTTCGACGCGCCCGCGTTCTACACGTTGCAGTGGTCGTTCGGCTTCGTGCGGGGCACGGCCGCGCTGGCCGCCGCGGTCGCAACCGTCGGCTTCCTCGTGCACCTCGACCTCCGCAGGCGGCGCGCCGTCGCGGCAGAGGTCGTGCTGACCACGATGGGGATGGCGCGGCGGGCCCAAGCCGCGTCGCGCGTGATCGAACTGGTCGTGGCGCTCGCGGTGGGGTGCGCGCTCGGCACCGCCCTCGCGGTCCTCGCGGCATCGGGCTCCCACCGAACCGTCGACCTCACGCCCTACGTGCCTCCCGCCGCCATCCTGTCGGTGCCGGCGAAGACCCTCGCGTTGGCGGCGCTCGCGGTCGTCGCCTCCGTGCCCCTCCTCGCCGCGGCCGTGTACCTGCGAAGCCCTGGGAGCCCGGCAAAGGTGTTGCGCAGTGAGCTCGTCTGACCCGCCGGCGGTCGCGCTCGACCGCGTCTCCTTCTCGTACGCGGCCGCGGGTGCCAGGCAGGTCGTGCTCGACGAGCTGTCCGCGCGATTCCCCGCCGGGGCGCTCACGGTGGTGGCCGGGCCGTCCGGCGCGGGGAAGTCGACGGTCCTCCGGCTGGTCGCCGGGCTCCTCGCACCACACGGCGGGGCCGTCCTCCACGACGGGCGGGCCATCGGTCGCTCCGAACGGAGCCGGCGGGCCTACCGGAGGGCGCACGTGGCGTACGTGTTCCAACGACCGGCGGACAACCTGTTCCACGCCCTGACCGTCGCCAAGAACGTGCGTCTCGTGGCGAGGGTTCGCAACGGCACCGTCGAGCGTGACCCGTTGGCCGCGGTCGGCCTCGGCGAGCGGCGGCTCGCGCGGCCGGGCCACCTGTCCGGCGGCGAGCAGCAGCGCGTCGCCGTCGCGCTGGGCGCCATCGGCGCGCGCGCCGTCCTCGCCGCCGACGAGCCGACGGCTCAGGTCGACGAAGCATCTGCGGGCGCGGTCGTCGCGGAGCTGTTGAGGCTCAGGGACGCGGGCGTCGCGGTCGTCGTCGCGTCCCACGACCGCGACGTGCTGGCCGTCGCCGACCACGTGGTCGACCTCGGGATGCGGCGCGTCGATGACTGAGCGCGTGGCCGCGCTCGAGGGCGTGCGGGTCGACGAAGACGGCGTCGTCGTGATCGGCGACGTCTTCTTCGAGGTCGCCGCGGGCGAGATGGTCGGCATCGTCGGCCCGTCGGGGTCGGGCAAGACGACGCTGCTCAACGTGCTTCTCGGGCTGAGGGCCGTCGACGCGGGCACCGTCGCCGCGCCGTCGCTCGGCGGCGACCGCGGTTGGCGCGACGTCGCCTTCGTCCCCCAGGCGCTCGGGCTCGTACCCGAGCTCACGGTGGCCGACAACGTGCGGCTCCCGCTCGTGCTGTCGCGGCGGACGGCCGACGACGAAGCCGGTGTGCTCGCGTCGCTCGCGCTCGTGCACCTCTGCGCACGCAGGGCGAGCGAGATCAGCCTCGGCGAGCAGCAGCGGGTGGCCGTGGCGCGTGCCCTCGTCTGCGGGGCCGGGCTCGTCGTCGCGGACGAGCCGACGGCACATCAGGACGCGGTCAATGCCGAGCGGGTCGCGTCCGCACTGGCGTCGGCGGCGCGCGCCGGGCGAGCCGTCGTGGTCGCGACGCACGACGTGGCCTTGTCGGCGGCCTGCACGCGCCTCGTCACGTTGCACGCTGGTCGCGTGGTTCGTTGACGGAACCGGGGAAGCCGTCGACGTCGCGCAACGCGGGGAAGAGGATGCTCCACGACCCGGCGACGACGAGCGTGGCCGCGCCTCCGAGCACGACCGCGCCGGCGGGCCCGAGGAACGCACCGGCGACGCCGGACTCGAACGCGCCGAGCTCGTTCGACGCGCCGATGAACACGTTCTCGACCGCGAGCACGCGCCCGCGCATCGCCTGGGGCGTGACGAGCGGTACGAGCGTCGAGCGCACGAACACGCTGATCGCATCGGCTCCCGACAGCACCGCCAACGCGACGAAGGCGACGGCGTAACTCCTCGTCGCGCCGAGGGCGATCGTCCCGAACCCGAACACCGCGACGGCGATCAGCAACGTTCGCCCGACCCGCCGGCGCACGGGGCGCAGGGCGAGCACGATCGTCACGAGCCCGGCGCCGACGCCCGCGGCCGCCCGTAGCCACCCCAGCCCGACGGCACCGACGCCGAGCCGCTCTTCGGCGATGGCGGGCAACAGCGCGACCGCGCCTCCGAAGAGCACGGCGAACAGGTCGAGCGAGATGGCACCGAGCAGGATCGGCTGGCGGCGGATGAATCGCAGCCCGTCCATCGCCTCCGATAGCGCGGCGCGCCCGGTGAGCCCGGCTTCGGTCGGGCCCCCGCCCGCGTCGATCCCTGCCTCGAGCACCGGATCGGGCGGCGCGACGGCGGGGGTGTCGGCCGTGCCAGGGCGGACGCGCACGACCAGCAGCGCGCCCGCGGCGACGAGCAGGAGCCCGGCCATGAAGACGTACGGCACCGCGGGGTCGACGGTGTAGAGGAGCCCGCCGGTGACGGGGCCGACGATGAGGGCGAACTGCCACACCGCGGACTGCCGGGGCATCAGCCACGGGAGGCGATCGGGCGGAACGATGTCGGACGGCAGCGCGCGGGTCGACGGCGCGACGAACGCGCGGGCGGTACCGAACCCGAGCACGAGCAGGAAGATCGGCCCTACCGACGTCGGCTCGGTGGTGGCGTACCACGCGAGGCCGAGGGCGAACGCGGCCTCGAAGGTGGCGGCGATCGCCGCGATCTTGCGCCGGTCGAACCGGTCGGCGACGGCGCCCGTGACGAGCACCAGCACCGCAGCCGGGGCGAACTCTGCGAGCCCGAGCAACCCGAGGTCGATCTCGCGGCCTGTGAGGTCGTACACCTGCTTGCCGAGCACCGTTGCGCCGGCCATCGAGGCCATCGACGCAGTGAAGACCGACGCCAGGAGCGCGACGACCGAGCGCCGAGTCCCTCGCTCGTCGCTCGCGTTGTCGCCGGCTGCCGTCATGCGCGCGCGAGCGTCACGGTGAGGACACCGTCGTCGCCGGGCGCGACGAGCTCGACGTGGGTCGCGAGCACCTCTTGCGCGATCGCTTCGAGGAAGGGCTCCAGTTCCTGCGGGCCGCCGATGCGGAGACTGATGCGATCTGCGATCTGCAGGCCAGCCGCCTTCCGCTCCTCCTGCACGCGGCGGACGACGTCGCGCACGTCGCCTCGCAGGCGCAGGTCGTCGTCGATGGTCGTGTCGATGGCGACGACGATGCCGCTGTCGCGCCCGATCGCCAGACCCGCCAGGGCGGTGACGCGCACGTCGACGTCGTCCGGTGTCAGCGACACCTGCCCGCCGGGCAGCTCGACCTCGAGCCCGTCGCCACGCGCGAGGGCGTCGGCAGCCGTCGTGGTGTCGAGCGCGGCGAGCGCGGCGCGCAGGTCCTTCACGCGATCCCCGAGCTTCGGCCCGACGACGCGAAAGTTGGGCACGAGCTCGTAGGTGACGACGTCGCTCATGCGGTCGACGACGTCGACGGCGTCGACGTTGAGCTCGTCGGCTACGAGGTCGGCGGGGAGGGCAGGCGTGCCAGGAGGGAGCACGACGGACGCGCGTGCGAGCGGCTGGCGGACGCGCACCCCGGCTTCGGCCCGCGCCGCGCGACCGGCGGACGCGACCCGCCGAGCCAACTCGACCTGCAGCTCGAGCTCGTCGGCGACGGCGGCATCGTCACCGACGGGCCACGGCGCGAGGTGCACCGACCCGCCGTCCTCCGCCTTCGTCAGGTGCCGCCACATGACTTCGGCGAGGAACGGGCACGACGGCGCCAGCAGAAGGGCGACCGTCACGAGGGCTTCGTGCAACGTCGCGTGCGCGGCCAGCGCGTCGGCACGATCGACGCCGGCGTCCGTGCGCCAGAAGCGCTTGCGGCTCCGGCGGACGTACCAGTTCGACAGGTCGTCGACGAGGCCCGCGATCGCGGTGGTCATCGCGAGCGGCTGGTAGTCGTCCAGCGCGGCGGTGACCTCCCGGATGGTTCGGTGGACGCGCGACCGGGCCCAACGGTCGAGGACGCGCCGTTGCCCGGGCGGGGGAACGTTCGGATCGCCGGGATCGAACCCCTCGAGTCGTGCGTAGGTCGCGAAGAAGCTCCATGTGTTCCAGAGCGTGATGAGCGTCTCCGAGGTCGACGCGTCGATCGCCTCGAGCGAGGTGCGGGTCGACGTCCAAGGCGAGCCTTGGTGCAACATCCACCACCGCAGCGGATCGACGCCGCGCGTGTCGATGATCGTCCACGGGTCGACGACGTTGCCCAGGCTCTTCGACATCTTGCGACCGTCGCCGTCGACGAGGAGGCCGAGGCAGAGCACGTTCCGGTACGGCGCGGCGCCGAAGACGAGCACGTTCACGGCGAGGAGCGAATAGAACCAGCCGCGCGTCTGGTCGAGCGCCTCCGCGATGTAGTCGGCGGGGAAGGCGAACTCGTCCTCGGACCGGCTGGCGTGGGGGTAGCCCACCTGAGCCGCCGGCATGGAGCCCGAGTCGAACCAGACGTCGACCACCGCCTCTACACGCGTGGCGACCCCGCCGCACTTTGGGCACGGGAAGGTGACCACGTCGATGACCGGCCGGTGGGGGTCGATGGATCGCACGTCGGCGCCCGCCAGCGTCGACAGCTCGGTCCGCGACTCGACCACATGCACGTGGCCGCCCTCGCACTTCCAGATGGGCAGCGGCGTGCCCCAGTAGCGGTCGCGTGACAGCGCCCAGTCGACGTTGTTGTGCAACCACTCCCCGAACCGCCCGTGCTTGACGGAGTCCGGCCGCCAGTTGATCGTCTCGTTCGCGGCCACGAGGTCGGCCTTGTGGCGCGACGTGGCGACGTACCAGGAGGGTTTGCCCCAGTAGATGAGCGGCGTGCCGCAGCGCCAGCAGTGCGGGTAGCTGTGCCGGTAGGGCTCGCGGCGGACGAGGAGGTCGCGCCGGTCGAGGTCGTCGAGGATCGCCGGGTCGGCTTCCTTCACCGCCATGCCCGCGAGCCACCCGGCCTCGTCGGTGAAGCGTCCGTCTGGCCCGACGGGGTTCAAGGTCGGGAGCCCCTCGTTGCGGCCGAGGAGCCAGTCGTCGCTGCCGAACGCGGGCGCGATGTGCACGAGCCCGGTCCCCTCGTCGGCGGAGACGAACTCGGCGGCGACGACGCGCCATCCGGCGTCGCCCTGTGCACCAGGCGGCAAGGGCACCGCGTCGACTGGCCGTTGGTAACGGAGCCCGACGAGGTCGGCGCCGCGCACGGTGGCGGCGGTCCGCGCCGCGGCCGCGTCGCCGAGCACGGCATCCGCACGCGCCGCCGCGACCACCAGGCCGTCGACGACGACGTAGTCGAGCTCCGCGTCGACGGCGACGCCGGTGTTCGACGGGAGCGTCCACGGCGTCGTCGTCCAGACGACGAGCGAGGCGCCCGCGAGCGCGCCCTCGCCGTTCGTGATCGGGAGCCGCACGAACGCGACCTCGTCGTCGACGTCCTGGTACACGTCTGGCTGCCCGAGCTCGTGCGACGACAGCGAGGTGCCGCACCGCGGGCAGTAGGGCGTGACCTTCACGTCTTCGTAGAGCAGTCCCTTCCGCCACAGCGTCGCGAGGTGCCACCACACGGAGTCGACGTATGCAGGGTCGAGGGTCCAGTACGCGCCGTCGAAGTCGACCCAGAACCCGATCCGCTCGGTGAGGCGGCGCCAGTCGTCGACGTACTCGTGCACCGACGAGCGGCACAGCTCGACGAAGCGGTCGATGCCGAACTCCTCGATCTGGCGTTTGTTCGTGAGCCCGAGCGCCTTCTCCACCTGCACCTCGACGGGCAGGCCGTGCGTGTCCCAGCCGGCTCGGCGCAGCACGCGGCGACCGCGCATCGTCTGGTAGCGGCAGAACACGTCCTTGTAGACGCGCGCCCACACATGGTGCAGGCCGGGCTTGCCGTTGGCCGTTGGCGGCCCTTCGTAGAAGACGTAGTCGGCCGCCCCCTGGCGTTCCTCGATCGAGCGTTCGAACACGCGGTCCGCGCGCCACTGATCGAGCACGTCGAGCTCGAGTGCGACGAAGTCGGGTTCGCTCGGGACTGCCGGGAACATCGTGGGTACCTCCGCTGCACTCGATCGACCGACCTGTGCAGGGACGAGGCGTGTGCCCCGCGGTACCACCCCGCTTGACGCCGCCTCG
>DASVEG010000404.1:0-12201 GCA_036380695.1 Acidimicrobiales bacterium
GCGGCCGCGCTCGAAGGGCTGGCGGGCGTAAAGCACCGCGGCGCCCTCGCCGCAGACGCCCGCACCGCCGACGGGTCGGGCGTGCTGCTCCCCATCGCGGCCGACCTGTTCGGCGCGGGTCTTGGCGTCGCATCGCTGTTCGTGCGCGGCAACGTCGACGAGGCGAAGCGCGCCGTCGAGCGCGCCGCGGCCGACGAGTCGCTCGCCGTCGTCGACTGGCGCGTGCCTCCGATGGACGACACCCACCTCGGCGACCTCGCCGTCGAGAGCCGTCCCCACCTGCTGCAAGCGCTGCTGCGCGTGGCCGGCCGTGGCAACGAGCAGACGGGGGTAGCCGCGGAGCGCGCCGCGTATCGCATGCGCAGGCGCATAGGTCGCGACGTCCCCGGCGTGTACGTGGCCAGTTGCTCGTTCCGCACCGTCGTCTACAAGGGCCTCGTCGCGGCCGACCTGCTCGGCGACTTCTACACCGACCTGCGCGACCCTCGGTTCGCCGTCCCGTACGTCGTGTTCCACCAACGGTTCGCGACCAACACGTTGCCGACGTGGGAACGCGCGCAACCGTTCCGCATGCTGTGCCACAACGGAGAGATCAACGCCATCGCCGGCAACGTGAACCGCATGCGCGCCCGCGCCCACCTCGGCACGGAGGAGGCCGGCCTCGGCCCCGAAGAGCTCTTCCGCCCGGTGTTCGACGAGGACGACTCCGACTCCGGCCAGCTCGATGCCGCGGTCGAGCTGTTGACCAAGGGCGGCCGCGACATCCGCCACACCGTCGCGATGCTCGTGCCCGACGCGTGGGAGGGCGCACGCGACCTCGACCCGGCGGTGCGGGGCTTCTACCGCTATCACGCCTGCCTGATGGAACCGTGGGACGGCCCGGCTGGGCTCGTCTTCACCGACGGCCTCGGCGTCGGTGCGGCGCTCGACCGCAACGGGCTCCGACCGCTGCGCTACTCGATCTGCGACGACGGTCTCGTCGTCTGCTGCTCGGAGGTCGGCGCGGTCGACGTGCACGGGCACGGCAAGGTCACGCGCGGCCGCCTCGGTCCCGGGGAGATGCTGTTCGTCGACCCGACGCGGGGCGTCCTGCTCGACGCGGCGTGCAAGGAGCGGCTGGCGGCCGCGGCCCCGTATGCACGATGGGCCGCGGACGGCGTTCGCCATCTCGACGCCGGCACCCCGATCATGACGAGCGTCGAGGTCGACGACCTCGCCAAGCGGCACGCGGCGCACGGCTACTCCGACGAAGAGCTGCGGCTCGTGCTCAAGCCCATGGCCCAGCACGCCAAGGAGCCGACGTACTCGATGGGCGACGACTCACCGTTGCCCCACGCCGCGGGATGGCCTCGGCCGGTGCATCACTACCTCAAGCAGCGGTTCGCGCAGGTCACCAACCCTCCCATCGACCACCTGCGCGAGCGCCTCGTCATGAGCCTGCGGACCCTCGTCGGCCCGCGCCGGCCGATCCTCCTCGAAGGTCCGGAGGCCGCGCAGCTCATCGCGTTCGACTCCTGGTTCGTGTATCCCGACGCCGTCGAGGAGCTGCTCCGCGTCAGCCCGTTCGGCGCCGAACGCCTCGACCTCACGTTCCCCGTCGCGGACGGCGCGCGTGGTCTGCAGGACGCGGTTACCCGGCTCGCCTCGCATGCGGAAGACCTCGTCCGCGACGCGCGTACCGGCATCCTCGTGCTCGACGACGCCGGCGCGAACGACGACCGAGCCCCCGTGCCGTCGATCCTCGCGACCGGTGCCATCCATCACCGCTTGGTCGCGGCGGGCCTGCGCTCGAGCACCAGCCTCGTCGTCGCGGCGGACGACGCGCGCGACGTCCATCACGTCGCGTGCCTCCTCGGCTACGGCGCTGACGCCGTCTGCCCGCGGCTCGCCCTCACCACCGTCGCCGCCGACGCGGACGCCGACGACTCGTCCGACCTCTCCGGCGCAGAGGCTCAGGAGAACGTCCGCAGCGCGCTGGAGGACGGCGTGCTCAAGATCCTGTCGAAGATGGGCATCTCGACCGTCGACTCCTACCGCGGCGCGCAGATCTTCGAGGTGGTCGGGCTCGGCCCGGACGTCGTCGACGTGTGCTTCACCGGCACGCCTTCCGTTGTCGGGGGCATCGGCTGGGGCGACCTCGGCGAAGACGTGATGCAACGCCACGCCGCGGCGCGGCCGGCGAGCCCCGGTTACTTCCGAGACAAGGGCACCAAGCGCGGTGGCGAGTACCACGCGCACAACAAGGACGTCGTCGACGCGCTCCGGGCGACGGCGGCCGCGCACCTGCTGCAGAAGGCCATCCGCGACGGCAGCGACGACGGGTACCGGCGGTACACGTCGCTCGTCGACGGGCGGCCCCCGGTCGAGGTGCGCGACTTCCTCGAGCTCGTGCCAGCGGGCGAACCGATCGCGCTCGACGAGGTCGAGCCCGTCGACGCGATCGTCCGCCGCTTCTCGACCGGCGCCATGTCGCACGGTTCGCTGTCGCGCGAGGCGCACGAGACCCTGGCCGAGGCGATGAACCTCATCGGCGGGATGTCGAACTGCGGCGAAGGCGGCGAGGACCCAGCCCGCTACCGGACGCGCGGCAACGCGACCGGCGACAAGAACTCGCGCATCAAGCAGATCGCTTCCGGCCGCTTCGGCGTGACGCCGGAGTACTGCGCGTTCGCGGACGAGCTGCAGATCAAGATCGCTCAAGGGTCGAAGCCGGGCGAGGGTGGCCAGCTCCCCGGCAACAAGGCGAGCGAGGAGATCGCCCGGCTCCGCCACACGCAGCCCGGCGTCACCTTGATCTCGCCGCCGCCTCACCACGACATCTACTCGATCGAAGACCTCGCGCAGCTCGTCTACGACCTGAAGCAGGTGAACGCGTACGCCGACGTGTCGGTCAAGCTCGTCGCCGAAGACGGGGTCGGCACCGTCGCCGCGGGAGTCGTGAAGGCGCTGGCCGACGTCGTGCAGATCAGCGGCGCGAACGGTGGCACCGGCGCGTCGCCACTGTCGTCGATCAAGCACGCCGGCATGCCGTGGGAGCTGGGTCTCGCGGAGACGCAACAGGTGCTCGTGGAGAACGGGCTGCGCTCACGCGTGAGGTTGCGCGTCGACGGCGGGCTGCTCACCGGCCGCGACGTGATGCTCGCCGCCCTCCTCGGAGCGGACGAGTTCTCGTTCGGCACCGCGGCGATGATCGCCGAGGGCTGCATCATGTTGCGTTCGTGCCACAAGGACACGTGCAAGCCCGGCATCGCGACCCAGCGCGCCGACCTGCGCAAGAACTTCACGGGGACGGCGGAAGGCGTTGCCGCGTTCATGACGTTCGTGGCGGGCGAGGTGCGCGAGCTGCTCGCGTCCCTCGGCTTCCGCTCGCTCGACGACGCCATCGGTCGCGTCGACTGCCTCCGGCAACGCTCGACGGGCGACGCGCGGGCCGACGCCGTCGACCTCTCCCCCTTGCTCCGCGCGCCTTCGCCATCGACCGCGGCGGTGGCCGCGGAGCCCAGGCGGTTCGTCGCGCCCGTCGACCTCCAGCGGCCGCGGTCGACATTGGGCGACCGGCTGCTCGCCGAGGGGTTCCGCCCGATCTGGGACGGCGAGGACGTGGGGCTCGCGTACGCGATCACCAACGCGGACCGCACGGTCGGCGCCGCGCTCGGCGGGGCGGTCGCGCTCGAGTTCGGCGGCCGCGCGCCGCGAGGGACCGCCATCGCGCGGTTCGACGGCGAAGCCGGCCAGAGCTTCGGCGCGTTCCTGACCCACGGCATCGAGCTCGAGCTCGTGGGCGAGGCCAATGACTACGTCGGCAAGGGCATGGCCGGCGGTCGCATCGTGATCCGCCCGCCGGCCGACGACGCCGGCGCGCCCGTGCTCGCCGGCAATACCTGCCTCTACGGCGCGACGGGCGGCGACGTGTTCATCGCCGGGTCGGTGGGCGAGCGCTTCGGCGTGCGCAACTCCGGCACGACAGCGGTCGTCGAGGGCGCGGGCGACCACCTGTGCGAGTACATGACGGGCGGGACGGTCGTGGTGTTGGGGCCGGTCGGGTACAACGTCGGCGCCGGGATGACCGGCGGGCAAGCGTTCATCCACGATCCGGACGCAACCCTCGCCGTCCGCCTCAACACCGGTCTCGTCGAGGCGGCGCGACCCGATGCGCAGGGTCTCGTCGAGCTGCGCTGGCTGGTCGAACGCCACCACGAGCTCACCGGATCGCCCCGCGCCGCCGGCATCCTCGGCCGCTGGGACGCCACGGTGCACCACTGGTGGCACGTCGTCCCCATCGAGCGCGGGCGGCAGGCGGAGGCGAAGGCCGTGGGTCGCGCCGGCGCGTCGGTGTAGCCCTAAGGTCTTGCCGTGGCCTCTTGGGGAGACGGCTCTGGCGGGGGCGGTTGGGCGTCGCCGGACGACGACCGGAACGTCCCGCCAACGCCGTCCCCGACGCCGCCCGCTCCCGCTCCAGCGCCCGCTCCGCCACCGCCCGGCTACTACCCGCCCCAGTCGCAGGTGCCTCCGCCGCCACCGCCCGGGTACACGCCCGCGGGCGGCTACGGCATGCCGCCGGGCTACCCGCAGGGTTCCTACGGGTACACGGTGTACCCGACCCAGAAGACGGACGGCGCCGCGGTCGGCGCTCTGATCTGCGCCATCCTCTCGTGGCTCACCTGCTTCCCGTTGCTGGCGATCGTCGCGTTGCCGCTCGCGTCGGCGGCGCGCAAGCGGATCGCGCTGTCGGAGGGCAACCTCACCGGCGAGAAGCTCCTCGCGCCGGCGAAGTGGATCGCGATCGCGCACATCGCCGTCTCGGCGCTCGTCATCGGCGCGCTGGTGATCGCGTTGATCGGCGAGATCGCGTCCGAACCCGAGCCGACGCCCGAGCCGTTCCAGCTACGCGTCGAGCTCGGCGCCCCCGCCGCTACTTCGGCGGCTTCGTGAGCTTGAGCTCTTCCTCGGTCGGCTCGTGGGGGATGCGCGCCTCGGGCGGGAGCAACGCGACGATCGCCCGCATGATCGCCTCCGTGTCCGCGCGCGCGTCCTCGTAGCCGAGCTCGACTGGGTCGCCGACCCGGACGGTCACGACGGGCGGGTTCGTCACGTTGAGCAGGTTCGGGACGCGGGCCGATCGCGGCCACACCTTCTCCGTCCCCCACACGCCGACGGGGATGACCGGGGCACGGGTGGCGGCGGCGAGGCGGGCGGCGCCCGTCTTCCCCTTGAGGACCGGGTCGAAGAACTCGCGCCCCCGCGGGATGGTGCCCTGCGGCATGATCCCCACGAGCTCGCCCGCCTGCAGTGCATGCGTCGCGTCGGCGAGCGAGTCGCCCGCGGTGTCCGTGCCGCGGTCGACCCGGATGCCACCCATGGCCCGCGCGAGCTGACCGATCACCGGGGCGTCGAACACTTCCTTCTTGCCGAGGAAGCGCAGCGGGCGGCCAGCCCGCGCCACGAGCAGACCCATCGCGACTGGGTCGAAGTAGCTGCGGTGGTTGGCGGCGACGATGGCGCCGCGGTCCCTCGGGACGCGGTCGACGTCTTCGAAGACGAAGCGGGCGTACGGGATGAGCTCGGGCCGCGCACCGAGGCGCACGATGTCGAAGGGCTCGATGCCGGCGAACTTCGGAACGCCCGGCGGCACGTCGAGCCAGCGCACGGGCCAGCGGCGCACCGCCGCCACCGCGAGCAGGCGGGGGTCGGGGTTCACCGCGTGGGGGTGGCCGACGGCGCCGAGCAGCGGGAGGTCGTACACGCTGTCGGAGTAGGCGTAGCTGCCCGCGAGGTCGACGCCCTGGGCATCGGCCCACCGCCGGACGGCGCGCAGCTTGCCCGCAGCCCACACGAACTCGCCCTCGAGCTTGCCGGTGTACGCGCCATCTGCGTCCTCGGCGTACCGCGTCGCCACGACGTCGTCGAAGCCGAGCCGCTCGGCGAACGGGCAGATCAGGTCGTACGGCGTCGTCGTCGTGAGCACGACGGGGCGGCCGGCCTTGCGGTGCTCGTCGAGCAACCCGCGCGCGTACGGAGCGACGAGGGTGTCGAGCTTCTCCGCCACCTCGTTCGCCGCGGCCTGGACGGCTTCGCGGGGCCAGCCCCTCGTCACCAGCGCCGCGGCCCGGGCGAGAGCCATCGAGGGGAGCGTCTCCCCGACGATGTCGAACAGGCGGTAGAGCAGTCCCTGCCCCGGCACGCTGCGGTCGGGCGCGAGCCCTGCGGCCTGCAACGCCTCGGTGAGTATCGGGCCGCTGGCGCCGCGGAGCACCGTCCGGTCGAGATCGAAGAACGCGGCCGTGGTCGCCATGCCCGGACGCTACCCCTCGCTGCCGTCTCGGTTTTTGGGGAGAGCGCCGAAACCCGGGAACGACGAAGGCCCCGGCTGGGGGGTTGCCGGGGCCTTCGCACTCTTTGAGCGTCACCGGTGGGGGGGTCCGGCAGCGCTCGGGCTTGCTGTCTTGGTCCCATTGAACCGGTGGGCTCGCAATCTGTCCAACAGTTTGTAGAGATACCTGTCATCATTCGTAGCGATGGACCTCCGTCAGCTCCACGCCCTCGTCGCCGTCGCCGATCACGGCACGTTCAGCGCGGCGGCCGACGCGCTCACGACCGTCCAGTCGAACGTGTCGACCCACATCCGCCGCCTCGAGCGCGAGCTGGGCGCAACGCTCGTCGACCGCCAAGCGGGCCGGCTGACGCAGGAGGGCGAAGCCGTCGTCGAGCGGGCGCGCCGCGTGCAGGCCGAGCTCGACGCGCTGGTGGCCGACGTCGCCGCGTTGAAGCACGACGTGACCGGCCGCGTGCGCGCCGGGATCATCGGCACGACCGCGCGCTGGCTCGTCCCGCTCCTCCTCGACGAGATGGCGAGCCGGCACCCGCACGTCGACATGGAGATCGTCGACGCGACCTCGACGTCGCTCGAACCGCAGCTCGTGACCGGCCGCCTCGACCTCGCGGTCGTGAACCTCCCGCTTCCATCGCCAGACGTCGTCACCGAGCCGCTCTTCGACGAAGACCTCCTCCTGTTCGTGCCCGCCGACCACCCGCTCGCCCGCACCCGCAACGTGGGCCTCTCACAGCTCGCCGACATCCCGCTGTTCCTCCCGCCGCGTGGCACGGCGTTCCGGCAGCTCATCGACCGCGCCGCTCTCGGGGCGGGCGTCGCCCTCCGGTCGCGGGCCGAGCTCGACGGCATCCGCCTGATCGCGTCGCTGGCCATCGCGGGTCAGGGTGCGGCCATCGTCCCCGCCACCGCCATCCCCACCGACTTGCAAGGGAGCACCCGTCCGGTCGCGGTGCGCGGCCTCCCCCGCCGAGAGGTCGGCGTCGCGCTCCGCCGCCGCGCGCTGCCGGGCGCGCCGGCGCGTGCGTTCCTCGGTGCGCTGCGCGACATCGTCGGCGACGCGTCGCTTCGCCCGGCCCACGTGCACCCGCAGTCGCCGCCCGCGGCCTAACGGGAGGCGCTACCAGGTCGGTTCGGCGTCGACCCCGGGGAACTCGGTGATGCGCTTGGCGTTCCCCCCGCCTGCACCGATCGTGTACAGCTCCATGTCGGCTTCGCGGTCGGACTGGAAGACGATCTTCGTGCCGTCCGGCGACCAGTCGGCCCACTTGTCGACGGCGTCGTTGGTGGTCAGCCGCACGGGCAACGAGCCGTCGGCGCCCATGAGGTACAGCTCGCTCTTCGGCGCGTCCCTCGTGGAGTCGAACGCGAGTCGCGCGCCGTTCGGCGCCCACGACGGGTTCTGGTCGGCCGCCGGGTTGTTCGACAGGTTCACGGGCGACGTGCCGTCGGCGTTCATCACGTAGATCTCGTAGTTGCCGTCGCGGTATGTGTGGAACGCGATCTTCGACCCGTCGGGCGACCACATCGGCCTGCCGTCGTCGGCCGCGTTCTTCGTCAGCCGCGCCTGGCCCGTGCCGTCGGCGTTCATCACGTAGATCTCGCTGTTGCCGTCGCGGAACGTCAGGAACGCGAGGCGCGTGCCGTCGGGTGACCACGTCGGGTACCCGTCCGGTGTCAGCTCCGTCGTGAGCTGGATGGGGTTAGTGCCGTCGGCGTTCATCACCCACACGTCGAAGTTGCCCGACCGGTCGCTGTCGAAGGCGATCCTCGAACCGTCCGGCGACCACGCCGGTTCGCTGTCGTGGGCGAGGTTGAGCGTGAGGTTCCGCGGCTCGCTCCCGTCCGGCTTCGACGCGTAGATCTCGAAGTTGTCGTCGCGCATGCTCTGGAACGCGATCGGTCGGTCCTTCAACGGGATCGTCGTGGTCGTCGGCGGGGGCACGGTGGCGCCCGCGGACGGCGGCGGCGCGGTCGTCGCAGGCGCGGTGGTCGTCGTCGTTGTGGACGTGACGATCGGCGAGTCGGACGACAGCTCGGTCGGCCGCTCGCTGCCGGCCATCTGGCCGAGGCCGAAGGCGAACAACGCGACGGCGGCGACCGTGGCGACGACCTTCGGGACGACGCCGACGAGCAGCGAACGCTGCGCCATCCGACCCTCGACGCTGACCCGTGCGCCGCCGAGGGGTTCGAGCCGGACCCAGAACTCGTGCGATCGCACCGGCCCGGAGAAGAACTTCTTGTGGGGACGAATCGTCACCTTCGCCCACGCCGTCTCGCCCGGCTCGATGATGACGCTGTCCGGCTCGATCCCGACCGCGGCCGTGTCCGGCGCCTGCACGACGAGCTGCGCCCGCGCGGGAAGGTCGCCGAGATTGTCGGCCGCGACCTTGGCGGACGCCGCGACCGTGCCGCGTGGCGTGCCTGGCACGACCCGCAGCGCGAGCTCGGCCTGCCCCTCGACCGCCAGCCAGCCCTCCGCGGTGGCGCCGCCGATGCCCTCGACGTCCGACAGGGCGCGCACGACGAAGGGGACGTGGCCGACGCCGCCGGGCGCGCCGCGCGGGAGGCGGATCCGCAGCTGGCAGTCGACCGTCTCGCCAGGGCCGAGGAGCAGCTCGGACGGCTCCACCGAGGCCCAGCCCGCGATCTCGCCGGAGACGACGACCCGCACGTGGACTGCGGCGTCGTGCGGGTTGGTGAGCGACACCGTGCCGTCGACGTCGCTCCCGGCAGGTGCCGCGAGCCGCTCGGGATCGATCCGTACCGAGATCGCCATCGGCGGCGCAGGTTAGGCGCACCCCGCTTTCGGCCCGTTCACCCGGCTTCCCGTCAACGACGGACCCCTTGCGCCGCACCCGAGAGCCGAGCGCCGCGCTTTCTCGCAACACCACCGCGCGGAGCGCGGACTACTGCGAAAAAGCGCGTTCGGGCGGGCGGGCGGGGCGGTGGGCGGGTCGGGGCGGTGGGCGGGGCGGGTCGGGTCGGGTCAGGTCAGGTCAGGTCAGGTCAGGTCAGGTCAGGGTGACGGTCGCGGACGCAAGGGCGCTCTCGACCTCGGACGCGGCCTGGGGCTGCGCGAAGTACCAACCCTGGGCGACGTCGCATTCGAGGGCCTGGAGCTCGGCGAGCTGGGCGGGCGTCTCGACGCCCTCGGCGACGACGGTCAGGTCGAGCGCGTGGGCGAGGTCGAGCATCCCCCCGAGCACGGCGCGGTCACGCGCGGTCGACCCGATGCGGGCGATGAACGACCTGTCGATCTTGACGATGTCGACCGGCAGCTGGTGGAGGTACGACAGCGAGGAGTACCCCGTCCCGAAGTCGTCGAGCGCGAGGCGCACGCCGGTCGTCCGCAACCGGTGGAGCGTCTCCAACGCGCCCTCGACGTTGTCGAGCAGGGCGCTCTCGGTGATCTCGAGGCAGAGCTGCCTCGGGTTCACCTGATGCCGGTCGATCGCGGCGGTCACGATGTCGACGAGACGCCGGTCGGAGATCTGGTGGGCCGACAGGTTGAGCGCGAGCGTGAAGTCTTCGGGGAGGAAGTGCGGGCGCGCCGCCCACGTCGCCAGCTGCCGGCACGCCTCCTCCAACACCCATCCGCCGACCGACCCGATGAGCCCCGTCTCCTCGGCGAGGGGCACGAACTCCGCGGGGCCGAGCAGGCCGCGCTCGGGATGGGCCCAACGCACCAACGCCTCGGCGCCGACGACTTCTTGCGTGGTGATGCTGAACGTCGGCTGGTAGTGGAGGCGCAGCTCGCCCCGCTCGACCGCGCGCCGCAGGTCGCTCTCCGTCTCGAGACGGGCGACGACCACCGCACGCATGCCCTGGTCGAAGATCTCGCACCGGGCGCGACCGCGGTCCTTCGCCCGGTACATCGCGGCGTCGGCGTCCCGCAGCAACGCGGAGGGGTCTTCGGCGTCGGCACCGGTGGCCAGCGCGACGCCGATGCTCACGGTAACGAACACTTCCTGGTCGCCGAGCGTGAACGGAGCCCGCAACACGCTGGAGAGGCGCTCGGCGATCTCCAACGCGTGCTCGCCGTCGTCGACGTCTTCGCAGACGACGACGAACTCGTCGCCGCCGAATCTCGTCGCCGTGTCGCCAGGGCGCAGCACCGTCGTGATGCGCCGGGCCGCGGCGACGAGGAGGCGGTCGCCGACGTCGTGCCCGAGCGAGTCGTTCACGACCTTGAACTGATCGAGGTCGAGGAACAGCACGGCGAGGTGCGCGCCGCCGCGCCGGCGGGCGCGGTGCTGCGCCTGCTCCAGGCGGTCGAGGAGGAGCGTGCGGTTCGGCAACCCCGTCAGCGGGTCGTGCAGCGCCATCGTGCGCATCTCGTCGAACAGGCGCGCGTTGTGCACCGCGGCGCTGACGTTGTTGGCGAACGTCTCGAACACCTGCCGGTCGCGGGTGCGGACCTTGGTGCGCTCGCCGAACCCAAGGCGCAGCGCGCCGATGCAGCGGTCCTGCACGAGCAGGGGTGCGACGAGGCACATCGACAGGTTGAGCGACTCGAGGTCGTCGCGGTGCGGCGCGGCCGCGGTGCGGGCGACGAGCTCGAACGGCTCGCGGTCCGCGAGCACCCTGCCCCAGATGGAGCCTGCGACGTCGAACGGCTCGCCGTCGAACCAGTCGACCTGCCCGCTCGCCCAGCGGCGCGCGACGCGCACGGTCGTGCCCGGCTCGCTGTCGACGAGAAGCAAGTCCGCGAGCTCGGCACCGAACAGCCGGATCGCCCGCTCGACCACGACCTCGGCGAGGCGGCCCTGATCGACCTGCAACAGCTCCCGAGACGCTTGCTGCAGCAGCTGCCACGTGTCGCGCTCCTGCATCGCCTGCAGGTAGCTGCGGTAGGCGAGGTACAGCAGCCCGAGGATGACGGGGAGCAGCCAGAGCATCCCCGGCTGCTCGGTCGCCAAGGCGACGACGAGGATCCCGAGCGCGGTGTTGCCCACCCACACGAGCACGTTGAGCACGAACGCGCGCCCGTGCACGTCGCGGAACCGCAGCCCCTGCGAGAACGCGAGCGCGAGCGACACCGTGATCCCGTTCCACAGGAAGAAGACGAACGACGCCAGCGCGACGGCGGCAACCGACACCGGCGCGAGCTCGAGGCGGTCGGCCTGGCCGAGGACGTGCATGATCCCCTGCGCGAGGAGCACGCCTGTCGCGCACGACAGCGCGTTGAACGCGATCTTCACCCGCTCGCGGCCGCGCAGGAGGTGCACGAGCCCGACGCCCACCGGCGCGAGCAACCGCAGCCACACCGAGGGCACGAGGAAGAGCCCGACCACGAGCGCCGTCTCCGCCCAGTTGAACGACTGGCCGTCGCGGCCGAAGCGGATGTGGAACATGGCCCGCTCGCCCGCATAGAAGAGGCCGGCGGTCAGCGCCAGCTTCCAGACGTCGGGCAGCGCGTCGTTGAGCGCGCCGGGCGCGGCGCTCCCGAGGGCGAGTGCCCCCGTGACCAGCACCGTGGTCACGAGCGCTTGGAGGCGGTTCATCCTCACGCTCAGACGCTCGCCGCGAGCTGCAGCTCGGCCAGGTCGACGGGCTCGCCGGGGATCCTCTTCGCCCTCGGCGCCTTCGCCCCCCAGAAGGAGGTGAGGAACATGTCGTCCTCGTAGAGGCCGGTGGTCCACGAGGTACCGGTCCACGACGTGCCCGTCCACGACGTGCCCGTCCACGAGGTACCCGTCCAGGAGGTGCCCGTCCATGCGCTCGCCGTCCACGACGTGCCCGTCCACGACGTCCCGAACCACGGACCGCCGGTCCACTGGCCTCCGGTCCACGACGTACCGGTCCACGACGTGCCCGTCCACGACGTACCCGTCCAGGAGGTACCGGTCCAGGAGGTACCGGTCCACGAC
>DASVEG010000405.1:0-2895 GCA_036380695.1 Acidimicrobiales bacterium
AGTTCCCGCGGAACCTCGCGTCCTCATACAGCGTCACCGCGTACCCCGAAGCGACGATGAACGACGAGACGCAGTCGTTCCCGAGCCCGCGCAGGTCCGCGTCGTCATAGAAACGCGCCTCGAACAAGCCGATCGCACCACCTCCGTGGTTCTCGTCGGCATACAGCGTCACGAGCGCCTCGGGCACGAGCCACCCCATTCTTTGCCCGCCCGGTCCGTTCGGGGTGGCGTCGCACCGTCCCGCTCCGACGGCCGCGCGGCCGCCCGACTGCGAGCTCGCCTACCGAGCGAACAACGCCACCAGCACCGGCGCGATCAAGACGCCCGGCAGCATCGACCCGACCCGCACGTGCTTGACCTCGAGCAGGCGGACGCCGATGCCGAGGATCATCACGCCGCCGGTCGCGCTGGTCTCGAGGATCATGCGGTCGGTCAGGACGGCGTCGGCGGCGCCGGCGGCGACGGTAATGGCGCCTTGGTAGAGCGCGAGCGGGATGACGCTGAAGCCGACCCCCCAGCCGAGCGTCGCCGCGAAGATCACGCTGACGAGGCCGTCGAGCGCGCTCTTCACCGCGAGCAGGCCGACGTCGCCGGTCAGCCCGTCTTCGATCGACCCAAGCACCGCCAGCGGCCCGACGCAATACAGCAGCGTCGCGGCCACGAACCCCTCGACGAAGGTGGACTGGCCACCCGCGTCGCTGGCGCGTCCCCGTTCCGCACGCCTCCGCACGCGCTCGCCGACGGCCTCCAGCCGGTCTTCGACCCGGAGCGCCTCCCCGACGAGCGTGCCGAGCACGACGGCCACCAGTGGAAACACGACGTTGTCGCTGGCGACCACCTCGCGAACGCCGAGGGCGACGACCACGAGCCCGACCGCCTGCAGCACCGTGACGCGCACGCGGTCGGGCACCCGCGGCCCGACCAGCAGGCCGACCGACGTGCCAGCCACGATGGCGACGACGTTGACGATCGTCCCGAGCCCTCGCATGCCAGGCCGGACGCTACCGGGGCTACCGTTTCGCCCGTGGACCTGGCGCGACACGTGGCCACGCTCGCGGTCGACATACCAACCGGCATCCCCTGCCCGCTCCGCACGCTGACCGGCCTCGACTGCCCGTTGTGCGGCGCGACCCGCGCCACGTTCGCGCTCCTGCGGGGCGACGTCGCCGCCGCGCTCGACTTCAACGCCCTCTACGTCATCGCGCTCCCGGTGCTCGCAGCGGTCGCGGCGGTGTGGGTGGTCCAGCGTCGCAAGGGGAGGCCACTGACCTCGCCGCTCGCGTCGCCCCTCGCGCCGCGCCTGCTCATCGGCGGCGCGCTCGCGTACACGATCGTCCGCAACCTGCCCTTCGAACCCTTCGCCTACCTCGGCACGACGTAACCGCCACCTACACTCGCCGCTCGTGGCCGAAGTCGAGATTGGGATCGGCAAGTCCGGTCGTCGCGCGTACGGGTTCGACGACATCGCGATCGTCCCGAGCAGGCGCACGCGCGACCCGGAAGACGTCGACATCTCCTGGGAGATCGACGCCTACCAGTTCGGACTGCCGCTGCTCGGTGCGGCGATGGACGGTGCGATGAGCCCCGCGACCGCGATCGAGATCGGCCGCCTCGGGGGCGCGGGCGTGCTCAACCTCGAGGGACTCTGGACGAGGTACGACGATCCGACGCCGCTGCTGGAGGAGATCGCCGGCCTCGACCACGCCAAGGCGACGGCGCGCATGCAGGAGATCTACGCCGAGCCCGTCCGCGCCGAGCTCATCGTCGAGCGCATCCGCGAGATCAAGTCCGCAGGCGTCGTGTCCGTCGCGTCGCTCACGCCTCAGCGGGTCGAGCAGTTCGCCAAGCACATCGTCGACGCCGAGCTCGACTTGTTCGTGATCCAGGGCACGGTCGTGTCCGCCGAGCACGTGTCGCGCACGGTCGAGCCGCTCAACCTGAAGAAGTTCATCCGCCAGTTCGAGATCCCGGTGATCGTCGGCGGGTGCGCGTCGTACCAGGCCGCGCTCCACCTGATGCGCACGGGCGCGGTCGGCGTGCTCGTCGGCGTCGGCCCCGGCAACGCGTGCACGACGCGGGGTGTGCTCGGCGTCGGCGTGCCTCAAGCGACGGCGATCGCGGACGCGGCCGGGGCGAGGATGCGCCACCTCGACGAGACGGGCGTGTACGTCCACGTCATCGCCGACGGCGGGATGAGCAGGGGCGGCGACATCGCGAAGGCGTTCGCGTGCGGCGCCGACGCGGTGATGATCGGCTCGCCTCTCGCCGCCGCGCACGAGGCGCCAGGTCGCGGCTTTCACTGGGGCATGGCGACGTTCCACCCGACCCTGCCCCGCGGCGCGCGGGTCGAGGTCGGCCGCATCGGCACGCTCGAGGAGATCCTCGTCGGGCCGGCGCACGAGAACGACGGCCGGCTCAACCTGTTCGGCGCGCTGCGCGCCTCGATGGCGACGACCGGCTACGAGACGCTCAAGGAGTTCCAGAAGGCGGAGGTCATGGTCGCCCCCGCCCTGCAGACGGAGGGCAAGGCCCTGCAGCGTTCGCAAGGCGTCGGGATGGGTGCGGGCTAACGCCACGACCTGTCGTAGGATGATCCATGGCCTCCGAACGTCCGGATCGTCCCTCCTCCTTCGATGAGAAATTCGGCCGCGAAGGGCTCACGTTCGACGACGTGCTGCTCGTCCCCGCCGAGTCGGAAGTCCTCCCCGCGGAAGCCTCCACCGAGACGCGCCTGACGAAGTCGGTCACTCTCGCGATCCCGCTCATCTCCGCGGCGATGGACACGGTCACCGAAGCCCGCCTCGCGATCGCCATGGCGCGTCTCGGCGGCATCGGTGTGATCCACCGCAACCTGTCGGTCGAGGAGCAGGCCGCCGAGGTCGACCGGGTGAAGCG
>DASVEG010000406.1:0-4106 GCA_036380695.1 Acidimicrobiales bacterium
GAGGGAGCCGGTGCCGGCCACGAGGCACGGGCGGGCGACCGCAGTCCCGCGCGGTCCCTGCTGCCCACGCCGCCGGACGCCCGTGCGGTGGGAGTGGCGTCCTGCGTCGCGGCGACGTCTTGCGTGACCAGTGAGGGGTCCGCGGCCGCGGACGTCGCTGTCACGACCGTGCCGTCGGATGCCGGCGCGCCTGCTGTGCCTGCGGTCGCTGCGGTGGCGGCCGCGTGTTCGGGCGTGAACGGCGACACGAACGCGCCCGGCGTCGCGCGGTGCGCATCCGCTTCGATGGAGATCCCCTTGACCGCGGCCCATTCGGCGGTGCCGGTGCCGGCGGCGCCGGCCGTCGCTTGCGGTCCGCCGTCGACGGCGTCGGTGCCCGTCGAGCCCTCGGTTGCGGGGATGGCCACGGCGGCGAACAGCGCGGCGACCCCGAGCCGCAAGGCGGGGGTGGGAGCGATGCGGCCGGACGCCCACGCCTTTCGAGCGCCGGGCAGCAGCGTCAGGACGAATGCGGCCGGTCCGACGACCCAGCGCAGCCGCGTGATCGACACGGCGAAGAGCGCACGAACGATGGCGGGGTCGAACTGCGTGCCCGCGCACTTCAACAGCTCGGCGCGCGCGTCCGCGACGGCGAGCGGCGCCTTGTACGACCGGGCCGCGGTCATCACTTCGAAGGCGTCGGCGACGGCGACGATGCGAGCGCCCAGCGCGATGTCCTCACCCTGCACGCCGTGGGGGTAGCCCCGCCCGTCCCATCGCTCGTGGTGGTGCGCGATCGCCGTCCCCCACTCTCCGAGCCATGGGAGGAGCGGGCTCGCGATCTGCGCACCGACGTGCGGGTGCGCCTTGATCTCGTCCCACTCGCGACCGTCGAGCGAGCCGGGCTTGTTCAAGACCTCGACGTCGACGTGGAGTTTGCCGATGTCGTGCAGCAACGCGGACCACCGCAGCCGGTCGCGCTCGACCGGCGACAGTCGCATCTCGGTCGCGATCAAATCGGTGAAGGCGCGGACCCGTTCGGAGTGCCCGCGCGTGCGGCGGTCGTAACGCGTCAGCGCGGCGAGCAGCTCGAGCATGCGCGCCGCGGCGTCGTTCGGGTCGCCGCCGACACCGGTCTGCGCCACCGCGCGCAAGCGCCGGTCGAGATGGCGAAGGGCGCCGGCGCGAAGCGCGACCTTGAAGCGCGACGGCGCGCGGTCGGGGAACTCGAGCGACAGCCGGAGGAGCACGACCAGGGGTAGCAGGCGCCGGGCGAGCCGGTCGGTTGCCATCGCCACGACGACGCCGGCCACGACCGCGAGCACCCACACGGCGACGGTCGTCGCGCCGGGCGCGGGCCGCAGCACCGTCGGCACCGCGATGGCGGCGACGACGCCGGCGACGCTCGGAGCCGCGAAGGCGATGGCGTCCAAGCAAGCGGCTGCCGTCCCGCGACGAACCCAACGGTGACCTTGAATCGCGGCCTGCTCCTGCACGTCACCATTTGTGTCCAACCGCCCACGCTCGGAAACAGCGTTCGCGCGGCCGCGGACGCGTCGCGTTCGGGATACCGCCGGTGCTGCCCGTCGTGCCGTTGGTGCCGTTCGTGCCGGGTCGTGCCGGGTCGTGCCGGGTCGTGCCGGGTCGTGCGGGGCGCCCCGGTTGGCGCGTTCGTTGGGCCCGGTTCCGCGCCTTGCTTTTGGTCACTTCACACTGTTCTACGCCGTTTAGCGACCACAAGCGCCTTGGGGCTTACCCCGCTCGCTCGCTCGCCGCCCCCCAGCCGCTCGCCGCACGCGTCTTTGGACCCCCCGGAGCCGGTCGCCTTCTTGCAATCGCGGCCCCCAGAGGGACGGTCGTCGAAGGAAAGCCGTCCCGGCGACGTATCCGGCCGCATACCGCCGTCCGCGTCCGAGACCACGCCCGAATTCCTGCGTTTTCGCGTTGATTGCGAGGGTTGGGAGGGGTACGATACGAACATCTGTTCGCCTCGCTCGCAGCCGCCGTCGACGACTTGGACGTGCCGGTCGACGAGCGCACCCTGCGGTCGCTGCTCGCGATTCACGATCGCCTGTCGGCGAAGCTGGCCACCGCGGTCGGCCGCTTCGACGCTGCCGGTCTGTGGGACCTCACAGGCGCGACGTCGATGAAGACGTGGCTGCGCGACGAGGGGTATGCCGGGCCGGGCGCCCATCGCCTCGCCGTCCTCGGCCGGCGGCTCCTGCAGCTGCCCACGCTGGCCGCGGCCTGGGCAGACGGCGACATCTCCAACGGCCAGGTGCGAGCCGTCGCCGCGCAGCTCACCGATGCGAGCACTGCCCTGTTCGCCGAAGCCGAGCACGCGTTCGTGCCTGCGCTCGTGGGGCTGTCGGTCGACGACACGAACCGCTTGTTGACCGAATGGCGCGCCAGGGCCGACGCCGAGCTCGACCGCGAGCCGGACGACCCCGACCTCTCGCTGCACCACTCCGCAACCCTCGAGGGTCGCTTCGTCACGAACGGCACGTTCGACGGGGACGGCGGGTCGGTGATCGCCCCGCGCTCGCGGCCGCCGACACCGCCGACCTCGACACGCCCGCCCCACGGCGCCGAGCCGAGGCGCTGGTCGACATCTGCCGGTTCTTCCTCGACCACCACGAGATCGACCTGCCGGCGCGCCGCCGGCCGCACGTCGCGCTGGTCGTCGACGCAACCGACACCGGCGCGGGCGAGATGGTCGACTTCGGTCTCCGCCTTCGCTCCGGGACGCTGGGGCGATACCTGTGCGACTGCTCGATCAGCCGCGTCGTCGCCGACCGCGTCGCCGGGGCCACGAGCCGGATCCTGAACCTCGGGCACGCCACCGACGTCGTGTCCGCCGCTCAACGCACCGCGCTGGCCGTGCGTGATCGCCACTGCCGCTATCCCGGTGCGACCGACCCCCGGCGTGGTGCGACGCCCACCACGTTCGCTGGTGGAGCGAGGGCGGTCGCACCGACCTCTCGAACCTCGTGTTGCTGTGCCGAAGACACCACTCCCTGCTGCACTCCAAACGCGGCTTCGAGGCCAAGCTGCTGCCCGACGCCACGGTCGAGGTCACCGACCCGCGCGGCCTCACGCGCACGACCCGACCACCGGGCGCCCCGCGAGCGTTGCTACCGACCGGCTGACCGCGCGCGAGCTACTCGCGCGCGGCGTCGAACGCCGCCACCACTCGTTTCGGGGCCGTCATGCGCCAGCTCTCCTCGACGAGCTCGGCGATCTCGTCCCAGTCCTGCTCAACGTCCAGTCGCGCGCCGACCCAGCCGTTCTTGCCGGTGTACCTCGGAACGAAGAAGCGCTCGGCATCGGACCCGACGAGCGCCTGCTGCACCCCAGGCGCACCCTTGCAGTTCATCGTCGTGCCGTCCTCCGACGTCATCACGAACAACTTGTCCCTGACGCGGAATGCGGGGGCGGTGTGCCCGCCGAACGGCTTCTCCTCGGCCTCTGGCAGCGCCAGACAGATCCGCCGCAGCCGCTCGAGCACCGCCTCGTCGCCCGTCATCGATCGCTTACGTCCGCCGGGCGCGGGCTCGACGCTTGCCTTCGTGCATCGCCTCGACCCGGCCGGGCGCGATCGCGCCGCCCTCTTCGACGAGACCCGGCGGGAGCGCCTGAGGGGCGGGCATAGCGTCGACCCACGGGTCGCTGTCGCAGAGCCGCTCGAGCACGGACCGAACGGTGAAGTCGCCTGGCGCGACGCCGTCGATCTCGTCCCACGGCAGCGGGAACGACACGGGTACGCCGGGCCGGACGCGCGGGCTGTAGGCGGCCACGACCGTCGCCCCGCCCACCCGCGTGGCGTCGACGAACACCCGGCCGCCTCGGTCGTCCTTCATGAACGCCGTCGTCGCGACGCGCGGGTTGGCGGCTTCGGCGCGGGCCGCGATCGCGCGGGTCGCGGCCGCGGCGTCGCCGGCACCGACGTCAGCGTCCAGAGGGACGAACACGTGGAGGCCCTTGGCGCCGCTGGTCTTGACGGCTCCCTCCAGCCCGACGCCGGCGAGCGTGTCGCGCACGAGATGCGCGGCCTCGACGACGGCGCCGAACGCCGCCCCTTCCGGCGGATCGAGGTCGAGCACGAGGTGGGTGGGGTGGTCGGGGCG